>JBKJLX010000529.1:0-6119 GCA_046596645.1 Polyangiaceae bacterium
TGCTCAGCCGCGTCGAGGCTGTCGACGCCGAACGTCGACGGGTCGTAGAGGACGAGGTGAGGTGCGCGCGATCGAGCGCGCTCGATGGCCTCCTCCGGCGTCGCGGCTGAGCACATCCGCCGCGCCGCCGGCAGGACGCCGCACCTGGTGGCTGTCTGCGCACCCCTCGACGCGGGCCGCCATCGCCGCCTCCTTGCGTCGGGCGTCCGCGATTTCCTCCGGAAGCCGCTCGACTTCGCCCAGATGCTGCGCGCCATCCAGGCCATCGCGGCGCGTGCTGGCTTCAACGTCAGCGCGGCACCGCCTCGCTCCCGCCGCTGACCGGCCTCGCCGGGTTCCGCCTCGATTTTTCCACTGCCCGTGCGGCGTCTACGCCGTCGCCAGAACCTTCGCCGATGGGACGGGCTGGCGACGAGGGTCGACCTGAGCCGTCGCCGGGCTTCTTTCTGCTAGGTTCCCGCGCCTATGAGCCAGTCACCCCCGAGCCTGCGCCTCCACGATGCGCGCATCGGCATGGACCTTCGCTCCCTGCGCCGCGATCTGGACGATCACATCCGCTTCACGCGCAGCAAGGACCCGGCGACCGCGACCAAGTTCGACCGCTTCTTCGCCCTCGCGCTCGCCTCGCGCGATCGCCTGGTCCAGCGGTGGATCGAGACTCAGCGCACGTATTACGCGAGCGACGTCAAGCGCGCCTACTACCTGTCGGCCGAGTTCCTCCTGGGGCGCGCGCTGGTGGCGAACCTGCAGGCCCTCGACATCTACGACGACGTGAAGAAGGTCCTCGGCGACATGGGAGCCGACCTCGACGACCTCGCCGAGCAGGAGCCGGACGCCGGCCTCGGCAACGGCGGCCTGGGCCGCCTGGCGGCGTGCTTCCTCGAGTCGATGGCGACGCTCGGCCTGCCCGGCCAGGGATACGGCATCCGCTACGAGTTCGGCATCTTCGAGCAGGCCATCCGCAACGGCTACCAGGTCGAGCGCGCCGACGAGTGGCTCAAGTTCGGCAACCCCTGGGAGATCGGCCGCCCCGAGTACACGGTGCCGGTCGGCTTCGGGGGGACGACGATGCACGTCCCGGACGCCAAGGGCGGCTTCCGCGTCCACTGGGAGCCGAAATCCCACGTGCTGGGCGTCCCCTACGACACCCCGATCGCCGGTCACCGCACCAACACCATCAACACCCTGCGCCTGTGGGCCGCGCGCGCCAGCGAGGAGTTCGACTTCGCCCTCTTCAACGAGGGTGATTACCTCGCCGCCGTCGAGCGCAAGAACGCCTCCGAGGTCATCTCCAAGGTCCTCTACCCGAACGACAGCTTCGAGCGCGGCCGCGAGCTGCGCCTGCAGCAGGAGTACTTCTTCGTCGCCTGCTCGATCCACGACATCGTCTGGCGCTTCCGCAAGGGCCACCCCGACTTCACCCGCTTCTCGGAGAAGGTCGCGATCCAGCTGAACGACACCCACCCCGCGGTCGCCATCGCCGAGCTCATGCGGGTGCTGGTCGATGTGCACGGCGTTCCGTGGGAGCCGGCGTGGCGGCAGGTGGTCGCCACCTTCGGCTACACCAACCACACCCTCCTGCCGGAGGCGCTGGAGCGCTGGCCGCTCGACCTCTTCCGCCGCCTCTTGCCGCGGCACGCCGAGATCATCGCCGAGATCAACCGCCGCTTCCTGCGCGACGTCATCGACTTCTTCCCCCTGGGCGGAGGTCACATGCAGCGCATGAGCATCATCGAGGAGGGGCCCACCCCCCATGTGCGCATGGCGCACCTGGCGGTGGTCGGGTCGCACTCGGTCAACGGCGTCGCCAAGCTGCACAGCGATCTGGTCAAGGCCAACCTGCTGCGCGACTTCAACGAGCTCTACCCGGAGCGGTTCAACAACAAGACCAACGGCGTGACGCCCCGCCGCTGGCTCCACGCGTGCAACCGCCGCCTCTCCGGCCTCATCACGAGGACGCTGGGAACTGACGCCTGGATCACGGACCTCGACCGCCTGTCGGCGCTGGAGCCGCACCTGCTCAGCGCCGAGCTGCGCGCCGAGCTGCGCTCCATCAAGAGCGCCAACAAGGACGCGCTGCGCCCCCTGGTGGAGGAGACGATCGACGTCCGCATCGATCCGCACTCGATCCTCGACGTGCAGATCAAGCGCCTCCACGAGTACAAGCGGCAGCACCTGTGCGTGCTGCACGCCGTGGCCCTCTACCTGCGCGCCAAGCGGGGGGAGGACGTGCATCCTCGCACCATCATCCTCGCGGCCAAGGCGGCGCCCGGCTACCGCAAGGCGAAGCTCATCATCAAGCTCATCCACTCCATCGCCGACGTGGTGAACCGCGACCGCCGCCAGAGCGCCATCCGCATCGCGTTCCTTCCGAACTACCGGGTCAGCCTGGCCGAGCGCATCATCCCTGCAGCCGATCTCTCGGAGCAGATCTCCACTGCGGGGATGGAGGCGTCCGGCACCGGCAACATGAAGCTCGCCATGAACGGTGCCCTCACCGTGGGCACGCTGGACGGCGCCAACATCGAGATCCGCGACGCGGTGGGCGCCGACAACTTCTTCCTCTTCGGCCACACCGCCGAGGAGGTGCAGAGGCTCTGCCACGAGCGGCGCCACGGCGCGTCGTTCGCCGAGGGCGACTCCCTCCTGGCGGAGACGCTGGAGCTCCTGAAGAGCGGCTACTTCTGCCCCGACGAGCCCGACCTGTTCCGGCCGCTGGTCGAGCACTGGCTCGGCTACGACGAGTACATGACCCTCGCCGACTTCGCTCCCTACGAGGCGATCCAGCGCGACGTGGAGACGGCCTTCCGCGACGAGGATGACTGGTCACACCGCGCGGGGCGCAACATCTCCCGCATGGGGCGCTTCAGCTCCGACCGCACCATTCTCGAGTATGCCCGCGAGATATGGGACATCCAGCCCATCAGCGTGCAGCCGCCCCCGCCCGACGCGCCGGCGCCCTCCGCCAGCGCGCCCCTGCTGGGCAGCTGAAGCGACGTGCAGCTGACGGAACGGTCCTTGCGCAAAGGCATCGGCGGACACAAAACACACCCGGGGGCTCCGCCCCCGTGGACCCCCAGCCTCGGCGGGACCAGGGACGAAGACGAGCGATGGCGGGTCCGGACGAGAAGGAAGACCAGGACGGCAGCGTCGCGGTCGAGCGCAAGCAGAAGACCCAGAAGCCCCGGCGCTTCAAGGTCCTCTTCCACAACGACGACTACACCACGATGGAGTTCGTCATCGAGGTACTGATGAAGTTCTTCCACCGGACCGAGACGGAGGCGACAGCGATCATGCTGAGCGTTCACCACAAGGGGTCCGGGGTGGCCGGCATCTACTCGCGCGACGTCGCCGAGACCAAGGTGGCGGAGACGCTCGCGTACGCCAAGAAGCAGGGTCAACCGCTGCTCGTCACCAGTGAGCCGGAGTAGAGGGAGCCCAGGACGACATGCGCATCAGCCCCGAGGTCGAGGTCGCCTTTGCGCTCGCCACGCGCGAGGCGCAGAGGCGACGGCACGAGTACGTGACCGTCGAGCATCTGCTCTTCGCGCTGCTCTTCGACGGTGAGACGGCGGACGTGCTGAAGGCCGCCGGCGCCGACGTGGCCGCGCTGAAGAAGCGGCTGGAGAGCTACCTGGACGACGATCTGGAGTCGCTCCCGGAGTACATCTACGACTCGCCCAGCCTGAGCCTCGGCTTCCAGCGGGTGGTCGGCAGGGCCGCGAGCCACGTCCAGTCCTCGGGGAAGGAAGAGCTGAAGGGCCGCAACGTCATCGTGGCCATCTTCTCCGAGCGCGACTCGGCGGCGGCCAGCCTGCTCACCGAGCAGGGCATGTCGCGCTTCGACGTCACCAACTTCATCTCCCACGGCATCTCGAAGGACGGGACGGGCCCCGGCGCGATGGGCGAAGGCCCTGGCGGCGCCGAGGACCCCGACGTGGAGGGTGGCCCCGCCCAGCCCAAGGACCCGCTGGCCGCCTTCGCCCAGAACCTCAACGAGGAGGCGAAGGCCGGGCGCATCGACCCGCTGATCGGCCGCCTGGCCGAGGTGGAGCGGACCATCCACGTCCTGGCGCGGCGGAGGAAGAACAACCCCCTCCTGGTGGGTGACGCTGGAGTCGGCAAGACCGCGATCGTCGAGGGTCTGGCGAAGAAGATCGTCGACGGCGAGGTGCCGGAGGCGCTGAAGGAGGCGGTGGTCTTCGCGCTCGACATGGGCGCGCTGGTCGCGGGCACGCGCTTCCGCGGCGACTTCGAGAACCGCCTCAAGGCCGTCCTCAAGGCGCTGGAAGAGAAGCCGCACTCCATCCTCTTCATCGACGAGATCCACACCATCATCGGTGCCGGCGCCACCAGCGGCGGCACCATGGACGCTGGCAACCTCCTCAAGCCGGCTCTCGCCTCCGGTCGCCTGCGCTGCATCGGCGCCACGACCTTCCAGGAGATGCGCAGCCACCTGGAGCGCGACTCCGCGCTCGCCCGCCGCTTTCAGAAGATCGAGGTCGGCGAGCCCAGCGTGGAGGAGACGCGGCGCATCCTCGAGGGGCTCAAGCCCCGCTACGAGGAGTTCCACGGCGTCACGTACCAGGAGGACGCGATCGAGGCCGCCGCCACGCTCGCCGCCAAGTACCTCCGCGACAAGAAGCTCCCCGACAAGGCCATCGATCTGATGGACGAGTCCGGCGCCGCCGGGAAGCTGGCGCACGGCAAGGGCTACGCCGTCACCCAGGCCGACGTCGAGTCCATCGTCGCGAAGATGGCGCAGATCCCCCCGCGCCAGGTCTCCACCAGCGACAAGGATCAGCTCAAGAGTCTCGAGCACGAGCTGGCTCACGTGGTCTTCGGCCAGCTGGAGGCGGTCAAGACCGTCGCCGACGCCATCAAGCTCTCACGCGCCGGCCTCCGCACGGCGGAGAAGCCGATCGGCAGCTTCCTCTTCACCGGCCCCACCGGCGTGGGGAAGACCGAGCTGGCCAAGCAGCTCGCCAAGAGCATGGGCGTCGCCTTCCAGCGCTTCGACATGAGCGAGTACCAGGAGCGGCACACCGTCTCCCGGCTCATCGGCGCTCCCCCCGGCTACGTTGGCTTCGACCGTGGCGGCCTCCTCACCGAGGCCATCGCGAAGACGCCGCACGCGGTGCTGCTGCTCGACGAGATCGAGAAGGCGCACCCGGACGTGTTCTCGGTCCTCCTCCAGGTGATGGACCACGGCACCTTGACCGACAACAACGGCAAGAAGGGCGACTTTCGCCACGTCGTCCTCATCATGACCAGCAACGTCGGCGCGGCGGACCTGCAGAGGACCAAGGTCGGCTTCGGCGAGCGCGGCAGCGTGGGGGACGACGATCGGGCCTTCAAGAACATGTTCAGCCCCGAGTTCCGCAACCGTCTGGACGCGCGCGTCCGCTTCAAGCCGCTCGACCCGGCGATCATGGGCAGCATCGTCGACAAGTTCATCGCCGAGCTCGCCCTGCAGCTCGCCGATCAGAAGGTCACCATCGAGCTGACCGGCGCGGCGCGCGAGTGGCTCGCCAAGAAGGGCTACGACCCCGACTTCGGCGCCCGCCCCCTCGCCCGGGTCGTCGACGACAAGGTGAAGAAGCCCCTCACCGACGAGCTCCTCTTCGGCCAGCTGGAGGACGGCGGCCACGTGAAGGTCGACGCCGTGAGCAAGGACGACGAGGACCTCACTCTCTCGTTCTCCGGCACCCCGGAGATCCGCGTCCTGAACTGACCGGCTGCCGTGGCGCCACGGCTTCCGCTGATCACGCCCAGGTGCGTCGCGACAAGCTCAGCGGCGCGCGATCGCCTTCTCGAGGACGCTCTCCTCGAGCCCGTCCTCGGCCACCTGCTCCAGCGCCGCGCGCAGATCCTGGTCGGCGCAGCTCTCGACGGCGATCCGCACGCGCCCGCGGACGTCGGGGTCGTCGGAGGCACCGAGCGCCATGGCGGCCGCAATGCGTCGCTCGGCGGGAGCTGTGGCGTCGAGCACGACCTCGCCGAGCTCACTGGGTCCGAGCCCCGCTTGACGATAAGCCCCACGCCCCCGGCCGAGAGCCCGCACCGCGTCGCGCCAGGCGGCGATGGGGCGCCCCTGGCGGTCGAGCGCGGTGATCGAA
>JBKJLX010000728.1:0-6124 GCA_046596645.1 Polyangiaceae bacterium
ATCGGGCGCCACCTGGGTGACCGGCGGCGGAGCTGGAGCCACCTCGAGCTGCCCGGCCGCCGGCGCGCGCGCCGCGGGCGTTCGCAGCGGGGCGCCGTCCAGCGTCACGCGGCCGCCCTCGATCCATCGCTGGACTTCGGCCCGCGAGGCGGAGGTGCCGCGGCGTGCGAGAAGCTCCACCAGGGCCCTATCGAGGCGCGTCCGCGGCAGGTCGGCAGCGGGGACAATGAACGCCGCCGCGGCGGCGATCGGCTCGAAGTCTCCATCGGCTTCGTCGCCATCGCCCTCCACGCCGCGGTCGGGCGGCGCGCCCCCGCTAATCGTAGCCGCCGTCGTCGTCGTCGGTGTCGCCACCGCCGAGCTCGGGGTTGAGCGCGAGGTGCGACTCGAGATCGTCCAGCCGCTGCGCGTCGCTCAGGTCGACGACGCCGGTCTGGTCGGCGAGGTAGAGGTCGAAGGCGGTGTAGTGCGGCCAGAACCGCACCAGCGTGTCGTCGTGGTCGATCCCGAGGATGAGGATCTCGCCGTCCTTCCGGGCCTCACCCAGGTAGAACGCGTTCCAGGGGTGGCGAGGGAGGTTGGGGAGGCGCACCAGCTTCGTGCGGATCTTCGAGTCGGTCCACCCCAGGTCGGTGCGCGCCTCGGCCAGCTTTCGCACGCTGGTCAGCTTGGGGCGGGGCACCGTCGCGCTGGCGCCGAAGCGAGCCGTGCCCTTCCACTTCGGGCCGAAGCTGGCGAAGGTGTAGTCGAAGCTCAAGAACTCCCTCAACGTGGGGGGGAGCTCCACCATGAGCTTGCTCTCCAGCGCGTCCAGCGCCGAGCGCGATGCTCCGACGAGGCGGGGTGCGTCGGGGGTCTTCTCGTGCCGCGCGCGCAGCTTCGAGACGACGTGCTGGACGAGCGGAACTCCGCGTTCGATGGTCGGCATGGGATGGGTTTGCGGCCCCTTCGTTCAGTTCGCGGCTAGCATGCTCAGGACTGCTCTTGCAAGATTTTCCCGTCGGGCTGCGCGGACTTGCCCTAGGAATCCCGTGGTTCCGGAGAGGTCGGGGTGATGGGGCGGGGTCGGCGACCCAGCCAGGTCAGGGCGATGAAACCCACCAGGACGGCAAACCACAGGGTCGCCAGCCGGCCCAGGATCATGGTGGGGGTGGCCACCTCGCCGGGGACGCGGGCCACGCTCACCATGAGCTCCTCCAGGACCTTCTCGGTGACGCCCAGCCCACCAGGGACCGGCACGAGTGCGCCGGCCAGGGTCGCCGTCGCATAGCAGAAGGCCGCCCTGGAGAGGCTGGCCGCTTGCCCGAACCCACCGAGGAGGATCCAAGTGCCGACCCCCTCCAGGGACCAGCCGACGATCGAGAGCAGGGTGGGGAGCATCAGCCGCCGCGGGGCGACCAGGTCCTGCAGGCTCTCCAGGGCCCCCACGAGCCGCGGGGCGACCCTCACGCCCAGCCGACCGGCCGGACCGGGAAGACGCGGCAGACGGGCCACCACGGCCCGCCACAGCCGTTCGGCGCTGGCGAAGATCACGATGGAGGCCACCACCACGAAGCCGGCGGTGGCCCAGACCGCGCCTCCCTCGAAGGAGGCGCTCCCCACCGCGATGAGCGCGACCACGCCCAGGAGGTCGGTGAGGCGCTCGGCGACGACGATGGGGGCCGTCCTCGTGACCGGCACCCCCCACCGGTCCTCGAGCACCACCGACTTGAAGACCTCGCCGACCTTGCCCGGCGTCACCGTGAGGACGAATCCGGAGAGAAAGATGAGCAGGCTCTCGCCCTTGGGGACGCCGCGCACCCCGAGGACGCTCAGGTAGTACTCCCATTTGGCGAAGCGGAGGCCGTAGTTCGCGAGCGACAGGCCGCACGCCGCGGCGAAGGTCCACCACGCGAAGGTGCGGAGCCGCTCCGCGATCGAGGACGCGTCGCGCCAGACGACGAGGCCCCCGTAGACGAGCACCCCAAACACGACGACCACCAGAACGCGCCGACCGATGCGACCGCCGACGGCCGCTCGCCGCGCCGCCTCCGCGCCGCGGGGCGGCGTCGCATCGGGGGAGGGACCGGTCACGTGGCCGACGGAGGCGGCGGGCGGAGCGAGCCGCCGCGCCTGGAGCTCACCGGACCGCGGCGAGCGGCGAGGGCGCGGCGAACCTTCAGCGCGACCAGCACCGCAAACACCACCACGGGCACGATCGCGACGGCCGCCACCATCCACGGGCTGGCCGCGACGCGCCCTGGCGCGAGTCGCCCCTCCGGCCGCTCCAGCACCACCTCGTCCGCCACGCGGGGACGTGCCTATCATGCCATCCGTGCGTCGTCCCTCTCGCTTCACCCTCGCCGTCCCGCTCGTGCTCCTGCTCTCGACCGCCGCGTGCGGCCGGTCGGGCCTCGACGATCTGACGCTCGGTGGTGGCGCCGGGCTCGGCAGCGGGGGAGGGTCGACGGCGCCTGGCGGCGCCGGGGGCAGCGGGGATGGCGGCGCCGGACCGGGCGGGCCGGGCGGCGGCGACCCCTCTGGCCCCGGCCCCGGCCCTGGCCCCGGGACCGGGGGCTTCGGCCCTTGTTCGTCCGCCCTGGAGTGCGACGACGGGGACTTCTGCACGACCGACGTGTGCGTCGACGGCACCTGCGACGCGCGTCCGCGGGACGACGACGGGGACGGCTCCGCCCCGTTCTCGTGCAACGGGACGGACTGCAACGACCAGAACGCCCAGGTCTTCCCCGGGCACGGCGAGACCTGCGGCGACGGCTCCGACAACGACTGCAACGGCGTCTCCGACTGCTTCGACCCCGCGTGCCGCGGCGTGCCCGACTGCGGGTGCGTCGCCGAGCCCGAGGGCTGCACCAACGGCGTGGACGACGACTGCGACGGCTTCGCCGACTGCTTCGACCTCGACTGCGCCGGCATCCCGGCGTGCGGCTGCGCCGACGCCGAGCCGCCGTTCTGCTCCGACGGCTTCGACCAGGACTGCGACGGCGCGATCGACTGCGACGACGACGAGTGCGCGGCCACCCCGGCGTGCCTCTGCCTGGGCGCCTTCGAGGGCTGCCAGGACGGTCAGGACGACGACTGCGACGGCCTCATCGACTGCGCCGACGCCGACTGCGCCGGTCTCTTCCCCTGCACCTGCGTGGGCGCGCCGCAGCCCGAGCAGTGCGGCAACCTCGCCGACGACGACTGCGATCAGCTCGTCGACTGCGCCGACCCCGACTGTTTCCTCTCGCCCTCCTGCGACGACTGCACCGTAGAGAGCTGCGGAAACGGCGTCGACGACGACTGCGACGGCCGCATCGACTGCGCCGACGAGGCGTGCCTCTTCGCCCCCGAGTGCGAGCCCGAGCCTGAAATCTGCAACAACGGCGTCGACGACGACGGCGACGGCCTCGCCGACTGCCTGGACCCCGACTGCGCGGCGGCGCCGCTCTGCCAGGACGAGCAGTCGAGCTGCCTCACCTCGCGCTTCATCCCCGGCGGCGGGACATACACCGGCGACACCACTGGCAACCCGCCCCTCGAGCGCGGGGCCTGTGGCGGCGGCGCCGGGGAGGCAGTCTTCGACTTCATCCTCGACGAGCCAGCCCGCGTCCACGTCGACACCGTCGGCACCAGCTTCGACAGCACCCTGCACGTGCGCGCCGGGGCCTGCCCGAACCCCATCGCCGAGATCGGCTGCGACGACGACAGCGGCGGCAACTTCGCCGCGGCGCTCGACTTCACCATCCTCTACCCCGGCCACTACTTCGTCTTCGTCGATGGCTTCACCATCGACCCCTTCGGCGGCGCCGACGAGGGGCCGTTCGTGCTGAACGTGGAGATCGAGGAGAACCCGAGCGAGATCTGCCAGAACGGGAGCGACGACGACGGCGACGTCTTCGTGGATTGCGCCGACTCCGACTGCACCGACGCCCCCGGCTGTGCGGGCTGCGTGGAAGGCGGCGACCCCCGCCCCGAGTGGGGGCCGGCGGCATGCACCGACGGCGTCGATGACGACTGCGACGGCGCCGTCGACTGCAGCGACGAGGACTGCAGCGCCAGCGACTTCTACGTGACCGAGTGCTGCGACGGGGTCGACGAGAACGGCAACGGCATCGTCGACGACTTCAACTGCCGCTGCGCGACAGACGCCGACTGCGACGGCGGGCAGATCTGTTACACGCACACCGAGCACGTCTGCGGGGCGCGCTGCGACCAGTTCTTCGGCGTCGACGTGTGCCCGTCGATCGCTCCGGGGTCGTTCTGCAGCCAGGCCACGGGCCAGTGCGAGTTCTGAGGGTCGCCCGGCGGGGGGACGGCGCACTGCTCGCCGCTCACGCCGCTCACGCCGCTCCGGGCCAGGGTGCTGCTTGATCGAAGCCGTCGGGTTGCGGCAGTCATATGGCACAAAGTCAGGTTGCGGCGGTGGCCGCAGCGACCTGGCGCGTCCCGGCGAGGCGCGTGTTCAGCTCGAGCTCGGGCCACGCCAGCCTTCTCGCGGTAGCGATGGCGGCCTGGGCGACCTCCGCGTCCTCGCAGGACATCCATCGAGCGATGGCGCCGGCGAGCGGGGTCTGACCGGACTCGACCCGTGACAGCGCCGCGAGGACGACGTCGCGCGTCCCGTCGATGCCGTCCCGCATCATCGCCAGCGCCGCCTCCGGCCCATCCATCGCCGACAGCTCGAGCAGCTCGAGGAAGGTGGACGCATCATCCGGGCGGGAGGCGGCCGGGGCCGGCTCGAACGCGACCTTTCGCCCCCACGACACCAGGAAGGTCCGCCCCGCGACGGGCTCCCCGTACAGCTCGTCGACGACGCCGAACCGGGGCCCGATCTGGATCCTGTAGCGCGCCTCGAGCGCGCCCTTCACGACGAGCGCCAGCTTCTTGTCGAGCTTCACGACGCCCTTCGGCTCGCGCGCACCGCCCAGCGCGTCCAGCGTCACCGCGGCGATGAAGGACGACGCATCCTCCACCCGGGAGCTGGCCAGACCAGGGAAGAGGAAGCGGAGCTGCCCGAGCCACACCTTCGGGGTCGGTGCCAGGAGCTCACCCAAGGTGAAGACCTCGATCGACAGCCAGTCCCCGTCTCGCGTGCCGAGGCGGAACGCACCCGGCGCGTCGCGCTCGACCACCACCGGCGGCGGTCGGTTCCAGATGCGGGCGTCCTCCTCGAGGCCGGTGAAGACGGTGCCGTCGTCGAGCTCGTCGTGGGCGGTCGAGCGCCAGCTGTCGCCCACCGCGAAGTGATCGAGCAGGCCGGGCTGGTCCACGTGGATCGCCACCACCACCACGCCGTCCCCATCCGCGGGCACAGCGCCGACCGGCATCCCGGTGGAGGAGACGACGGCGACCCGGGTGATCGTCCTCCCCGCGTCGAAGTCCTCGTTCTCCTCGACCATGGCGTGCCGCCACGCCTCGAGGCGGGCATGGCAAGGCGCGACCTCCTCCTCCAGCAGCATCGCCGCGAAGCTGCGCCCGATCGGGACACTCGTGGAGGAGGGCGTCAGCTCGAGCTTCAGCTCGAGCACCGACGGGCTCACCGCCACCACCTCCACCCGATACAGATCCGCCATGTCGGAACCTCGCTGGCCGCGCGCGCGGCTCCATCCAACCACGAAACGCGGGCGACGCGCGACCCGGTGAGGGGTCGTGAGGGGCCGGCTGTCACGCCGACCGAGCAGTCGATCTCTGCCCGCGCACACCGGCATGCAGATCCGCGCGTTCGACGTGGCCGTCCGAGGCTTATCCGACTCCCCCTCACCATGGAGGCACGGGTCGTGGCTCCCCGCGTTGCCCCAGAACTCACCAGAGCCCGGCGGGGGGACGGCGCGCAGCGCAGCCGCGGATCCGCCCGCAGGGGTCGGGGTGCGCAAGACCACGTCACCCGCCCGGAAGCGCAGCCCCCCGCCCCAACGAAGCCGCCCCGCCCAAGCAGCACCCCGGCCCGGAGCGGCGTGAGCGGCGAGCAGCGCGCCGTCCCCCGCCGGGCGACCCCCCACTCAGCGATCGACGCTCTTGCGGACCGCCTCCAGGACCTGCGCGTCCTCCACCCCGTCGGCCTCCGCGCGGTAGCCGAGGACGATGCGATGACGCAGGGCGGGGAGCAGCACCGCTCGCACGTCCTCGACGTCGGCCGCCGCCT
>JBKJLX010000040.1:0-9595 GCA_046596645.1 Polyangiaceae bacterium
CGATCGCTCTTCATGATCCACCTGAACCGCGCGCTCGCGCGCAGCCGCCGGCGACCCGACGCGAAGTTTGCGGTCCTCCTCATGGACGTCGATCGATTCAAGCTCGTCAACGACACCCTGGGGCACCTCGCGGGCGACGCGCTCCTGGTGGCGTTCGCAGCTCGACTCGCGGGCTGCCTCCGCGAGATCGACACCGCGGCGCGGTTCGGGGGCGACGAGTTCGCTGCGCTGCTCGACGGGATCGACGCGTCGGACGACGCCGTCCGCCTCGCCGAGCGGGTGGAGGCGGCGCTGGCGCCACCGGTGGAGGTGGACGGCAAGGAGGTCGTCATCTCCGCGAGCATCGGGGTCGCGCTCTCGCACCCCGAACACCAGCGCGCGGAGGACGTCATCCGCGCGGCGGACCTGGCGATGTACCGGGCCAAGGCGGCGGGCCGCGGCCGCGTGGTGCTCTTCGACCCCGCGATCGATCGGCCCGCCTGACCGTCCTCCGCCGGGTGGCGGGTCAGCGCTCGCTGATCGGTCGCGTCCGGTCCTCCCCTGTGGCGGGCGACAGCCCGCGGCGACGAGCGATGATCTGCAGCCCGCTCAGGATGTCGTCGTAGTCGAGCGGCAGCGGCAGCAAATCGAGGACCTCGAGGTCGAGCAACCTCACGTCGTCGTTGGGGCTGCTCGACAGGTGCAGCCCGATGACGCACGCGTGCGTGCCGCCGGGCATGTCGCGGATGGTCTGGACCGCGTCCAGGTTCTTCCGGTCCTCCAGGTCGACCAGGACGATCCGCGGCGTCTGCCCGTCGAGCAGGTCGATGGCCGACTTGGCGGTGCGGGCCACCACCAGGCGGTGCGATCCGTGGAACGCGATCGCCGCGGCGCGCGCGCAGACCCGGGACTGATCGGCGTCCGCCTCGAGGATGAGGATGAGCGCCTGCCCCGCCCGAACGCCGGGGGCGGGGCGCGGCGTCTGCGCCACCGTCGCCGGGGCCAGCGCCAGACGCACCTCCTGCATCAGCGCTGCCGCCGAGCCCGGGCGATCCCGGGGGTCGCGCGCCAGCCCCCGGCGGAGCGCAACGTCGGCAGGCGCCAGCCCAGGGCGGACCCAGGACGCCCGCGGACGGGGCGCCCGCGCGTGCATTTCCCGCAGGTCACGCGGTGAGGACGCCGCGAAGGGGAGCTCGCCGGTGAGGACCTCGAACGCGATGCAGCCGAACGCGTACACGTCCGACGCCGACGATCCTCTCTCTCCCCGGCAGAGCTCCGGCGCCATGTAGTCCGGCGTGCCGCCCCAGGGCGCGTCCGGAAGGAGGCACCGAAGATCGAGGGTGAGCCCGAGGTCGACCAGGACCGTCCGCTCGGTCCCCGCCTCCACCACCACGTTGGCTGGCTTGACGTCGCGGTGCAGGAGGCCGGCGCGGTGGACCGCGTCCAGCCCGTCGGCGACGCCGTCGAGGAGGGTCAGCGCCTCGGCGATGCGGAGCGGCTCTCCGCGGCTCCGCTGCGTGGTCAGCATGGTGGAGAGCGTGCGCCCCTCCACCAGCTCCATCGCGAAGAAGAGCGATGTACCGTGCTCGCCGAAGGCGTGGACGCGGACCACGTGCGAGTTGCAGATGCGCGCCAGCGCCCGCGCCTCGGCGACGAATTGCCGCCGGGTCGGGGCGTCGTCGACGCGCGTCCCGTCCATGACCTTGAGCGCCACGGCGCGATCGAGCCAGACGTCGCGCGCCCGGTAGACCACCCCCATCCCGCCGTGCCCGATCTCGCTCTCGATCAGGTACCGCCCGTCGATCATGGGGGGCGCCTCGGCGCCCCCCTCCGCGACGGGCGCCTGGGGCACGGCGGTCTTCCCCGACGGTCGTCGCCGACCGGGCGCCCCCAGGCCTGCCGCTTCCTCGACGCCCGTTCTCATGGCTGCACATCTCGAGCTGTTCGCGGTGCGCCGTCCGCCCCCGCCGTCGTCGCCGAGCGGCCGATCACGGCGAGCTTTCGCACGACGTCACTCACAGCGACTCTGCCACTTCGCCGCCCGGCCATGGCGTTGCGCTTCAGGTCGATGGCCAGCACCACGCCGACCACCCGGCGCCCGCCGTCGACGACGGCGATGCGCCGCAGCCCCCGCTGCTCCATGAGCGCTCGCGCGACCTCCACGCCGTCGGTATCGATCGCAGCGACCACGTCGCGCGACGCTGCGACCCACACCGGGACCGCCACCAGCGGCTTGCCCTGCGACAGCGCCGCCATGCAGATGTCGCGGTCGGTGATCATCGCGACGAGGCGGCCCTCGGCGTCGACGACGGGAATGGCTCCGCAGTTCGTCTCCCAGAGGGCCCTCGCGGCGTCCGCGCACGATTGATCGCTGCGGCAGGTCCTGGGTTTACGAGTCATCAGCTCGGCGATCTTCATCGATGTCTCCCCTGGGTGGACGGTGGGCGCCCCGACGCGGAAGCATGGGCGATAGCAAGGCGCAGGCCGGAGCTGCTGGGACCGTTCTCCGCGCCGCCACGCTGGCGGGGCGCCAATCCTGCGCACGCCGTCTGTGGAGAGAACGCAGGCGTGGTCAGGCCCAGAGCGCCCGTGCCCGACGGTGGAGCGCGTCGCGGACGCGCTCGAACCGCACCTCATCCCGCAGACCGTCGAGCGCCGGACAGAGCTCGAACCACTCCACGTCGACGAGCCCCGCCGACAGTGCAGACTCGAGGCAGACCAGCGCCTCATCGGGAGCTCGCCTGGCGCGAACTTCCGCTGCGTGCTGCAGCAGCGACACCCGCTCCCGTGGAGACCTCGCGCGACGTAGCGCCTCCCCCTCCGCCCGCGAGACGTCGTCGAGCGACCCCACGCCCGCCAGCAGCGCGGCGTGTGCCAGCACGACCGCATCCGCCGCGCCCGGGGAGGCGGCCCAGCGAAGCAGGAGGCCCTGCGCCACGTCGACCTGGCCGTACCAGTCGGCGACGCGCAACGCGAGGCGCCCCGCGTCATCCCGCCCCTCGCCGGGGTGGAGGCGGACAAGGATCGCCTCGAACTCCTCCAGACGCCCGCGCAGCGCGTAGGAGCGAGCGACCAGCGCGAGGCTGGGCTGTGCAGCGGCGTCGAATGCGGCGGCGCGCTCGATGCGCGCGATCCCGGACCGCGTTCGGCCGGTCTCGCACTCGACGCGCCCCAGCTGCTCCAGCGCCGTCGCGTGCTCGGGAACCATCGCCAGCGCGATGCCGAAGGCACGCACGGCGTCGCGGACGTTGCCTCGCCGCAGCGCGGAGACGCCATGGTCGGTGTGGTGATCGGCCTCTGCCGCCTGGAAGCTGCATGGTGAGACGCGGCGGGTCGACACCAGGGGGGGCGTCAACGCGGAAAGCGGCGGGACGCTCTCCAGGATTCTTCCCGACCGGACGGTCGCTCGCGCATCCGCGGGGCAGGACGCACCGACCGGGGAAGACTCGAGGCCGTCGATCGAGTCGCGCCACGCAGTGAGCTCGGCGGCGACGGTCTGGGCGGAGAGCCTGGCGTCCGGGCCGGTGGCGAGGCAGCCGCGGAGGGCGCGGGCGACCGCCGGCGGAAGGCGCGCCAGGGCACCCAGGTCGAGAAGCGTGCCCTGGGCCTCGGCGGCGGCGGCGGGCGCCCGCCCGGGGAGCCGCCCGGTGAGGGCCTCGACGCCCAGCACCCCCAGGGCGTAGACGTCTGCGGCCGGTCCCACGCAGCCGGTGGCGAGCTGCTCCGGCGCCATGTATGCGGCGGTACCGGCGACCTGCGCCCAGCGCTGGCCCAGCGCGATGGCGATGCCGAAGTCGATCAGCACCGCCCGGGAAGGGCCCACCAGGACGTTGCTCGGCTTGAGATCGCGGTGCACCACGCCCGCGGCGTGCGCCGCCGCCAGACCCAGCGCGATCTGCACGAGGACGTCGACCACCACCGCCAATCGCGGGGCTCTCTGCAGCACCTCGCGAAGGCCGACACCCTCGACGAGCTCCATCGTCACGAAGGGGCTCCCCTCGTGGCGGCCGAGATCGAATGTTCGCGCCACGTTGCGGTGCGTGACCCGGCGCGAGAGGCGGACCTCGGCGCGCATCCGATGCAGGGCGTCGGGGTCGTCGGTGACCAGGACCTTGAGGGCGACGTCCTCCCCCACCAGCTCGTCGCGCGCGCGAAACACTGCGCCCATCCCGCCCAGTCCGATCATCGCGGCGAGGCGGTAGCGATCGGCGAGGACGTCGCCCGCGTTCGGCAGAGTCGTCAAGGTGGGCAGGAGCGCGCTGCGAACTGCGTGCCGGGGAGGGAGATGCGCCCGGATCAGGGTCCCCCGGGGCACATGTCCAGGGTCGGTCAACGGGGACCGCCGCGAGCGCTGCAGGAGCTGCGTCCACAGGCGCAGACCGTTCGCGGGCGCCCCCCGCGACTCTCGGCCGGTGGACAACTGCGCGCGCGTCTCTGTCATCGCGACAGAGACGATGACCCGCATCCGGGAGACGGATCTCTTTGACTCGCGCGACGGCGCTCACTACCTTGACGGCGGGGGTTCGTGCTGTCGCGCCATCTGGCGCGCAGCGCCGATGCCGACGCATGGTCACCGTGCGCGGCGCGGGAAGGTTGCTGCACCGTCGGTGCGGCAACGGGGAGACAGCGCTTCACAATGGGTCGGGTTCGCCGTCTTTCGGCGAGCCCGTCGCGTCGCGTCGAGCTGTCTCGGGGGAGAGCGATGACCGATGTGGAACGACAAAGGCAGTTCGTCGAGACCTGGCTGGGTGGTGTTCTCGCGGGGGCCGCGCCACCGCGCCTCCTCGAGGTGCTGACGCAGGCGGTGGCTGCGATCTGGAGCCGCGCGCAGCAGACGCTGGGGGACGTGACGATGCAGGCGGTCGCCGAGCGCGTGGCTCACCACGCACGCGCTCGGTTCACCGGGTTGCTCATGATCGCGGTCGACGCGGAGGGGATGACCTTCGGGCTACCGCCCCACGGCATCACCGCGACCGTCGACCCGCGGTTGCGCGACGCGGCGTGCTTCGTGCTCGTCGAGCTTCTCACCGTGCTGGGCAACCTGACCGCGGGCGTCCTCACCCCACCTCTTCACGAGGCGATCCGGCGACTGGATCCCGGCGGCCCGGTCGATCCCGGTCCGGCCTCCGACGCAGACGAGGAGCCGAGCCAGAAAGAGGTGACAGCGTGAGGGACCAACAGACGGTGACCACGTCACGCCTGACGACGCGAGGGGGCGGCCCGCGGGCCGCTGTCGATCAGCGCCTGCGGCGTCTCTCCGAGATCGGCCAGCTGCTCGGCCGCGACGACCCCGCCGAGCAGGTGCTCCCTGCCGTGGCAGGGATGATCGGGCGCGCCTTCAAGCTGCGCAGCCTGGTGCTGGCGATCGGGCCCGCACGGCGCGTCCGCAGCGTGGTGTGGATCGCGTCCGGGGTGGACCCGCACGAGGCGCGCGTCGCGCGGAGCCACGCGCTCCGCTGGTGCGCATACATGGCCGGGGACGGCACCTGGTCGGCGACCGACCTGGCGCCCTCGAGCGTCGACCGTCCACGACTGTGCAGGGCGGCGGCGCGCTTCGTCGCCTCCGCCCCGCACCTGGTGACGTTCCCGCTCGTCGTCCGGGACGCGGGCGTGCTCGGCGCGCTCCAGCTCGAATGCGCGGAGATTCCGGTCGAGCAAGACGTGGTCTTCCTAGGCCAAGTGGCGACGCTCTTCGCGGGAATGCTCGACCGGCAGAGCCGCCACGCCGCGGAGGAGACGCACGCGCTGCTGGCGCGGATGGCCCTGCGTGGCGAGCTGGACTTCACCTCCTCGGTGGTCGACAGCCTGGGCGAGGGGGTGCTCGCGGTCGACGCCCACGGCGTCATCAACTTCGTGAATCCCGCTGCGAAGGTGATGCTCGGCTGGACCGGGCACAGCAACCTCGGCGCGCCGATCCACGACGTCCTCCAGTTCGGCACGATGGACGGGTCGATCTGCGCCCCCGAGGCCTCGCCCCTCTCGAGGACGCTGCGGTCGGGGGCCGCGGGACCGGGCGAGGAGTGCCTGTTCTCCACGCGAACGCGCCCGTCGTTCCCGGTGAGCCTGACCCTGTCGCCCCTGAAGAACGAGGGGGTGGTCACCGGCGCGGTGGTGGTTTTCCAGGACATCCTCGAGGTGCGCCGCTCGGAGAGGACGCAGCGCTTCCTCGCCCTCTCCGCGGCCGCGCTGGCCACGTCGCTCGACCCGGTGGAGACGGTCTCGGTCGTCGGTCGGCTCCCGGTCCCGCTGCTGGCGGACGTCTGCTTCCTCGATCTCGTGAGGGACGACGGCGGAATCGAGCGCACCGTCCCCGTGGTGGCGAAGGACCTCGGCTGCCGTCGCTGTTGGACGGTCCGCCAGCCGCCGCCGCAGGTTGCCGAATCGCCCCAGGCGCAGGCGCTGCGCACCGGCCGCACGCTCCTCTGCAGCGACGTGGAGGGGACCAGCGTGGTCGGTGAGGCCCCCCAGCACTCACCGGAGGATCTGGACCTGCCCATCACCTCGATGGTCGTGGTGCCGCTCATGGCGCGCGGCCGCGTCCTCGGCACCGAGACCTTCGCCATGGCGGGCTCCGGGCGCCGCCTGACGGCTGCCGATCTGGCCGATCTGGAGGAGGTGGCGGCGCGAGCGGCGGTGGCGATCGAGAACGCGACGCTCTACCGGCGCGAGCAGCTGGCCACGCGCGCCCGCGACGAGATCCTCGCCGTGGTGTCGCACGACCTGCGAAACCCGCTGGCCGTCGTCATCGGAGGCGCGGCGCTCCTCGGCGAGCTTCCTGCCTCCGACGACCGCCGCCACCGGACCATCCACGCCATCCAGCGGGCGGCGCAGCGCATGCGGCGGCTGATCGCCGATCTGCTCGACGCCTCGTCGATCGACGGCGGCCGCCTCTCCATCGAGATCACCCGCGAGCCGGCGGACGCGCTGGTCCGCGAGGCGCTCGACATCGCGGCGGAGTCGCTCCCCGGAGGCCGCAGGCTGTCCTTCCGCGTCGCGAGCAGCGCCGGGCCGGACGCCCTGGTGGTCTGCGATCACGACCGCATCCTCCAGGTGTTCTCCAACCTCATCGGCAACGCGACCAAGTTCACGCCCGACGGGAAGAGCATCCGCGTGGGCGCGCGGCGCGACGGGGACGACGTCGTGTTCTTCGTCGCCGACGACGGCCCGGGCATCGCGCCCCAGCACCTCCCGCACGTCTTCGAGAGGTTCTGGCAGCTACACCGCACGTCGGGGCCGCGGTCGGGGCTCGGCCTCGGGCTGTCCATCTCCCGCGGCATCGTCGACACCCACGGCGGCCGCATCTGGGTCGAGAGCGAGGAGGGTGTCGGCACCACCTTCTTCTTCAGCCTTCACGCCGTGCTCACCGGATCGCGCTCGCCGTGAAGCGACGCCGCCAGGGAATGCTGCCGGCACGCTGCGTGCTCAGGTCGGGCGCGTGATGAACCTCATCGATCCCACCGCTCGCCGCCGCTCTGGGCCGTCAGGTGCTGCAGCGAGGTCCATGGTCCGCACCGACAGGGCCGGCAACGAGGCAACCACGCCCACTGACCTGCCTCGCAGCCCGCGGCCGCGCTTCCTCCGACCACGCGCAGACGCTGCGCGCGGTCCGACGGGGCATTCTGTGGAGAGAAGGGTCGGCCCCCGCGCGGTGGAGGACGCGACGTCGACCGCCGCGAGGGTCGTCCTCGTGGAGCGCGGCGCGGCGTGGGTGCCGCTCGGCGAGGGGAGGACGACGGAGACCGTCGTCATCGCCCAGGGCGACGACGACGCGCGGAGGTTCTCGACGCGCGCCCACGTGCGCATCGCCGCCATGCTGTCGGCGCGGCGAACGATCCGCGAGGCGGTGATCGCGGTGGGGGACACGGTCGGTGGCGAGGGCAAGGACGCACGCGCCATGCTGGCGCGCGCCCTCACCCTCCACATGTTCGCCTCCGGGCGCGGGTCGATCGTCCTCGGCGTGGGCCGGGGCGCGGGCGCGACGCTGCGCGCGCACCTCCTGGCCCTCGCGGACACGCTCAGCGACGAGACCGGCGGCTCGGTGGTCGAGGTGTCGGTCCGGTTCGGTCGCGACGGGGCCTGGTAGGCTGCGAGCTGCCGTGAGCACCTCCCCGCCCATCATCGACCTGCGGTCCGACACCGTCACCCGCCCTGGCCCCGCCATGCGCGAGGCCATGGCCCGCGCCGAGGTCGGCGACGACGTCTACGGCGAGGATCCGACCGCGATCGCGCTCGAGGCGACCGTGGCGGAGCTGCTCGGCAAGGAGGCGGCGCTCTTCGTCCCCAGCGGGACCATGAGCAACCAGATCGCCCTTCTCTGTCACTGCCGGCGCGGCGACGAGGTCTACGTCGCCGACGGCGCGCACGTCTACTGCAACGAGTCGGGCGCCGGAGCGGCCTGGGCCGGCGTGCAGTTCGTCGAGGTCGGTCACGGCGGCTTGTTCGGCGCCGCCGAGCTCGAGGCGGCGATCAAGCCCGAGGTCTACTACTTCCCCCGGCCCCGCGTGGTCGCGGTGGAGAACACCCACAACCGCGCCGGCGGCCGCGTGTTCCCCCAGGGCGACGTGGAAGATGTCGCCGCGATGGCGCGCGATCGGGGGCTCGCGCTCCACCTCGATGGCGCTCGCATCTGGAACGCCGCCATCGCCAGCGGGCTTTCCGTGCGCGAGCTGGCGGCACCCTTCGACACGGTGAGCGTGTGCTTCTCCAAGGGCCTGGGCGCGCCGGTGGGCTCGGCCCTGTGCGGCACCCGCGATCTGGTGGAGGACGCGCGTCGCTTCCGGAAGATGCTCGGCGGGGGGATGCGCCAGGTCGGCGTCCTCGCCGCGGGCGCGCGCTTCGCGCTCGACCATCATCAGGCGCGCATCGCCGAGGATCACGCGAACGCCGCCGCCTTTGCGGGCGCCCTGGCCGAGACGTCGCCTCACGCCTCGGTGGGGACGCCGGAGACGAACATCGTCAACGTCGATGTCCCGGCGCCGGCCGACGTGGTCGCCGCCGCCGCGCGACAGCGCGGGCTGCTCCTCGGCGCCAGCGCGCCGCGACGCCTGCGCGCCGTCTTCCACCTGGACGCCTCGCAGGCCGACGCCGTGCGCGCGGCTAGCCTCCTCGCCAGCGCGATCGATGCGGTCATGGTGGAGCGGCCCGATGGGGGCCGCGGCCGGCGCGGGTGAGTGCCCGCTGTCGGGCTCACCTGCGCGCGATGGTCGCGCCCAGGATCTCGCGCTGCGGGGCGGTTTGCACGAACGCGACCGCCGCCCGCACCCTTCCCTCCACCGGCGCGCCGAGGTCGACCGTCCGCTCGCCCGCCGTCGCGGCGCCGCCGCTGCCCATCCAGAGCACGACAGGCCCGTGCCGCACCGTCGCACCCGCGTTCTCCCCGCGCGGGACCGCGGTGGCGATGCCCTCCTCGATCACGGCGACGACCAGGGTCGCCGGAGCGCCGGGCGTGCGCGGGAGGACGACGCGGAGCGCGCGACCCTCGTCGATCAGCGACGCCGCGATCGGCAGCCGTGGCGTCGCGGTGCGCCGACCAGCGACGTCGCGCCGTCGACCACCACCTCGGGGGTGAAGATGCCGCCGCTCCCACGGGCCGCGCGGTAGCCGCGCTGCCGTTCGG
>JBKJLX010000243.1:0-16181 GCA_046596645.1 Polyangiaceae bacterium
ATCGGTCGCCAAGAAGTCCGCGATCAAGTCGCTCTGAGCCGGGGCTTCCTCGAAGCTCTGCACGCGCGGTACTGAACTCCCAGAGGCATGGATCCGTGAAACTGACGCCGTTCGCCAAGGCCTTCATCGCCCTCGCCATCGTGGCCGTCGTGGCCGTCGTGGTGTGGATGCAGTTCGGCAGCAAAGCCAAGGACTGGGCGGCCGAGGGCACGCCCGCCGGCTCGGGCTCCGCGGCAGCACCGCCCCAGAGCATCGATGGCGCCGACTTCAAGAACCTCGACCCCACGAAGGACCCCGATCGCAAGGCGGCGGTGACCGGCATCGGGCCGGTGAAGCTGGGGACCGGCAAGCTCGACCGCCCCCTCGTGGTCGGCATCAACACCTGGGCCGGTCACGCCCCGGGCATCGTCGCCAACGCCGGCTTCGCGCCGAACAACGAGCGCGCCATCTACAAGACGAAGTACGGCCTCGCGGTCGAGTTCAAGATCTTCGAGGACCCCGCCGCCAAGCTGACGGCGTTCGCCAGCGGCCAGATGGACATCATGTGGGACACGGTCGACTCGTGGGCCCGCGAGTCGTCGACCCTGGCCGAGCAGAACATCTCGGGCAAGGCGATCCTGCAGCAGGACTGGTCGCGCGGCGGTGACGGCATCGTCTCGCTCAAGACGATCAAGAGCATCGAGGATCTGAAGGGGAAGAAGATCGCGACCACCCGCTACACCCCGTCGCACTGGCTCCTGCTCTACCTCCTGAACCAGTCGGGCCTGACCGTCGAGGACAAGCGGACCATCGAGAAGAACCTCGTCTTCACCAACGAAGCGCCTCTCGCTGCGGCTGCGTTCCGGTCGAAGAATGTCGACGCGGCCGTGACCTGGGAGCCCGACCTGTCCGGTGCGGTGAAATCGCGCGAAGCCGAGGCGCACGTCCTGGTGTCGACCGCGTCGGCGACCAACGTGGTGGCGGACTGCCTGGTCGCCCGTCAGGAGATCGTCGACAAGTATCCGGAGACGCTCCGCGACTTCGTCCATGGCTGGTTCGACGGCATCGAGCAGATGGCGAAGGATCCGAACGGGGCCAACGAGCTCGTGGGCTCCACCCTCAAGCTCCCCCCGGAGGACGTCTCGGGGATGCTGTCCGGGCTCAAGCTGACGCCGTTCGCCGACAACGCCGCGTTCTTCGGCCTCTCGACGGGGAGCCGTTCGCAGTTCAAGTCGCTGTTCGACACCGCGTTCATCGTGTGGCGCAAGCTCGGCGTCGTCTCGAAGGTCGTCGACGCGAGCAACAACGTGGACACCCGCTTCGTCGCCTCGCTCGCCGAGCACTACGCCGGCCAGAAGGTCCAGGAGGACTTCAAGCCCGACGCCAGCGTGAAGACCGACCCGGCGAAGCAGCGCGCCATCGTCAACAAGCAGATCCTCATCCACTTCGCGACCGGCTCCGACAAGATCATGGACGGGTCGCTCTTCACCCTCGACTCGCTGGGCGACACGATGATCGGCTTCGGCAACACGACGCTGTCGATCGAGGGACACACCGACTCGACCGGCGCATCCGACGTGAACCGTCAGCTGTCGAAGCGGCGCGCCGATGCGGTGAAGAAGTACCTCGTCGAGGCGTTCAAGATCCCCGAGGCCCGCTTCAAGACCACCGGCTTCGGCTCCGACAAGCCGGTGGCATCGAACGCGACCGACGACGGGCGGCTCCAGAACCGGCGCACCGAGATCAAGGTCATCCTCAATGCCGAGTGAGGGCGCGCCCGGCGTGCCTTCCAAGACCACGACGGCAGTGGCGCCCCGTCCCGCTGCGCCGACCGGGCCGAACGTCGACTCGGCCTGGGCGATTCGTCGCCCTCTCCCGCGGGTCTGGCGGCTGCCGCTCACCCTGCTGCTGCCGCTGCTGATCTTCGCCACCTGGGTCGTCCTCACCACGGGCGAGACGCCCATCGTCGGAGAGCTGTTCCTCCCGTCGCCGGCGCGCGTCGTCCAGGTGACGCTGCGGATGCTCTTCGACGGCACGTTGACCCAGGCGATCGTCGCGTCTGCCACTCGCATCGGCATCGCCTTTGCGCTCGCGGCAGCCCTCGCGCTCCCGCTGGGCGTGCTGATGGGCGCCTACGATCCGCTCGACCGCATGTTCGAGTCGATCATGGCGCCGCTTCGCTACATGCCCATCTCCGCGTTCATCCCGCTCCTCATCCTGTGGTTCGGCATCGATGAGAAGCAGAAGATCGCCTTCCTGTTCCTGGGCGTCTTCGTCTACCTGTTGCCGGTCGTGGTGACCGCGGTCCGCTCGGTGCCCGATGATCTGGTCCAGACGGCGTACACGCTCGGCGCGACGCGCTGGCAGGTCATCCGCACCGTTCTCATCCCCGCGGCGCTGCCAGCCATCTTCGACAGCTTCCGCGTCATGAACGCCATCGCGTGGACGTACGTGATCCTCGCCGAGCTGGTGAACGCACGCGAGGGGCTCGGCTACCTCATCCAGCTCGCGGGCAACCACCTGCGCACCGCCGAGGTGTTCTCCGGCATCCTCGTCATCGGGCTCATCGGCCTCGGCACCGACGCGCTGATACGGTTTCTCAACGGCGTCCTCTTCTCGTGGCGCGAGGGAGCGGCGCATGGCTGAGAAGGCGACAGCGCCCAAGCTCGAGCTGCGCGATCTGACCGTCGTGTACCGCTCGCGCTCGGGCGACGACGTCCACGCCGTCGACGACCTCAGCCTCTCGATCGCCGACAAGCACGGGCACGGTGAGATCGTGGTGTTTCTCGGTCCCTCCGGCTGCGGAAAGTCGTCGATCCTCCGCTGCGTGGCGGGGCTGACCACGCCCACGAAAGGCGCGGTCGTGGTCGACGGCGAGACCGTCCGCGGCGTCGGCCGGGACCGCGGCATGGTGTTCCAGGGGTACACGTCGTTCGCATGGCTGACCGTGCTCGAGAACGTCGCCTACGGTCTTCGCCTCCAGGGCATCGCGCGGCGCGAGGCCGAGGAGGCGGCGATGGTCTACGTGGAGGCGGTGGGGCTGGGAAAGTCCGCGAAGCTCTACCCCAAGGAGCTGTCGGGAGGCATGAAGCAGCGGGTGGCGATCGCCCGCAGCCTCATCAACAAGCCCAAGCTCCTCCTGATGGACGAGCCCTTCGGCGCTCTCGACCCCCAGACGCGCTGGGAGATGCAGGGGCTCCTGCTCGACATCTCGAAGAAGGAGGACAACACCATCCTCTTCGTCACCCACGACGTCGCCGAGGCGGTTTACCTCGCCGACACCGCCATCGTGCTGTCGTCGCGGCCCGCCACCATCGTGAAGCGAGTCGACGTCCCACCGTTCGCTCGCCGCGACCAGGCGCTCAAATCTTCGAACGAGTTCCGCGAGGTCGAGAAGGGGCTCCTCGACCTCCTCTACGCCAAGAAGATCGCGTGACCTCGCCCCGCGAAGAGCGCCCGCCCTACGCCAAGTACGCCTTTCTCAACGCGTACAATCTCGCGATGCTCGGCGGCACCTTCGCGGTCGCCGCGGCGACCCAGCAGTGGTGGGTCGCAGCCCTGGGTGCCGGCGCCGAGGGCCTGTGGATGCTCTTCGCGCCGGACTCGAAGCTCCTCCGGAAGACGTGGTTCGACAAGTACCACGAGAAGCTCAAGCTCGAAGGGCACGTCGCCGAGGTGGAACGGAAGCTCATGAGCTTGCCCTCGCGCGAGGCGGAGCGGTCGCGCGCCCTGCAGACGACGCGTGACCAGATCCTCACCCTGGCCCGCGACAACCCGGCCTTCACCCAGGAGTTGCTGGCCCGCGAGCTCGGAAAGCTCGACCAGCTCGTGATGAGCTTCGTCGACCTCGCCGGCACGTGCACCCGCTACTCGCAGTACCTGTACTCGGTGGACATCGGCG
Organism: Polyangiaceae bacterium; assembly: GCA_046596645.1. Taxonomy (GTDB): domain Bacteria; phylum Myxococcota_A; class Polyangia; order Polyangiales; family Polyangiaceae; genus JBKJLX01. The sequence goes on from JBKJLX010000243.1 coordinate 3,881, forward strand.
ACATCGAGCGCGAGATGAATCGCTTCCAGATGCTGATCGACCAGGCGAACGGGCCCGAGGGCGTGGCGGTGGCGCAGAAGAACCTCGCGGTCCTGGTCATGCGGCGCGACAAATACGCCGAAATCGCCGGCGATCTCCAGGTGGCGCGCGGGCAGCTCGACCTCATCGAGAACACGTTCCGGCTGCTGGCCGACCAGATCGTGACCATGCGCTCGCCGGCCGAGCTCGGCGGCCAGCTCGACGAGCTCATCGATGGGGTCGAGTCGATTCGCCAGACGGCGCGTGATACCGAGAAGTTCATGATGGCCGCATCGCAGTGACGCTCCCGGGGAGGTTTCCTTGACCGACGCGAACCCGCACACACTCGCCGTTCCCGACTCCTCCACCATGCCGGCGTTCGCCGAGGAGCTCCGGCGGCGCTATCTGCGCGGCGAGTCGTCGCAGTTCGTCCTCCACGGAAACGTGCACGACGTGGTCCTGCACGAGGGCAAGCTGCTCGGCGTGTCGGCGTACCTCTCCGAGGTGCTGTTTCCGAGGTCGAAGGACACGGTGCTCGTCTACAACGTCTCGACCGGCGTCCGCTTCGGCAAGCGCCCCAAGGTGGTGGCCGGCCTCGAGGACCTGATCATCCAGCACGAAGCGGCCAAGGTCTTGCCGCTCATCGAGCGCGCCCTCACGACCCAGGACCGCGTGGCGGTCGTGCTCGAGTACGCCGAGACGATCGCGCCCGCCGGGGACACGTCGTTCTCGACGCTCGAGGATCGCTCGGCGGTGGTGACGCTCCACCGCTGGTCGCTGCTGCGCAACCTGGAGCGGAGCGACTCCATCGTCGTTCTGATCGTCGAGAACCTCGCCGACCTGCATCCCAAGATCGTCGGCAACCCTCGGGTCGCGACCATCCACGTCGAGATGCCGGACCTCGCGTCGCGTGCGGCGATCGTGAGCTTCGCCGATCCATCGCTCCCGCCGACCGACGTCGATCGCCTCGCCGAGATCACGGCGGGGCTCAAGTCCATCCAGATCAGCACCATCCTGGCGCCGACTCACGCGGGCGACGACCAGGTCGGGCGCAAGCGCTACCTCCTCGAGCTGGTGGTCGGGAGCGGCGGCCCGCCCACGCCGGCGCAGATCGATCGAGCCGACAAGCTCGCCGCGATCACCGAGGGCATGTCGCGCGAGGAGATTCGCAAGCTCATCGCGCCCGACGGCAAGCCTCTCGAGCCGAGCGCCGACGCCCGCAGCGAGATCGACCGCCTGGTGGCCGCGCGCAAGCGCGAGATCATCGAGCGCGAGTGCTTCGGGCTCATCGAGTTCATCGAGCCGAAGCACGGCTTCGAGGTCGTCGGCGGTCTCGAAGAGGTCAAGCGAGAGCTGTCTCAGATCGCTGCCAACATGCGCGACGGGCGGAGGAATCGCTGCCCGATGGGGATGCTGTTCACCGGGCCGATGGGCACCGGGAAGACCTTCGTGGCCGAGGCGTTCGCCAAGGAGAGCGGCCTCACCACCATCAAGCTCAAGAACTTCCGCTCGAAGTGGGTCGGCGCGACCGAAGGCAACCTCGAGCGCATCCTCGACGTCGTGCAGGCCATCGGGCAGATCCTGGTCATCATCGACGAGGGAGACCGCGCCTTCGGTGGAGGCGACGGCGACGGGGGCGACGGCGGCACGTCGTCTCGCGTGGTCGGGCGCATCAAGGAGTTCATGAGCGACACGACCCACCGCGGTCGGGTGCTCTTCATCCTCATGACGAACCGGCCCGACAAGCTGGACATCGACATCAAGCGCGCCGGGAGGCTCGATCGGAAGATCCCGTTTCTCTACGCGCAGACACCGGAGGAGATCGAGCCCATTCTCCGCGCGCAGTTCCGCAAGGCGAAGGTGAGCTTCGAGGGCCCCCCGGTCGTCGCGCGAACGATCGCGGAGTCCATCGTGGGGTACTCCAACGCCGACATCGAGGCCGTCGTGCTCCTCGCCGCCGACCATGCGGCGGCGCGCGGGCCGGACTTCCCCGTCACCGAGGAGGATCTTCGGCGCGCGGTCGCCGACTACTTGCCGTCGCGTGACGTCAAGATGATCGAGTACATGGAGCTGCTCGCCGTCTTCGAGGCGAGCAACCGACGCATGCTGCCGAAGAAATACGCCGACCTCGGTGCCGACGAGCTCCAGGCGAAGATGGCGCTCTTGAAGCTGGAGTGCGGCGGACGCCGCTGAAGGGATACCGACATGGACTTCTACCCGGAGATCGTGGTCGACGACGCGCAGGCCGAGGCCATCGCGCGGGGGCTGCACGCCGTCGCGAAGTGCGACGGGTTGCACGAGCGCGAAGCGGCGCTCGTCGCATCGTTCCTCGCCGACCCGACCAAGGCGGCGACGGCCCTCGCCGAGCTGGAGCGGCGGCCCGCCATCACCGCCCCCGAGCTGGCGTCGGCGCTCGGCTCGCCCGAGCTTCGCCTGATGTTCGTGAAGTCGGCGCTCCTCCTCGCCTGGGCCGACGGAAAGGTCTCGGACGCGGAGCGCGCGATCATCATGAGCTTCGCTGACGCGCTCGAGGCCAGCGACAAGGTCGAGCAGCTCGAGGCGTCGGTGAAGGAGTATCTGCTGTCGCACATCTCCGGCATCAAGAACACCGACGCCGCGGCGGCGGTCGCCAAGCAGATGAACCTCTGATGCCGACCGATGACCGCTTGAGGCAGGTCTTCAACACGGTCGAGCCGTACATCGAGCGCGTCTACGGGATCCCGGTGGTCATCGGGGACGTCGCCGACCCCTTCACCGGGGACCTCGACGGGGCCGAGATCCGCATCGACCACGAGCTCAGCGCGGAGGAGGCGGTGTTCATCCTCGCCCACCTCTTCGGTCACACCGTCCAGTGGAACCTCTCGGAGTACGCGCGCGAGATCGGCGGAGCGGTGCAGAAGAACCCGACCGAGGAGAAGCTGGCCGAGCTCGCGGCCTACGAGCGCGAAGCTTGCCGCTACAGCCTGCAGCTCTTCCATGACGCCGGCGTTCACGACTTCGATGCGTGGATGTCGGATTTTTCGGCCTGTGACTACGCGTACCTCCGTCACTTCTACGCAACGGGCGAGAAGCTGCCGTTCAGGAGCTTCTGGCGCGATGGGCAGCCACTCATCCCGCCGCTCGCGATTCCGCCGTTCCATCCGCGACGGTGGGTGACGCGCTGGCAGGGCGTCGTCGTCTGACGGGTCAGCGCGTGCGAGCCTTCACGGCACGTGGCTGGTGATCAGCGCCTCGAGCCGCCGGAAGTCGACGGGCTTCTCGATGTTGTGATTGGGCACGCGACGCAGGAACGCGGCCGCCTCGCTGGTGAACGCTCCCCCGGTCATGAAGATGATCCGCTTCTCGTAGCCCGGCGCCCGGCGTCGCACCTCCTCGAAGAAGCCGGGGCCGCTCAGGACCGGCATCATCAAATCGCTGAGGATCACGTCGAAGCGCGCCCCCTGCTCGAGCAGGGTCACCGCCGCCGTCGCGTCGGTGAGTGCGGTGACCTCGTGGCGGCGACGCAGGGCCACGGTCAGCGCCTTGAGCACGATCGGATCGTCGTCGACGAGGAGGATGGTCGCGCGGCGGGCCCTCGGGATCGGCGTGTCCTCCCGCGGCAGGGCGCGCTGGAGCGCCGCCGGCAGCCAGACCTCGACGCGCGTGCCCCGCCCCACCTCGGTGTGGACGAGGATCTCGCCGCTCAGGGAGCGGACGATCCCGTGGCAGACCGCGAGCCCGAGACCGGTCGCGAGGCCCGCCGGGCGGGTCGTGTAGAAGGGCTCGAAGATCCGCTCCAGGTGCTCCGGCGCGATGCCGCTCCCGGTGTCGGCGATCGCGAGGCAGACCCGCCCATCGACCACGCGCGTCGTGACGCGGACCTCGTGCTCGTCGGCGTGCCCCTCGGGGAGCGCCTGCGCGGCATTGCGCAGCAGGTTGAGAACCACTTGCCCGAGGTGGCTCTCGTTGGCCGAGACCACCGCGCCATCGACGTGCTCCTCCACCACACGAGCACGGTGGCGGATCTCGTGGGCCGCGACCTTCAGGGCCCCAGCGACGACGCGGCGCACGTCGACCGGCGCGGTCCGGCCCTCGTCGGAGCGCGCAAAGAGCTGAAGATCGCGGACGATGGTGGCCACGCGGCTCGAGGCGACGCGCGCGTCGGCGAGCACGTCGATGACGCGCGACATCACCGGGTCGTCGTTGTCGGCGACGACGCGCGTCAGCTCCTCGGCCGCGATCTCGAGGTTCGCGACCACTGCCGCGAGCGGGTTGTTGATCTCGTGCGCGACGCCGGCGGCGAGCGTCCCCGCCGTGGCCAGCCTGTCGGCGACGGCCATGCGCTCCCGCAGGGTCCTCGCCTCGGACTCCTTCTGGCGGAGCGCGTGGAGCGCGGCCGTTCGCTCGACGGCGTGACGGAGCGCGCGGCCGAGCGCGTGGCCGTCGACCTCGCTCTTGAACAGGTAGTCGGTGGCGCCCGCGGCGAGCGCGGCCGCCTCCACCGAGCCGTCCTCGCAGGCGGTGAGGATCACGACGGGCGTGACGCAGCCCGCCAGGATCGCCGCCCGGGTCAGATCGAGGCCGGATTGGGTCTCGTGCAGGTCGAGATCGACGAGCGCGACATCGTACCGCCCGCTCGCGAGCGCCTCCAGGCCCGCCTCGTAGGTGCACGCCCAGTCCACGGTGTAGCGGCCCCGCGGCTGCCGTTCCAGGCGCACCTTGGTGACCAGGAGCGCGTCCTCCTCGTCGTCGACGAGAAGCACCCGGATCGGCGCCGGCACGGTCAAGGTCCCACCGTGGGGCGACGGGCCGCAAATGACGGCACCGCGCCGTCATCGCCCGCGAGCCTCAGGGGCGAGCCGTCGTGTGCGCCACCGTGCAAACAAACCTCCGGGCCGCGCGCAGTCGTGTCCGCGACACAGATCGCCGATTCGGCCGGTGGCCGCAACCGTGAGAAACAGCTCATCCTCATCTTGTCGCGAACGGCTCTCGCGCTGGCCTGGCGCGAACGGACTGTCCGCAGGCCCTTCAACTCGCAGGGGCATGTGCCGTCATCCCCCCATGGGCACCGGGTCCGACCGTACGGTCTACCTGTCGGCGTCGGCGGTGGCGGCGATTGGCGCCACCGCGCTCGTCGGCTGGATCACGACAGCCTCGACTCTACGCCGCGTGTTCTGCGCCGAAACGGCCGTGAACCCGGTGACGGCGCTCGCGCTCGTCGCTGCGGCCACCGGCCTCGCGCTCGCCTTGCGGCGGGAACGGAGTTCAGCCGTCGCGCGGATCGCGCTGGGCCTGACGATCGCCCTCCTCGGCGCTCTTCGGCTGGGCGTCGACGTCGGGCTGATCGTCGGGCGGTCCCCCGACGAGATGCTCTTCGCATCGCAGCTCGCGGGGAACCGCATGGCGCCGAACACCGCCATCGCGCTCGTGGGGATCGGCGCCGCGCTCGCGACGCTCGACACCGCGCTGGGGCGGCGACGCCCGTCGACCTGGCTCCTCACGGGCGTGGCGATGCTCTCGTCGCTCGCGATCGTCGGGTACACCTTCAACGTCCTCTCGTTCTATCGCGTGGCGACGCACATCGCCATGGCGCTGCCGACCGCCTTGGGCCTCCTGCTCGTGTCGGTGGGGCTCGTCTTCTCGCGACCCGAGCGCGAGCCGGTCGCCACCCTCCGAAGCGAGTCCGCCGGCGGCGTCCTCGCCCGGACGCTGGCGCCGGTGGCCGTCCTCCTCCCGCTCGTCCTCGGGTGGATCCGGCTGGAGGCGCAACGCCATGGCCTGATGTCGGTGGAGACCGGCGTGTGCACGATGGTGGTGGCCAACGCTGCGGTCTTTCTCCTGGTCGTGTGGTGGAGCAGCCGCGCCCTCGCGGTCTCCGACCTCGAGCGCACCAGCGCGCAGGAGCAGCTGCGCGGTCTCGCGAGCTCCGACGAGCTCACGGGTCTGCGCAATCGTCGCGGCTTCCTCGAGCAGGCGCGGGTCCAGCTCGTCGCCTGCGAGCGTCGGAGCCTGCGCAACGCGGTCGTCTTCATGGACCTGGACGGGTTGAAGCGGATCAACGACGTCCAGGGCCACGGCGCGGGCGACCGGGCCATCGTCGACTTCGCCGACGTCCTGCGGCGGATGTCGCGCTCCTCCGACGTCGTGGCGCGGCTCGGAGGCTACGAGTTCGTCGTGCTCCTGGTCGGCGGCGACGCGGACGGGTACGCGAGGCGTCTCGCGGCCGAGCTCGGACGCCACAACGCCGAGGCTGGCCGCCCCTACGACCTCGCGGCCAGCATCGGCACCTCGCCGTGGCAGGTTGGCGACGCCGACCGCGACGTCGACGCTCGTCTCGCCGAGGCCGACAATGCGATGTACGCGATGAAGTCCAGGCGAGCGGGGACGGTTGGACCTGGAGCCACGACGCAAGCAGCTGCGTGATCGTTGGACGCGGCGTGAGCCATCGAGCCAGGGTGCTTACGCCCGGAGCTGTCTCGCCTGCGCCGCAAGGGCGGCAAATCATCCCAGGTCGTCGTCCCCGCACGTGACGCAGGTTCCGCGCTGGCCGCGACGGGTTGTGCGCGCCGGCGCAGCGACGGCCCCTACTTCTTGGGAGCGTACGGCAGGGACGAGTGGTGCAAGACGTAGGGCAGGGACGAGTGGTGCAAGACGATGCGGAGCCCGCCGTCCCGGCCGCGGTGATAGCCGAAGGTCTTGTCGACCTTCACCTGGTTGCCATTGACATCGGTTAGATCGACGTTGCCCATGGCCAGCACCATGCCACCTTCGGACACGACCCCCACCACCTTGGGCTCGCACCGGACCCATTGTTTCAGCGCGAAGCCCGTGTCGTCGGGGTACTCCGGGTCGCCGCCCACAAAGTAGGCGAGCGCACCGGCCTTCTCGAGCCGAAAGGTCTGCGCACCGTGGGTCAGGGTCGGCTTGAACAAGACGGGACCGTCATCGTAGCCATAGGCCGATGACAGCACGTCGCTGGCCTTGGCCCTCGCGTCGCCCCCGTCGGCGCCCTCCTTACCGATCGCGATCAGGGCGTCACACCAGGCCCGCTGCGCGCCTTCCACCTCGGACCGCTCGGCCGGCCGCGCGAGCTCGGAAGGCGACCCGCTGGGGGAGGTGGGTGCGGGGCTCGTCGCGGACGAACACGCCGTCGTCGCAACGAGGAGGCCAATCGGGAGACTGAAGCGGAAGAAGGACATCGATGGTTCCTTTGCTTTGAGATGAAGCGGATTCCGTGGGGCAGCTTCGGGTGCTGGTGGTGCGTCGCGTGGTCATCAGTCGAAGATGTCGAGCCAGCTCCTCTTCTTGCGACGTCGCGCGTCGTCGCTGCTCGGTGGTCCGTCGCGGTCCGAGCGCGCGCGGCGGGCGTCCTCGAGCTCCCCCTGGCTGCGCGCGATGAGCTTCTCCAGCTCACCGCGATCCAGCCACATCCCGCGGCACGCCCCGCATACATCGATGGTGACGCCTTCACGGTTCTTCTCGTCGAGCGGCTCGCTGGCACAACGGGGACAGTTCATCGAGGCTCCTTGCTGTGGGGATCTGCAGTCCGGGCCGGCGGGGTGCCGGTACGGACACGAAGTTTCAACACTCACGGCCCGATGCCCGGGGGCAGCGGCGCGGGGGACTGCGCCGGGCCCCCGCCCCGCGTCTTGATCAAGGACGCCACGACGGAGCCGCCGAGAAGGGCCGCGATCACCCCGAGGGACGCGAACGCGGGAACCTTGAAGACGTCGATCAGGATCATCTTGAGACCGACGAACACGAGCACGCCCGCGAGCCCCACCTTCAGGTACACGAACCTGTCGACGATCCCTGCGAGGAGAAAGAACAGCGAGCGCAGGCCGAGGATCGCGAAGATGTTGCACGTGAAGACGATGAACGGGTCACGCGTCACGGCGAAGATGGCGGGAATCGAGTCGACGGCGAAGATGACGTCCGTCACCTCGACGAGGACCAGCGCCATGAAGAGCGGTGTCGCCACGCGCTTGCCGTTCTCCCGCGTGAAGAACCTGCTCCCGTCGAAGCGCGTCGTCGAAGGGATGAGCTTGCGCGCCAGCGCGAGGACCTTGCTGTTCTCCGGTGACTGCGCCTGATCCCGCTGGAGGAACAGCTTGACCCCGGTCACCACGAGGAAGGCTCCGAAGACGTAGATGAGCCAGTGGAACCGCGCCAGCATCGCGGCGCCCGCGAAGATCATGATCGCCCGAAGCACCAGCGCGGTGAGGATGCCCCAGAACAGCACCCGGTGCTGATGGATGGCCTGCACCCCGAGCGAGGAGAAGATGACGATGAAGACGAAGATGTTGTCGACCGACAGGGACTTCTCGATGAGATAGCCGGTCAGGAACTCCGTCGCCGGTTGCGCGCCGAAGAGCCACCAGACGCCGACGTTGAAGAGGAGAGCCAGCGAGACCCAGACCGCGCTCCACCCCAGCGCCTCCTTCACCGTCACGACGTGCGCCTTCTTGTGGAAGACGCCCAGGTCGAGGGCGAGCATCACCACGACGAAGGAGATGAATCCGATCCACAGCGCTGGGCTTCCGATGCTTGTCAGTTCCAATGGGGTCCTCATGGGTGGGTGGCCTTCGGCGGGCGAGGGCGGCTGAGCTCCGACGGATCAGTCGAAGCAGTCGCCCGGGCTCCAGCGCTTCGTCACCGCGAGCCCCCGGACCGGAATTGCACGACGGTGGCTCGTCCAACGTCGTCGTGCAGGCGACGCAACGCGCGGGAGAGAGCCCGCCCCATGGCGCTTACGGCCCGGTTGACGGCACCATGGACCTCGACGTCGTGGACTTCGACGACACGATGCTCGAAGCCATCCCCCGATGCCGTCACGACGCACCGCTTGTCCAGGCCGCCACGGGGGCCGTTGACGTCTTCGATCACCACCCGGACCCGCTTGACGGCGTCACCGAAGCGACCCAGGGCGAACCCCAGGCGGCGGTTCACGTACTCGGTGAGCTCCCGTCCACCCTCGATTCCTCGACTTCGCACTTCGACCTGCATGTTCACTCCCCGGGTCGTCGACCACTGCCGCACCATCCTGGGTCCGGTCACACACTTCGTCATTGAGGAAGTTCTGCGACGACAGTTAGGTTGTCTCGAACCATGGAGTGGCTGAACTACCACCACCTTCTCTACTTCTGGCTCGTGGTCCGTGAGGGCGGGCTGGCGCCGGCTGCCGCCAAGCTCCGTCTGTCACCCCCCACGGTGAGCGCGCAGGTCCACGCGCTGGAGGGCGTGCTGCAGGAGCGACTGCTCGTGAAGCGCGGCCGAAAGCTCGAGCTCACCGACGTCGGTCGCGTCGTCTACCGGTACGCGGAGGAGATCTTCACGATCGGGCGGGAGCTTCAGGACACGCTGAAGGGGCGGCCCAGCGGCAGGCCCCTTCGCCTCGTCGTCGGGGTGGCCAACGCGGTGCCGAAGCTCATCGCTCGGCGGCTACTCGCCCCCGCGCAGAACCTGGGGCATGCCGTCCAGCTCGTCTGCCGAGAGGATCATCCGGAGCGGCTCCTGGCGGCGCTCGCCTTGCACGAGCTGGACGTCGTCCTGACCGATTCGGCCGCGCACGTGAAGGGTGGAGGGGTCAGGGTGTTCAGCCACCTGCTTGGCGAGTGCGGCGTGTCGTTCTTCGCGACCAAGAAGCTCGCCAGGAAGCTCGAGCCCGGCTTCCCGGCGTCGCTCGATGGCGCCCCAGCCCTGTTGCCCACCGAGAGCGCGGGGCTTCGTCGGCAGCTCGACGCCTGGTTCGAACGGGAGAGGGTGCGCCCCTTGCTGGTGGGAGAGTTCGACGACAGCGCCCTCCTGAAGGCCTTCGCGCAGGACGGGATGGGCTTCTTCGCTTCGCCGAGCGTCATCGCCACGGAGGTCGAACGACAGTACTCCGTCGTTCGCATCGGGCAGGTCGACAGCATCCGCGAGAGGTTCTACGCCATTACCGCCGAGCGCCGGATACGCCACCCCGCGGTGGTCGCCATCTCCGAGGCTGCGCACAGGGAGATCTTCCCGGTGGCCGGTCGCTAAGAAGGTTGCGCCAGAGTCCGTGGACGAGCGGGCGCTCTGTCCGTCGTCACTTCGGGCAGTCGACGGGATCGGTCGAGCACTGCCCCTGCGCGTTGCACTGCTTGACCACCATGGTCTCCATGCAGTCGGTCGCGGCCGGCGAGCACACGCTGCAGCTCTCGCCGCAGCCCTTGCCGGCGCACGGGGAGTACGCGCCGTCCTGACCGGTGGGCGCCGGCGCCACGGTCGCGATCGGCGCGGCGGCCGGCACGGTGTCCATCGGTGGCGCGTTGGACCCGCCCGCAGGAGGAGAAGGCGACGCGCAGCCGAGGACCGAAGATACGAGCGTGAGGATGGCGATATGGTGGGCGCGCATCGCGCGAGTGTAGCGCCCGAGCTGGAGACGGCCCGTGCACCCGTGCCCGTCAGGCCCACCGAGCCTCAATGCGACGGAGACGAGCCCTTCCTGGGGAGCACCGCGTCGCGGCAGCAGCGGAAACCGGTCGAGTAGTCGTGGTAGCTCGGCTCGTGGGCGATGGTGGTGAACGTGCACCCGGCGCCGTGCTCGCTGGTCGTCGAGTAGAAGCCGCCCATGAAGATGCCGTTGCCGGACTGCCACGGCTGATCCCGGCGCTGGACCTTCTCCTCTTCCATCTCGTAGACGAGGTCGGAGTCGACGGTCCCCGCCACCCACTCGTGCAGGTTGCCCACCATGTCGAAGGTGCCAGCCTCGTTGGTGCAGCCGGCGTGCGCGCCCGAGGGCGCGAGGCCGACGGGGTCGGCGTTGAGGATGGGGCTGTTGAAGTGCTCGTCGTACTTGATGCCGCGCACGTCGCCGAAGTGCACGGTGAGGAGGTGCGGCTTGCCCGAGTTGCAGCGGCCACGCTCACCCTGCTGCGCGTAGGGCCAGCGAGAGCCGCCGGGCCCGCGGCACGCGCGCTGCCACTCGGGGCGGGTGCACAGGCGCTTGCCCGCGGCGGTGCAGGCCGCGAGCGACTCGACGCGGCTGATGTAGCCCTGCGGCTTCTGTCCGGCTGCGTTGGCGGCGACGAAGCGAACGCCCCCCGGCGGGCGCTCGTTGAACGGGTGCAGCACCAGCGCGCCATCTTCGCCGGGGACGAGCAGGTGGGCCTCGTATCGATCGACGCAGGTCCGTCCCACCAGCACCATGTCCTCGGGGCAGGGGGCGGGCGGCGCGGCAGGGGCGGCGCTCGCCGACGGCACCACGCTGGCGGAGCCCGGCGCCGACGCCACCGCGCGGGTGACCGACGTCGGGGGTGCGCCGTCGAGCGACGCCACCCAGGCTGACGATGGCGCGCGCGCCGCTGCGGCCGACGTCGAGGCGGCGGCGCTGGACGCGCTCGGCACCGACGTCGCCGCGATGGCCACGTCGGGTGTGGGGTCGCAGGCGGTCGTGGCGAGGACGAGCAGCGCGCCGAGGAGCACCGAGGCCCCACCGCCGGCCGCGCACGGCGCCGGCGAGGTCGTGGAGAGCGTGGACGGGTCGGACGACGCGGCGGGCGACACGGCGAGCGAGCCGAGAACGTCCGGACGGGCCGAGGCGATTCCGTGCCCGCGGCGGCTGCGGAACTCTTCCGGCGACGCGATGCGCGCGGCAAGCGCCTCGTCGAGCGCGCCGAGATCAGGACGGGTCGGATCGCCAGCCAGGGCGAGGGCGAGCCCGGCGACCGGCGGCGCGCCCCCCGCGATCTGCTCGACCACGGCGTGACCGAACACGACGCCGAGCGCGCGGCCGGCGGCGGCGCGCGCGGCGAGCGCGACGTCGTCGCCGCGCGTCAGCTCCTCCTGCACCGTCGCGAGATCGGCCGCCGGGGCGATCACCACGATGCCCCCCTCGTCGAGCATGGCGAGCGCGTCACCCTCCTCGGTGCGCGACCAGGGCACGCCGGGCCGCGCCGCGGCGCGCACCACGCCCAGCTGCCGCGCGTGGAGCGCGCGCTTGCTGCGCGGGAAAGTCGCCCAGGCGAGGGCGTTGGCCAGGTCGTGCAGGTTGCCAGCGCGCGTGGGCACGACGCCGCGCTCCACGATCGACGCGGCGCTGGCGGCGCCGGCCGGAGTCCGCTTCGTCGAGGCGCCGCCGCGGCCCTCGCGGCGACGGCGTCGCGAGGCCGCCGTCGATCCCGCGGCGTACGACGCGTCGATCGTGGAGCGGGGCGTCGTTCCTACGCGTGCGAGCAACCTGCACGACCTCGCCAACGCCCTCGCCTGGGCGACCTTCCCGCGCAGCAAGCGCGCGCTCCACACCCGGCAGCTGGGCGTGGTGCGCGCCGCGGCCCGCCCC
>JBKJLX010000100.1:0-9919 GCA_046596645.1 Polyangiaceae bacterium
GGCGTCGTCGCCAGCGCGGCGTCGCGCGCGCCGTCGAGCCCGCCCGTCACCGCGTCGGCGATTGCGATGAACGCGGCCGCGGCGTCCGGCGTGGTCGCGGCGCCGACCGCGCGCGACCACGCGGCCAGCTCGGCGCGCGTCGCGGTGACCTCGCCGCGCAGCACCACCCTCTCCGGCACGCGGTGCACGAACGCCTGCGCCGGCAGCTGGTCGCGGCGAAGCACGCCCTGCGCGAGCAGCGGCTCTCCTGCGGTCGCCGCCGTGCCCGTTCCCCCTGGCGCCTCCGCCGAGGCCTCCGCGCTTCGGGGCACGCACGCGCACTCGGGCCGCGGCACGACGCGCACCGAGGTCCCGTCGTCGACGAACGCCAGCGGGAAGGTGCGGCAGCCAAACGGCTTGGCGGCCGACCCGTGCGCGGCGTGGATGCCGCATCGCCCGTCGCTCGCCAGGTAGGCGCAGCGTCCGTCGATCAGCGCGGGCGTGCTGACCGCGTCCGGCGTCCCAGACACCGGCGTGAACGCGGCCGCCTCGTCCTCGCCGCCGTCGCGCACCAGGGGCAGCGCGGCGCGCGCCCGCGCCACGTCCAGGGGGAGGAACATGATGGTCGGGTAGAGCCGACAGCAGCTGCCGCGACCGTCGCAGTCGAGCCGGTAGCCGGCAAGGGGCTCCAGCGGCCTGTCGGACGGCGTCGGCGGCGCGTCGACGACGCGCGCGATCACCGGCGTGCCGTCGTCGAGGAGCCGCGCGACGGCGAGCTCGCGGACGAACGCCTCCACGTGCTCCACCGTGGTCGCCGCGCCGCGACGCGCTGCGGCGAGGACCAGGCCGTCCGCTCCGCGCGTGCCGTCCATGGCGGCCGCGACCGCCCACTCGCGCTCGCCGATCCGCATCGTCCGACCGTCGCGCTGATCCACGAGCAGGATGGTGGTCACCCCGTCGGCGACGTGGCGACGCGCGGCGACGTGGCGTCCCAGGTGAGGGCCCGCCGGGACCGGCGCCGCGACGCCCTGCTGACCGTTTGCCGGACCCGTCATCGCGCCGCAGGGTAGCCGACGGCCCGCCGGGCCCGGCAGCGTCGCGCGGTGTACGATGCAGCCATGCTTCACCGGCTTTCGTCACCGATTCCGCTGCTCGCCGCCGCCGCCGCCCTCGCCGCCGGGTCCCTCGCCGCCTGCGGCGACGACTCGGGGACCGGCACCAGCGGCACCGGCGGCGGCTCCGGCACCGGCGGCGGCGCCACCACTGGCGGCGCCTGCCAGCTGGAGCGGACGGCGTTCGACGAGGGTGATCCGGTCGGTCATGCCGACCCCTTCGGCGCCCGCTCTGCGGGCCAGGCGCGCGCGGGCCGCATCGACGACGTGGGAGGCGTGCCGCAGCCGGCCCACGGGCGACAGCCGATCCAGGACGGCGACACCGTCCTCGTGAACGACAAGCTCGCGCTGTGGATCGAGTCGCCCGGCGTCTCCGACGGGTACAGCCGCTACGGGGGCGCCGTCATCGCCATCGACGAGGTCGGCGAGGACGGGCGACCGCGCGGCGTCTCCACGTTCCTGGAGACCGTGCTCGGCGTGAGCATGTTCGTGCCGGAGACCCGCAGCGTGACCGTGATGAACGACGGCTCCGACGGTCAGGCGGCGGTGGTCCGTGTGGTCGGCGCGCTGCGCGCCATCGCCTTTTTGGAGGAGACGTTCTCCGGCCTCTTCCCCGCGCAGTACGAGGGGTTGGAGGTCGCCCACGACTTCATCCTCGAGCCCGGCGCGGAGAGCGTCCTCTTCCGCCTGAACATCATCAACTCCAGCGAGTACCCGTACGACACCGGGGTCGACGTCCCCACCAACGACAACTTCCTCGGGTTCTTCCAGTACAGCCAGAACGACATGGCGACCGCGAGCCGCGGCTTCGGCGAGCCCACGGGGAAGACCCCGTTCTTCGCCTTCGAGGGCGGCGCGGGCCACGGCTTCGCCTACGTATCGGCGCGGGGCGGCGATCTCGAATACGGCATCGAGCAGAGCGGCTTCGCGCTCGCCTTTGGCGAGGGCTTCCAGCTGCCCGCGTGCGCGGAGACGTCGGTGGACCAGTACCGCATCGTCGCCGGCGGGCCCGGCTACGACGGCCTGCGCCAGGCGATCGCCCGCACGCTGGGCGAGGACGGCTGGCGCGCGATCGACGGCACGGTGGAGGACGCCGACGGTGAGCCGGTCGCCGGCGCGTGGGTCCACGTGCTGGGTGAGGACGGGACCTACCTGACGCGCACGCGCACAGGCGAGGACGGCGCCTTCACCGTGCACGCCCCGCAGGAGACGGTCACCGTCGTCGCGCAGCAGCGCGGCTGGCCCAGCCACCAGGGCGTCGAGGTCGCGGCGGGCGAGGACGAGGTCACCGTGGAGCTCGGCGAGACCGGCATCATCCACGTCGTCGCCACCCAGGCCGGCGAGGCGCGCAGCATCCCGGTGCGCGTGCAGGTCATCCCCGTCGCGCCCCAGCCGCCGACGCCGGAGGCGTTCGGCGTCCTCGACGAGGCGAACGGCCGCCTCTGGCAGGAGTTTGCGGTGACCGGCGAGGCGACGCTGCGCGTCCCCCCCGGCGAGCACCAGGTCATCGTCACCCGCGGCACCGAGTGGGAGCTACACGAGGAGACCATCGATGTGGCCGCCGGCGAGACGGTGGAGGTGGCCGCAGTCCTCGCGCATAGCGTCGATACCCGCAACGTGCTCTGCGCCGACTACCACATCCACTCGTTCCTCTCGAACGACTCCAACGACCCCATCATCCACAAGGTGAAGAGCGCAGTCGCGGACGGGCTCGACATCCCCGTCTCCAGCGAGCACGAGTGGATCACCGATTTTCAGCCCTACATCGAGGACATGGGGCTCGAGGAGTGGGCCTTCGGCGTCCCCAGCGAGGAGCTGACGACCTTCACCTGGGGGCACTTCGGCGTGGTCCCCGCGCAGCCCCAGCCGGGCGCCTACAAGAACGGCGCTCTCGACTGGCTCGGCAAGGAGCCGCGCGAGGTGTTCCCGCAGGTGCACGAGATGGAGGGGAGCCCGATGCTCATCGTCAACCACCCCTCGGGCAGCACCGGCTTCTCCTCGTATTTCACGGCCGCCGATCTCGACAAGGCGACCGGCACCAGCAGCCACGAGCGATGGGACGAGAGCTTCGAGGCGATCGAGGTCTTCAACGACTCCGACTTCGAGGCGAACCGCGAGGACTCGGTGGCGCACTGGTTCGCGCTCCTGAACGCCGGCAAGAAGAAGGTCGCCGTCGGCAGCTCGGACAGCCACCACGTCCGCTCGTCGCCGGTCGGCTACCCGCGGACCTGCCTCCAGCTGGGGACCGACGATCCGCGGGCCATCGACCAGTCCGACGTGCGCGACGTCACGAAGGACGGTCGCTCGACCATCAGCGGAGGCCTCTTCATGACGGTGGAGGGGCCGGGCGGCGCCGGCCCCGGCGACACCGTGCCCTCGGGGTCGGCCAGCTTCGTGGTCACCGTGGAGGGCCCGAGCTGGATCGAGGGGACGACCCTGGAGGTCATCGTGAACGGCGAGACCGTCTCGGTGGTCGACCTCGAGCCGCTCGGTGAGGGCCCCTCCAGCCGCTACGTCAACGAGGTCGAGGTCGAGGTCCCCGCCGGCAAGGGCTGGGTCCTCTTCCACGCCAAGGGCGACGGCGACCTCGCGCCGCTCCACCCGGGTCGGAACGCCTTTGCGGTCTCCAACCCGGTGTGGTTCGAGTAGCGCGCGTATCGAGCTCGAGCTGAGGCAGGCCCTCAGGCCGTCTCGGGCGCGGTCGCGGAGACCTGCGCGAAGAGCTCGGCGAGCGGCGCGCAGAGACCGGGAAGCGACGGGTGCGCGGGGATCTCCGCCTCGCCGCTCAGGTCGATCGCGGCCGACGCGGTGACGACCGTCGCGGTGCGATCCACAGGGCGGAGGAGCCACACGACCTCGACGCCGTGGTCGAGATACCACCGCGCCTTCGCGCGGAGCTCCGTCTCCTCCTCCAGCTCGCCCATCACCTCGACGGCGAGGACGGGGGCCACGCGCTGGAAGCGGCCGCGATGGGAGCCCACGGCGTCGTGGCGCCAGACCGCCGCGTCCGCTCCGCGAGAATCGCCACCGAGGAGCATCCCCGCGTCGTTGCCTGCGACGAGGAACTCCGTGTGTGAACGCCTCCACACGCCGAGGACGAGGACGACGTCGGCGGTCGTGTACTGCTGTCGATCGGCGCACGGCGGCATGTAGAGGAGCCTCCCTCCGACCAGCTCGAGCGACCCCTCGACGTCGGGCCAGGTCGCGGGCTCCTCGGCGACGAAGCCATCTGGAAGCGGGAGCTCGAGCGGGAATCGCACGGCGAGCCGCGGGACCGGCACGAGCTCGTAGGCTGCCGACGACGTCACCGCCTCATCGTCGCACGGTGCGACGGTCGTGCCACGCCTCGATCCGGCGGCGTCAGGCCATCCTCCACCGCGCTGCCCCCGACCGCGCCTCACCGAGCCGCAAGAACGCGCACCGGACAGCTCGAGTGCCCCCGCGCCGTGCCGCTGACCTGACCGTGATGGTCGTAGCCCCAGCAGCGCACCTCGCCGCCGTCGACCACCGCGCAGGCATGCTCACGGCCCATGGCGAAGCCGGTCGCGCCGCTCACGCCCTGCACCTCGGCGAGACCGGGGACGAGCGACAGCTCGGCGAGCCTTCCATCGCCTAGCAGTCCCCGATGGTGCGCCCCCCAGCAGAGCACCCGACCGTCGCGCTTGCGGAAGCACGTGGCCTGTCCGCCGATGGCCCCGGTCGTCTCGATCTCGACCGCGTCGGTGGCGAAGGGCCTCCGGACGGCGGGCTGTTCTTGCCCACCCTGCGAGCCGAAGCCCAGGAGCGATTTGCACGAGACGCGTCCGCTCTTCAGGGCGGCGCATAGCTTCCAGCCATCGGTCGCGATGGCGACCGCAGGGGACAGCTCGGCGAGAGCTCCGCGCTTCGGCGCGGGCAACGGATCCTGCGCGATCAGCGCGGGGTAGAGCGACGCGAAGCCGACCTCGCCGTTCTTCTTCAGGTAGGCGAAGCCATCGGACGAGGCGGAGCGCACCCGCGCGATCCCGTCGATGCCTGCGAGCGGCAGCGCCCCCTCCCGGCGAAAGACGAAGCAAGCGACGTCGCCCCCGGGACGGACCCCGCACTGGTAGCCCGGGCCGGGATCGATCCAGGCATGGGCTCCGACGACCGGCTCGGCGGTCCCGGGAGGGATCCTCGCGCCGGACGGACCGCCGATGAGGGTCACCGGCTGGGCGTACCAGCAGCGCGCAGACGCGTCGTCGGCGAGCGCACAGAAGTGCGCATCGCCGGCGGTGATGGTGGCGGCCCGGTCGACGCCGTCGATCACCCGCAGGGCCGCGCCCACGGTCTCGAGTCGCTCCGCGAAGCCGTGTCCCCAGCAGGCCGCGCGGCCGTCGGCGAGGGCGGCGCAGGTGGTGTCGTAGCTCGCGGCAACCGCCACCGCAGGCCCGGGAAGGGGCACGGTGACCGGTGCCGCCGTTTCGGGCGCGTGCCCGTCGCCGAGTCGACCGGCGTCACGCCAGCCCCAGCAGCGGAGCGCGTCGTCGCGACCGATGGCGCAGGCGAAGCTCTCGCCGGCGACAACCGAGCGCGCATCGACGCCGTCGACGAGCTGCGGCTGGCGAGCGCGATCCCAGCACCACACGGCGCCTGCGCCGCTGGACGCGCAGGTCATGCCGTGGCCCACCGCGACGCTCGTCACGCCGACCGGCCCGACGACCGGTGACGGCTCGCCGCCGTATCGCGCACAGCGGACCTCGCCACTTCGTTCGGCTGCGCAGACCTGGCCGTCGGTGCCCGAGGCCAGCGCCGCGACGGCTCCGAAGGCCGGCTGGTCGGTGGCGACGAGATCTCCGTTCCAGCACGCGACCCGCCCGCCGGGACGAAGGATGCAGCCCCGCTCGTGGCCGCCGACCAGCGCCACCGCATCTGCCGTGCGCGCGATCGGCGAGGGTGCACCGCGCACCCCCGACGGGATCGGCCCCGGGACGAGCATGGGATAGCAGCGCACCCCGCCCTTCTTCGCGAGGACGCAGGCCCCACCAAGGCCCACCGAGATGGCGGTGGCGTCGGTCACCGGTGGTCGGAAGTCGTTCAGGGAAGGGAAGACGCGCTGACGCTGCGCGACTTGCACCGGATCGCAGTCGTCGCCGGTGAGCTCGCCCACGCCGCAGGCGGCCGCCACGGCGGCGGGATCGTCGGCGGCCGCGCCGAAGGATTGCTCGAGCCCGATGCACTCCATCGCCCCCGTCGCGTCGCGCAGACAAGTGACGCCGTCGCCGGCCGCGACCTCGACCGCGCGCAGGCCCGAGGCGAGCGTCACCCTCTTTGGCGAGGCAAACGAGGCCCGCGGGCCGAGGCCGAGCTGCCCTCGAGCGTTGTCCCCCCAGCACACGAGCCCACCGGCTCGGTCCACGGCGCAGCCGTGCGAGCGCCCGAGCGAGACCATCCTGGGCGCCAGACAGCCCCCGTCGTCGCAGCTCGCCCCGCAGGCGTCGATGCCGCCGGGCGTGGAGGCGGCCGCCGGGCCGGAGGTGGGGGCGGCAGGCGCGGCGCGGTCGGTCGCCGGCTTCGGTGCGGCCGGCTCGAGACCGGAGGTGGCCGGCTGCGACGAGCAGCCCGCGACGACGGCCACGAGCCACAGCGCACGAGCTCGCCCCGTCGCACCGCGACGCTGATCCGATGACATCCGGCGCCCGGGCAGCTTCAGCGAGCGAGGTGGCGCACGAGCCGGCTCGCGTCGGCGCGGAGCACGGGCGCGATGGCCTCGCGGCGTGACGGCGCGGAGCGGCCCAGCGCGCGCACCGCGCCGGCGCGCACCGCTTCAGGCTCCGAGGCGTCGAGCGCGAGCGCCTCGAGCGCTTCGCCCTGCTGGGCGCTGCCCGCCGCCCGGCTCGCCGCCAGCAGCGCGCGCATGCGGAGGAGCGGGGACAGGCGACGATCCGTCGCGGCGTCGATCAGCTCGCTCGCGGAGAGGGAGCGCGCCGCCTCCGCGATGGAGGTCTCCACCGAGCCGCCGGTCGCGCAGCCGATGCCGTCGAGGATCGCGATCTGCGGGGCCAGACCCTCGCGCAGCGCGCTCGGCGTGGGGCCGCCCGGCCAGCGCGGCGAGCTTCCGCGACCGTCGAGGGTGATCGATCGCGCCGGGGGGCTGGTGATCGCCTGCCCGGAGAGGCCCTCGAAGGGCCCGGCCGGGTTCTCTCCCGCGGCGTAGGAGCCGCGGTAGATCGCCGAGCCCTGGATGACCGCCTCCTGCTGGGGTGAGAGGTGGGCGGTGCCGTCGCCGCCGCTGAAGAACATGATGTTCCCGTAGTCGGGGCAGTCGAAGAAGTTCTGATCGTCGAGCTCCGGGCACTCGGGCGTGTCGGAGAGCGGATCGACCAGGCCCTGCTGATAGTACTCGCTGGTGTGGAAGAGCCCGGCGTAGTGCCCGGTCTCGTGGCTGACGATGATGTGGTCGAAGAACCCGTCGTTCTGGACCCACCACACCAGCGTGCTCGACGCGGAGCCGTGCCCCAGCGGGTCGGCGGGCGCACCCGGCGAGAAGCCGGCGGCGCCCTCGAGCTGGCCGCCGATGTAGCCGACGGCGAGCAGCGTGACGGCCTGGCCGACCGGCGCGCCCGCCGAGAGCTGCTGCGCCTCGAAGTAGTTGTTCTCGTTCACCTCGTAGAACGACTCCGGCGCGTCATAGAAGCGGAGGGCGCCGAGCTTCAGCCCCGCGTAGTCGCCGAAGCCCTCCTCGATCATCTCGCGCAGGTAGTCGGGGTCGCCCACGCCCGGCACCACGAAGACGTTCACGTCCAGCTCGCCGCCGTGGAACTCGCCGTCCTCGGTCCGACGCTCGAGCACGGTGAGGTCGGTCGCGTCACTGTCGCCCGTGATCTTCACGCTCCAGCTGCCGAGCGCCGGGGGGAACATCTCGGGGTGGGTGATCGAGGGGATGACCAGCGACGCGACCTGGTAGTTCGAGAACTCCGCCTCGTTGGAGGGGAGGAGACCGTCGAGGACGGTGTCGCCGCTGGGCGCGACCAGGCGGTCGATCTTCACCAGCGAGAACGTCGAGGGCGAGCGCGCCGCGACGTAGGCGCCCAGCGCGGTGTCGCTCAGGGTGAAGAGGTTGCGATCCGCCGACGGCGCGCCCAGCTCCTGCTCGAAGAGGTCGGGAGGGCCGAACGGCAGCCCGGAGCCGGTGGACGCGATGGTCGTCACCGTGGTGGTCGCTGTGCTCGAGACGACGGAGGTGGCCGTGACGGCCGCGACGGGGCCAGGCCCCACCGCGACCGTGACAGGCCCCGCGCCGCCGAGCCCGGCGCCGCCGGAGCCGGGGCCGCCGTTCCCACCGTCCTCCTCCACCACGACCGTCGAACCGCAGCCGACGAGGAAGGATGAGGCGAGCACGGCGAGCAGGGACGAGCGGTGCGACATGGTGGGAGCTTCTCCTCGAACGGGGACGGCCAGCGAGAGCAGCGTGACGTTGTTGACGGTGCCGAGGCGAGCCGCCGCACGCGCGCGGGCCCTGAGCAGATCCCGTGCCTCGGTGTCATCGCGGCGCGGAGCCATTCAATCCTGCAGCAACACACGCCTTCTGCGCGAGCACGATCGCGGCGGTGCGAGCTCACGGCGACCGGCTGATATCGTCTCCTGTCGATGCCGTCCCGCCTCAGCCCGGTCCTGGCCCTCCTCCTCGGGAGCCTTTCAGGGTGCCGGCCGGGGGAGGGCACATCGCAGCCGGGCGACGATGCGGACGACGGCGAGATCGGCGACGCGACGTCACCCATCGTCAACGGCGAGGTGGACGACGGTCATCCGGCGGTGGTGGCCCTCACGTACGGGGGTCAGCCCTTCTGCTCGGGCACGCTCGTCACTTCCACGGTGGTGGTCACCGCGGCGCACTGCATCAGCCCGGAATCGACCGGCGGCATCCCCATCACCGACATCGAGGTGTTCTTCGGGACCAACGTGTTCGGCGGCGGGACCCGCATCGCCGTGGTGGAGGGCGCGTACGACCTCTCCTGGTACCTGGAGGATCCCGACGCCGATGACGACGTCGCCGTGCTCCGCCTGGGCGAGCCGGCCCCCATCGTTCCCATCCCCATGGGAACGTTGCCCGGACCGGGCGCGACGCTGACGCTGGTGGGGTTCGGCATCACCGAGGCGGAGGGCGGCGGCGCCGGGACCAAGCGCGTGGCCACCGCGACCATCGAACAGGTCGGCGGGAAGATCTTCACGATGGTCCTGCAGCGTTCGGGGACCTGCAACGGTGACTCGGGGGGGACCGCGCTGGCGATGATCGGGGGCGTGGAGACGCTGGTCGGCATCCACACCCGGAGCGATTGCACGTCGTTCATGATCGACGAACGGGTGGACGCCCATCTGGATGACTTCATCCGGCCGTTCATCGATGCACCCAGCTGCGCGCTCGACCAGCAGTGCGCGAGCGGGTGCACGCAGCCCGATCCGGACTGTCCCTGCGCGGGCGACGTCCTCTGCACCGCAGACTGCGCGGCTCCGGCGACGGACCCCGACTGCAACCCTCTCTGCGGGGGCGGT
The DNA here is from genome assembly GCA_046596645.1 of Polyangiaceae bacterium. GTDB lineage: Bacteria > Myxococcota_A > Polyangia > Polyangiales > Polyangiaceae > JBKJLX01. Next base: position 9,603 of record JBKJLX010000100.1, read on the forward strand.
GACACTTGCGCGGTGGATTGCCCGGTGACCGACCCCGATTGTCCGGTGTGCGTGGGGGACGGCGCTTGCGAGACGGAGTGTGCGATCGGCTCCGACCCCGACTGCCCCGCACCCGAGGGCGCAGGCGGCGGCAGCAGCGCCGCCGCCGCCGCCGACGACGACGACGACGACGACGACGACGGTGCCGACGGTGAAGGAGGCGGTGGCGGGCCGGGCAGCGACGCGACGACGGCGGACGACGGCTGCGCCGTGGCGCCCGGTCGCGCTGCCGGCGATCTTGCGTGGTTTCTCCTCGCGACCGCCGGTGTCGCTGGGCT
>JBKJLX010000343.1:0-6066 GCA_046596645.1 Polyangiaceae bacterium
GTTGCCCTGGCGATCGGCGGTCGTGGGGTCGTGCATCTTGAAGAACCACTTCTCGAGGATGTCGGCGTAGGTGACCTGGGTCGGGTCGAACGTGATGCGAAGGGACTCGGCGTGCCCGCTCGTCCCCCGCTTCACGTCGTTGTAAGTCGGCTTCCTGGTGGTGCCGCCGGCGTAGCCGACCTCGGTCTCCAGCACGCCGGGGATGGCGCGGACGATCTCCTCCATGCCCCAGAAGCAGCCGCCGGCGAGGATGGCGGTCTCCATCGTGGTCGCGCAGCCCGCCTTCTCCCCCGTGGCGGGCGTGACGCACGCGTTGCCCTCCGCCGACGGGCCGTGGCTCGCCTGCGCCCCCTGCTTGCCCTGTTCCTTGAAGAGCGCGACGTACTCCGGGTAGCCCTCGGCCTCGAGCTTGGCGACAGGGATGAAGCGCAGTGACGCGGAGTTGATGCAGTACCGCAGACCGCTGGGCGCCGGGCCGTCGTCGAAGACGTGGCCGAGGTGGGAGTCGCCTTCCTTCGAGCGGACCTCGGTCCGCGCCATGCCGTGCTGGCTGTCGGTCCTGGAGACGACGCGCGCGGTCTCCACGGGGCGGCTGAAGCTGGGCCAGCCGGTGCCGGAGTCGAACTTGTCGAGCGAGGTGAAGAGCGGCTCGCCGCTGGCCACGTCGACGTAGAGGCCGGCCTCGTGGTTGTCCCAGAATTTGTTGCGGAACGGCGGCTCCGTCGCGTCCTTCTGGGTGACCTGGAACTCCATCGGCGAGAGCTTTGCCTGGAGCTCGGCGGGCGACGGTTTCTTGTAGCTGCGGGTCGACATGATCCTCTCCTTGCGGGCCTGCGGCGACGAGGAAGGCGTCCCGGCGCCGGTGGCCTCGGCGCCGACTTCGTCGGTGCTGGTCCCCGCGCTGGTGACCGCCCGTTCTTCGGGCGCCGCCGCACATCCGTAGCAGACGGACGCGGCGAGCGCGGTCGCGAGCAGCGCCCCCACGTGCTGGAACGACCTGACGATCATCGGGCTCCCTCCAGGCCCCCCCCTCGCTGACCGAGCGGCGGGCCGACGGGAGGGTTACGGGCGGCCCCCGCCCCCGGTTTCGGTTGCATCGGCCGGGTGGGGCCTGGGGCGCCCGGCCCGAGTCACGCCGCGCGAATGACGCGCCAGCGAGCGACGACCATCTGGTAGAGGCCGTAGCAGGCGAGGCCGACGGCGGTCACCCCGAGGGCGACGTCGCCGAAGGACTGCGCGCGCAGCCAGGCCAGTGTCTCGCCCAGGCCCTTGGTTTGCCCGGGGTCGCTGCGGAGCGCAGCGAAGAGGAGGAAGGCGCCGATCAAGGCGAACACCGCGCCGCGGGCCGCGGTGCCGAAGCGACCGAAGCGAATGATGAAACGCTGCGCCGACGACGAGAGCCGGTGCATCGAAAGCTCGCTACCGACGTCGCCGGTGAGCCCCTCACGGATCTGCAGGAGGCCGAAGCCGGCGATCCCCGCGCCGGCCAGGGCAACCAGCCACACGCCGAGCGGCTGCCAGCTCATGACCTGCGCGGAGACGCTGCGCGCGCTGCTGTGCGTCGCCGGCTCGCCAAGCACCGTCTTCACCGCGAAGACGACGAGCCCGGCGTGGAGAAAGGCGCGCACCAGGAACGAGGCCCGCTTCGCGATCGGGTGCTTGGACCCCCTCACCTCGTGCTCGGGGTCGAGCGTGCCCTGCACCAGGCGCCAGAGCGCGTGCCCGGCGAGGCCGATCGCCATCACCACGAGCAACACGTCGCCGAACGGCTGCGCGCCCAGCGTCTTCAGCGCGCCGTGCGAATCGGTGGGTCGCCCCCCCGCCTCTCCCACGGCGAGCAGCGTCGCGAGGACGCCGATGGTGACGTAGAGGACGCCCTTCGCCGCAAAGCCGGCGCGCGCCAGCACCTCGACCCAGGGGCGCGCCGCCCTGCGTGCAGCGAACGAAGCGTCCATCGGAGAGAGCCCGGCCATCCTCATGCTGCGGCCGAAGCAACTGGCGTACCGCGGGCATGAGAGCCGACTCATCTGCCTCGCGCCACGCGACGCAAGGTGAAGCGGTGGGGAAGGCTCCCCCTGGCGGCGTGGCGACGCGCCACATCCGCGGGGCGTGGGCGTGTCAGCCGGTGTGAGAGGTGATGCAGCAGGAAGGTAGCGGCCGGCCAAGCTCGCCGATCACGGTGACGACGCGCGACGCGTCCATCGCCGCCCCGAGGCACACGAGCTGCTAAACGACGAGAGACGTGTCGTCTGCGAAGGAGCCGCTCGATCGCTTCCTGGTGGCGGAGCGCCTGCGCGAGCTGAGCGCGCTCCTGCAGCTCCGCGGAGGTGCGCCGCATCAGGCCCGCGCATACGCCGGCGGCGCCGCCTCCGTGGAGGCCGTCCCCGAGGGCCGGCTCGCGGAGCTGCTCGCCGCGAGGACGCTCACCGACCTGCCCGGCGTCGGGCCCGCCATCGCCAGGGCCATCGAGGAGATCGCCGCCACCGGCACCACGCGTCTCCTGGAGGCGCTCCGCGCCGAGATCCCGCCCGGGGTGGTCGAGCTCGCGCAGGTCCCCGGGCTCGGCCTCCCCCGCGCGCGGGCGCTGGCGGCGGCGCTCGGCCTGACCACCGTCGACGACCTCGAGCGGGCCTGCCGCGAGGCCCGCGTCCGCACCGTCAAGGGCTTCGGCCCCTCCACCGAGGGCAGGCTCCTCCGGGGGATCGACGCGCTGCGAGCGCGACCCAGCCGCGTCCTCCTGCGCGAGGCGCGCGAGCTGGCGGAGAGCCTGCGCCGCCACGTGGAGCGCGGCGGCGCCGCCTCGCGGATCGAGCTGGCAGGCGAGGTGCGCCGCTGCACCGAGACTGCGGACGAGCTCGCGATCCTTGCCGCGACCGACGACCCGGCGCGCCTCATCGACCACGCCGTGACCTTCCCTCCGCTGGCCCGGGTGGAAGAACGGTCGGGCCACGACCTGGTCGGCCGCGTGGGGTCCGGCGTGAGGGTCCGGGTGGAGACCACGCGTCTCGCCGGCTTCGGATCGGCCTGGGTGCGCGCGACAGGCGCTGCGGAGCACGTGGCCGCGCTGGAGCGGCGGGCGGCCGAGCGCGGCGTCGACACCGCCGCCTTCGCCTGCGAGGAGGACCTCTACCGCGCGCTCGGTCTGCCCTTCATCCACCCCGAGATGCGCGAAGGCTGGGGTGAGATCGAGTCGGCTGTCGGCACCTCGCCCCGGCGGCTGCTGGAGGAGCGCGACCTGCGCGGCATCGTGCACTGCCACACCGTCTTCTCCGACGGTCGCGACACCATCGAGGCCATGGCGCGTCAGGCCCAGTCGCTGGGCGCGCAGTACCTGACCATCACCGACCACTCGCCGGCAGCGCACTACGCCGGCGGCGTGCCCCTCGATCGCCTGCGCGAGCAGTGGGACGAGATCGCGCGCGTGCAGGAGCTGGTCTCGGTGAAGCTGCTGCGCGGCACCGAGTCGGACATCCTCGCCGACGGCTCGCTCGACTACCCGGACGACATTCTGCAGAGCCTCGACGTCGTCATCGCGAGCGTCCACGGGCGCTTGAAGATGGACCGAGATGAGATGACGCGACGCCTGGTCGCCTGCATGCGCCAGCCGATCTTCAAGATCTGGGGGCACCCCCTAGGGCGTCTCCTCATGCGCCGCGACCCGATCGACTGCGACGTGGAGCAAGTCCTCGATGTCGCCGCGGCGTCGCGGGTCGCCATCGAGATCAACGGCGACCCCCACCGCCTCGACCTCGAGCCGCGCTGGGTCCGCGCCGCGCACGCGCGCGGGATCCCCTTCGTCGTCTCGACCGACGCTCACTCGACGCGCGGCCTGGAGACGGTCGAGCTCGGCGTCGCCGTGGCCCGCCGGGGTGGCCTCGGCCCCGCCGACGTCCTCAACACCTCCGACGTCGACACGTTCCGTCGCCTCGTCAAGCCGTGACGGCGCCGTGGCCGTCGAGCCCGGGGGCACCGTCGCCTGGCGCGCGAGGTCGCGCCCGGCTACGAGCCGACGGTGATCGAGCACCTGCTGCGCACGCTGCGCTCCGAAGAGCGCACCTTCGACGTGGTTCGCGCCCTCTGCGACGACGTCGGGCCGAGGTTTCCCTGCACGCCCGGTGACGTGGCGGCGCAGGACTGGGCCGCCAAGGCGATGCGGGCGGCAGGCCTGGTCAACGTCCGGACCGAGTCGGCGCCGGCGACGCTATGGGAGCGGGGGGCCGAGAGCTGCACCTTGCGACTGCCGCGGCCGCAGCCGGTCGTGCTCACCGCGCTGGGCGGCAGCGTGGGCACGCCCGCCTCCGGCATCGAGGCCCCGGTCGTCATGTTCGGCTCGCTCGAGGAGCTCGAGGCTGCACCGCGCGAGGTGATCGCCGGACGCATCGCGTACCTGCACCACGTCATGCCCCGGACGCGAGACGGCGTCGGCTACAATGCCGGGTCGGCCGTGCGCATGCGCGGGCCGGCGCGCGCGGCGGCGAAGGGTGCTCTCGCTTGCCTGGTCCGCTCGATCGGCACCGACTCGACCCGAGCGGCCCATACCGGGGCGGTCTATTACGACCCGGGCGCGGCGATCCCAGCGGCGGCGCTGTCGACGCCCGACGGGGACCTGCTCGCGCGCGCTCTCCTCGGCGGCAAGGAGGTGGTGGGCCACCTCGCGCTGGGGTGCCGGCCGCTCCCGGTCGGGGAATCGGCCAACGTCGTGGGGGAGATCCGTGGGCGCGAGCGGCCCGGGGAGATCGTGCTGCTCGGCGCGCACCTCGATTCGTGGGACCTCTCGGCTGGCGCACAGGATGACGGCGCTGGTTGCGCGATCGTCCTCGAGGTCGGGCGGATGATCGCGGCGCTGCCCCGCGCGCCCCGACGGACGGTGCGTGTGGTCCTCTTCGCGAACGAGGAGCTCGGCACCGGCGGCGGGCTCGCCTACGCCCGGGCGCACGCCGCGGAGGCCGCGCAGCACGTGGCTGCGCTGGAGGCGGATCAGGGCGACGGCGCGCCCTGGGCGTGGCGCACCCCCGACGGCGCGCGCGATCGAGGGCTGACGCGTCGCCTGGTCTCGGCCCTCGAGCCGCTCGGCATCCCGCTGGACCCGATGTCGTCGCGTGGCGGCGTCGACATCGGCCCGCTCCGCCAGCACGGCGTTCCCTTCGTGGATCTGCGCCAGGACGCCACGCGCTACTTCGACCTGCACCACACGGTGAACGACGTCATCGAGAATGTCTCCCCCGGCGACCTTTCCCTCGCGACTTGTGCCTTCGCAGTGACCACCCTGGTGCTCGCCGACGCCGAGGAGTCCTTCCGCAGCGATGGCGCGTAAAGCCCGAGTCCAGTAGGCCTCTGCGCGGCTCGGGCTCGACGCTCAGATGGAGGAGGCGTTGAAGGTGTCGCAGGTCTCCATCGCGCCCGACTCGAACCCCTTCCGGAACCAGCTCGCGCGCTGCGCGGACGACCCGTGGGTCCACGACTCGGGCTGCACGCGACGGCCGGCGCTCTTCTGAAGCCGGTCATCGCCGATGGCGGACGCCGCCTTGAGCCCCTCCTCGATGTCGCCATGCTCCAGCAGGTCGCGGCGGCCGGTCCAGTGGGCCCACACGCCGGCGTAGCAGTCGGCCTGCAGCTCGAGGCGGACCGCCAGCCCCTCGGCGCCGGCCTGCTTGCCGCGAGCGGCGCCGTGCACCTTGTCGCTGGTGCCGAGCTGGTTCTGCACGTGGTGGCCGACCTCGTGGGCGATCACGTAGGCCTGAGCGAAGTCGCCGGGGGCGCCGAAGCGACGGTCGAGCTCGTCGAAGAACGCGAGGTCGACGTACACCCGGGCGTCGCGCGGGCAGTAGAACGGGCCGGTGGCAGCGTCGCCGACGCCGCAGCCCGACTGTGTGGCATCGGTGAAGACCACCAGCTTGGCGTTCTGGTACTGCATGCCCCGCTTCTGGAACTCTCGCTGCCAGGTCGCCTGCGCGTCGTCGAGCACGAACCCCGTGAACTGGACCATGGGCGCGGCGGACTGCTCCGTGGTCTGACCGGGCACCGCTGCCTGCTCGCCGCCGCCGAAGATGGAGCGCCAGCCGCCGC
>JBKJLX010000361.1:0-11454 GCA_046596645.1 Polyangiaceae bacterium
CCGCATGACGAAGACCCAGAGCGCGTTCGGCCTTCAGATCGACTCGCTCGCCGACGTCATGTCCTTCGGGCTCGCCCCGGGCGTGCTGGTCTACATGTGGGCGCTCGCTCGCTTCGACACCGTCGGGCTCGTCGCCTCGTTCCTGTTCGTGGCAGCGGCGGCGGTGCGCCTGGCGCGCTTCAACGTCCAGGCGATGACGCCGAGCGGCGAGCCGGCCAAGGCCTCTGCCTACTTCCAGGGCCTGCCGACGCCGGGCGCGGCCGGCATCCTGGTGTCGATCGTCGTGGCGACCGACGCCGTCCCCGGCGCGCTGGCCCACGCGGAGACGGCGTGGGTCGTCATGGCCGTCACCGTCGTCCTCGCGACGCTGATGGTCTCCAACGTCGAGTTCCGCTCCTTCAAGGACGTGCGGCTGAACGCGCGCACGGTGCTCTTCGTCGCGTTCGCCATCGCCTCCTCCGCGCTCATATCCACCCAGACCCGGCCCGCGCTGGGACTGGTCTGGCTCCTCGGCTTCTACGTGCTCATGGGAATCTTCGAGACCCTGTGGCGTCTGCCGGGTCGCATGCGCGCCCGCTCCGTGGAGCGCGCCGCCGAGCGCGCTTCTCGCTCAGAATGAGGCCCTCGTGAAGAACCGCGTCTTCTTCCCCCAGGCAGCCCTCGACGAGTGGGTCGCCGGCGATCTGGTGGACCTCGAACGCGACGAGCTCACCATCCGCAGCGAGAGCCGGAAGTACCGGATCGTCGAGGCGGTGCGCATCCTGCGCGAGCTGACCGGCGTCCCCGACGAGCTCGAGCTGATCGGCCGCGTGAAGACCAAGGGCTTCCTGGGCGAGCTCGGCGCCGAGCTCCTGGAGGAGTCGATGATCATCGGCGACGCGGCCTACGACGTGGTGCCCGGCTTCGTGGGCGCGCCGGTGGGCTCCTTCGAGGAGCACCGCCAGTCCTACTCGGACGCGGCGGACAGCGACGAGGAGCTGCTCGCCGCCTTCCTCTCCAAGTCGATGTGAGCGCCACCGGCGCCACGTCCCTCGGCGGGCGCGCCCCGGCGCGCTAGCATCGGAGCGAGGTGTCGACCGTCCTGCTCCACCTGTCGCTGGCGCTGGGCGCCGCGCTCTACGCGGCGTCGGGCATCCTGTACTTCCTCGACGTCGCGCAGCACCGCGCCACGTCCTCGGCGCACATCGACGCCGCCGCCGAGCGCTCGCGCGCCCGGATCCACCGCCTGGGGCCGCGCCTGCTCGGCGCCGCGGTGGCGGTCCACGCCGCCTACGTGTGCCTGGCCAGCTTCGCCCTCCACGTATGCCCGGTGCACAGCGTGCACTTCCTCCTGAGCGTGACCTCCATCGTCTCGGGGGTCGTCTACCTGGTCGCACGGGTGCGCTACCGGATCGAGGCGGTGGGCGTGCTCCTGGCGCCGCTCGGCCTGGCCTTCCTGCTCTCGACCTTCTTCCTCGGCCGCCCCGAGCAGACCCACGAGACGAGCGGGGCGTTCCTCGCGGTCCACGTCCTCGTCAACCTGGTCGGCATCGCTCTGTTCGTCCTCGCCGGCGCCGCCGCGACCCTCTACCTGCTGCAGGAGCGGCGCCTGAAGCAGAAGCGCCCCGGCGGCATGGGCCAGCTCCCCCCGCTCGACGCTCTCGATCGCGCCGAGCACCGCTTCCTGGTCGCGGGCTTCCCCATGCTGACCATCGGCGTGCTCTCCGGCACCTTCTGGGCCCGTCAGCTCGAGTTCGGCACCCCCGACGAGGTCGGCCGCATCGTGTTCGGCTACGCGACCTGGCTGCTGGTCGCGGGGGTCCTCCTCCTCCGCGCGGCCGCCGGCTGGCGCGGTCGGCGCGCCGCGTACGGCACCATCGCCGGCCTGGTCTGCGCGATGGCCGTCGTCGCCATCTACCTCACGCGTCCGCCCGCCGCGCCGGCCGCGCCCGCGCCGACGACCGACGACCGCGCCGTCGCGCCGGGGGCTCAAAAGGCGTGACCAGCGACGCCATCGTCTGCGTCGGTCTCTCGCACAAGACCGCGCCCATCGACGTGCGCGAGCGGCTCGCCATCGGCAGCTCCACGCTGCCCGAGGTGCTCGCCGACCTGGTGCGATCGACGCCGCTGGGCGAGGTCGCGGTGCTCTCCACCTGCAACCGGGTCGAGGTCTACGGCGCGCTCCCCCGAGGCACGGCGGATCCGGTGACCGCGGCGGAGGACGCGTGTCGCGCCATCATCGCCCGCCTGGCCGAGAGCGGCGGCGAGCCGGTGCGAAAGCACCTGGCGGCGCGCGCCGGTCGCGACGCGCTGGTGCACCTGTTCCGCGTCGCCAGCTCGCTCGACTCGCTGGTGGTCGGCGAGCCGCAGATCCTCGGGCAGCTGAAGGACTGTGTCGACGTCGCGCAGAAGCAGGGGACGCTGGGCCCGCTGCTCGGTCGCGCGATGCACCGCGCGCTGCACGTCGGCAAGCGCGTGCGCAGCGAGACCGCGATCGGCGCCGGGCAAGTGTCGGTCTCCAGCGTGGCGGTCGACCTCGCCCTCCAGATCTTCGGCGACATCGCGGGGCGCAAGGTGGTCCTGGTCGGCGCCGGGGAGATGGCGGAGGCGGCCAGCAAGCTCTTCGCCAAGCAGGGCGCGAAGCTCATCGTCGTCAACCGGAGCCGCGAGCGCGCGGAGCGCCTGGCCGTCGAGGTCGGCGGCGAGCCGCGCGACTGGGGCGAGCTCAACTGGTGCCTCATCGAGGCCGACGTGGTCGTGACCTCGACCTCGTCGACCGATCCCATCATCACCGTCGATGCGGTGAAGACCGCCCGAAAGGCGCGCCGCAACCGCAGCCTCTTCCTCATCGACATCGCGGTACCGCGCGACGTCGACTCGCGCGTGAACCAGCTCGACGACGTCTACCTGTACGACGTCGACGATCTCTCGCAGATCGTCGCCCGGTCGCTGGACGGCCGCGCCAGCGAGGCGTCGAAGGGCGAGTCCATCGTCGCCGCCGAGGCCGACGCCTTCGAGACCTGGAGCGTCGAGCGCTCGATGGCCCCCACCATCGTGGGGCTGCGCGCGCGGACCAAGGCCATCCTCGCCGCCGAGCTGGAGCGGAGCCTCGCCGGCAAGCTGAGGCACCTGGGCGCCCGCGAGCGCGAGGCGCTGGCGACGATGATCGAGGCGGCGACCAACAAGCTATGCCACACGCCGACCGCGAAGCTGCGCGCGCTGGCCGCCGAGCCGCGGGGGGAGGAGGTCACCGCGACGCTGCGCGATCTGTTCGACCTCCCCGAGGTCGACGTCAACGGCAGCCCCTCGGTGCCTCCGTCGCGCGCCGCGCAGCCCCGGGGATCGCAGCCCGGCGCGGCGGCGAACCCGCCCGCGGCGGCGCCGACCGACGATGTCGACATCCACCACGTCGAGCGCGCGGCCGGCGGGCGCGTCGATCGGGTAGGAGGACGGGGGTGACCATCACGCCCCCCCGGCTGCTGACCCTCGCCACCCGCCGTTCGGCGCTGGCCCTCGCGCAGTCGCGCGCCTTCCTGGGCGCCCTCGTCGCGCGCACCCCGGGCCTCACGGTGGAGGAGCTTCAGGTCGTCACCTCCGGCGACAAGGATCAGACGAGCCGCCTTTCCGACATCGGGGGCAAGGGCCTCTTCGTGAAGGAGCTGGAGGAGGCGCTCTACGCGAAGACCGCGGACCTCGCAGTGCACTCCATCAAGGACGTGCCGGCGCACCTCGCCCCGGGGCTGGTCATCGGGTGCATCCCGCCGCGCGAGGACCCGCGCGACGCGCTGATCGGCCGCGGCGGCGCGAAGCTCGCCGATCTGAAGCAGGGCGCCCGGGTCGGCACCTCCAGCCTCCGCCGCGCGCTCTGCCTCACCCGCGCACGTCCCGATCTGATCATCGAGCCGCTGCGCGGCAACGTCGACACCCGGCTGCGGCGCGTCGACGAGGGCGCCTTCGACGCCGCTGTGCTGGCGCTGGCCGGCCTCCGCCGCCTGGGCCTCGAGGGTCGCGCCACCGAGGTGCTCGACCCCACGGTGTGCCTGCCGGCGGTCGGTCAGGGAGCGCTCGGCGTGGAGTGCCGGGAGGACGACGCCGAGGTGCTTGCGGTGCTCGCCCCACTCACCGACGCCCCGACGTGGATCTGCGTCGGCGCCGAGCGCGCCGTCCTCGCCGCCGTCGGCGGCGACTGCAAGACGCCGGTCGCCGCGTTCGCGCGCCGCGAGGGAGACGACCTGGTGATCGACGCCCTCCTGGCGGACGCCGACGGCACGCGCCTCCGCGTCGGTGCGCGGCGCATCCCCTTCCCCTCGGCGCGCGCCGAGGCGGAGAGGGCCGGTCGCGATCTCGGTGAGGAGCTCCTCCGGGCCTGACCCAGGTGGAGCTCGCCCTGGTCCTGCACGCGCACCTGCCGTGGGTGCGCGACCCGGTGCACCCGGCGTCGATCGAGGAGCGGTGGCTCTTCGAGGCGCTGTGGGAGAGCTACCTGCCGCTGCTCGAGGTGCTCGACCGCGCCGCGGCGCGCGGGCAGCGCCAGGTGCTGGCGCTCTCCCTGTCGCCGCCGCTCCTCGCCATGCTCGCCGACGCGCACCTGCGCGCAGCGTTCGTCGACCATGTGGACGCGGTGGAGTCGATCGCGCACGCCGAGATCGCGCGCGCGGGGGCGGGCCTGCGCGCGGACGCGCTCCGCGATCACGTCGCGCGGCTGCGCCGCGCGCGGGAGCGCTTCGAGGTCGCGGGGGGCGATGTGGCGCGCGCGTTCGGGGATCACCACCGCGCCGGCACCGTCGAGCTCTTCACCACCGCCGCGACACACCCGCTGCTACCGGCGTGCACCAGCGCCGGCCACGTCGCCGCGCAGCTGTCGGTGGCGCGGCGCGCGCTGATCGCCGCGTCCGGCGTGGAGCCGCTGGGGCTGTGGCTCCCCGAGTGCGCCTACGACCCACGCCTCGATGGGGCGCTGAGCGCCGCTGGCGTGGGCTGGACGGTGCTCGACGCCCACGGCGTGGAGCTGGCGCGGCCGCGCTCGCCCCTCGGCGTCCACGCGCCGGTCATGACGCCCTGGGGCCTGGCGATCCTCGCGCGCGAGCCCGGCGCCGCGCGGCGCGTCTGGTCGCGGCGCGACGGATACCCCGGCGATCCCGCCTACCGCGAGCACCACCGCGATCTGGTCGACGAGCTGTCCACCGAGGACCTCGGTCGCCTGGCGCCGCCGCCGGGCGCGCGCTCGCCCATCGGGCTTCGGCCGTACCGCGTGACCGGTGCCGAGGCGAAGGAGCCCTACGATCCGGGGGCCGCCGCCGCGCGCGTCCGCGCCCACGCGTCCGACTTCGTCGCCGCCGCGTCGCGCACGCTGGCCGGGGCGCCGCGGGCCGCCGGCGCGCCCCCGCTCCTCGTGGCGCCCTACGACGCCGAGCTGTTCGGCCACTGGTGGTGGGAGGGCCCGGCGTTCCTCGACGCACTGCTGGAGACCCTGCTGCACGCCGGCTGCCCCGTCCGCCCGACCACGCCCTCCGAGCGCCTGGCGCGCCATCCCCTCGCGCCCGTGGTGGAGCCCGCGATCTCGACCTGGGGCGAAGGAGGCCACGCGACGGTGTGGGCCGCCGCCGACACCGCACCGATGCTGCGCGCCATCCACGTCGCCGAGCGCGCCGTCGACGGCGCTTTCGCGGAGCTCGACGGCCGCGGCGCGGCCGGCGGCCAAGGTGCCACCGGCGGAGCGTGCGCCTCCGCGATGCGCGCCCGCGATCTCGCCGCCCGCGAGCTGATGCTGGGCGCGGCCAGCGACTGGGCCTTCCTGGTGCGCACTGGCACCAACGTCGGGTACGCAAGGCGCCGCGCCGCTCAGCACCTGGCGCGCGCCGGCGATCTGGCGCGCCGCGCGCGCGCCGCTGTGCGGGGCGTCCCCTTCGACGCCGAAGCGTGCCACCACCTCGACCTCATCGAGGCCGACGGCCCTCCCCTGGCCTGGTTCCCCCGCGCGCTGCTCGACGCCGCATGGTCGACCGGCGCGACCGGCACCTGAGCCCGGAGGCCAGAGCGCCGCCGACAGGATCACCCGCCCCGACGGAACGACTGCAGCTCGACGTCGAAGCCGCCGAGGTCGACCACGGTGGACTCGAGGAGCTCGAGGCCCGCGGCGTGGGCGGCCTCGCGCGTGTCCTCGGGGTGGGCCGAGGCGAAGACCAGCCGGCCGCCGGGCGCGAGCGTACGCGGCGTGCGGCCGATCACCTCGACCAGCAGGCGGCGCACGTCACCCTCGCCGCGCAGCACGCGCCGCCCCATCGGAGGGTTGGAGAGGATGAGCGTAGCCGGCGGCGCGGGGACGAAGTCGAGCGCGTCGGTCCGGTGGAGGCGCCCGTCGAGCCCGCCGGCCGTGAGGTTCCGCCGCGCGGCGACCAGCGCCGCCTCGTCGATATCGGTCCCGATGAGGAGCGACGGACGCGGTGACATGCGCGCGCGCTCGCACAGCTCGCCGCCGGATCCCACGAACGGGTCCCACACCACGTCGCCGGCCACGGCGCCGCCGAGATGCGCGATGGCCGCGGCGATGGTGGGGTGCGACGCCGCCGGGACGTCGGCCACCCGCCACGGGAAGCGGCGGTCGTCGAAGCGCGGTCGCAGCTCGAGCTCGACGAACGGATCGCCACGGCGCGACGCCGCATCGACGGGAGGCAGGCCGACCACCAGCTCCCACGGCGCGTCGCGCGGATCGTTCACCAGCGTGCCGTCGCCGATGGCGGCGGCGCGCTCAGCGATGGCCCACGCGGTCGCCCGGTGCTTGCCGCCGCCCGCGAACGACACTCGAAAGCGCACGCGCGGCGCGGCGAAGCGCTCGAGCACCGCACGCGCGACAGGTGCCACCAGGGCCCGCGCCACCGCCTCGGCCACCGCCTCGGGCGCGGCGGCGCCATCCGCCGGGAGCGGCTCCGGAGGGAGCGGAAAGCCGATGCCCAGGGCGCTGCGCGCATCGTCGAGCGCGGCGGCGGGCGAGCCGGCGAGGACGATCGCGACGCGTCCGGCCCGCGTCGGCCGCGCCTCGCGCGGGGCGCCCGCCTGCGCCGCGACGATCGCCTCCAGGCCGCGACGACAGATCAGGATCGCGGCCAGCGGCGAGACCGGCACGCGATCGAGGTGCGGCGCGTCGTCGACCCCGTCGCGCGCGGCGTCGCGCTGGGAGGCGAGCCGGGCGCGCGACACCACCGCGTCCCCACCGGCGTCGGCGCTGGCCAGCGCCGCGCGCGCGGCAGGCGTCGCCGCCGCGGCCAGGCCGCGCGCGACCGCGCGCCGGGTGGGGCCCTCGGCGACCGCGAGCGCGGTGACCAGGGCGCTGACGACCGCGTCGAGGGCATCGGCATCGACGCCCCGCCGCGCGCGCTGATCGCCGAGCACCCGGGCCAGACCCGCCGCCGCCGAGCGCGTGGCGCTCGGGCTCGCGACCGCGCCGGCGAGCGCGGCGACCAGCGTCGCCACCTCGGCAGCCTTCGCGCCCGGGCGCAGCGCCGCGGCTGCCGCCAGCTCCGCGGCAGCCTCGGCGGGCTGCGCGGCGAGCGTCGCGGCGATGGGCGCCGCGACCGCGTCCTGGATGCGCACCACCGCCGCGGCGGCACGACGCGCCACCTCGGCGTCCTCGCCGGTGACGCGCTCGAGGAGGGCGCGGAGATCGCGAACCCGCGGCGTGAAGCCGGGATCGGAGAGCGCGTCGTCGAGGGAGAAGGACGCGTCGCGCTTGGCCGTCACCAGCGACAGCTACCGCGGTGGGAGCGACGCCGGTAGCGATTCGTCGCGGCTGGCAAAGGCGCCGCTGGCCTTGCGCTCGAGGTAAGACGCGAGCAGGCCGAGTGTGTCGTGCACCGGCGTCGCGACGCCGAGCCGCCTTCCGGCCCGGGCGACGCCCCCGGAGAGGAAGGCGACCTCGGTGACGCGCCCGGCGCGCAGGTCCTCGAGGACGTGTCCCACCCGGTCGCGCGCCCCCTCCAGCGAGGAAAAGACGCGGCGGCTGTCCGACGGTCCGAGCTGCACGCCGTCGGCGCCGGCGACGCGCAGCGCCTCCTCCAGCGCGGCGTCGGCGAGGGCGCGCAGCTCCGGCTCGTCGAGGATCGCCCCGTCCTCCCGCCCGACCACCGCGCACAGGGCGCCGATGGCGATCGAGGGCAGCGTGCGCTGCCACTCCAGGGCGCGCGCGTCGAACTCGACGCTGACCAGGACGCCGGCCGCGTTCAGAACTTCCTCCAGCGCACGCACCGATGCCAGGGCGCCGCCGGTGGCCGCCAGGTCGATCGACTTCAGGTCGAGGATGCGGACCTTCCCCTGCCCTTCCTCGCGCGCGTCCATCCAGCAGGCGCTGCGGATCCACGCCACGTGATCGGGCAGCGCCGCGCGCGCGTCGTCGAGCACGCCTACGCCCTGCATCGCGAGGACCACTGGCGTCCGCGGCGACAGGCGCGGCGCGATCGCAGCCAGCGCGCTGCGCACGTGCTGCGCGCGCGAGGTGACGATCACGAACGTCTCCTCGTCGATCGGCGCGTCGTCCAGCTGGCACACGGTGAGGCCGGCGCGGCGCTCGAACGCGCCCGTCGCCGCGAAGCCGCTCGACTCGAGCATGGCCGCCGACTCCGCGGCACGCACCGCGACCACGACCCTGGCCCGGTCGGCCAGGAGGAGGGCCATCGTGGTGCCGATGGCGCCTGCGCCGATCACGACGACGTGCACACGGTCCTGTTCCTTCTAGCTCGGCGTCGCGCGAGCCTGTTGCGGCAGCGAGTCGCGTCGCCCCGTGAGGCTAGACCGGCTCGCCGCACGGCGCTCTCGATACCTTCGGGCCGACCCCTGGACTGGACCCGCGCCCCCACCCAGAGCGCCGGCTACTCGACACTGCGCGACCGTACTATGGTGGCGGCCATGTTGAACGAGATCAGCGGGCCCGATCGGCTCCGCCTCATGCGGTTCGTGTGCTCCTTCGCCTGGGCGGACCTTGAGATCCGCGAGCGAGAGCGCGCGTTCATCATGCGTCTGTCGAAGCGCCTGCGCCTCGACGCGAACGAGGTCTCGGCCGTGGAGGGCTGGCTCTTGAAGCCGCCGACGGCGGACGAGCTCGATCCCGCGCAGGTGCCGGTCGCGCACCGCAAGCTCCTCCTGGCGGCGGTGCGCGGCGTCGTCGGCGCCGACGGCGAGATCGATCCCGAGGAGGCCGAGTCTCTCGAGCTCCTCGAGGAGCTGCTCCGCTGATTGTCGCCGCGGGTGATCCGCGCTGGTGCGGAGCGCATCGGGGGCCTTCTGAAGGGCCCCGACAGCTCAACCGCTCATGTAGCGGAGCGCGATGAAGGTGACCGCGGCCACCAGGATCATCGCCAGGGCGCAGACCACGTACCAGGTCCGCATCGAGCCCCGCGCGTCGGCCATCGGCTGTCCAGGCGAGTTGAGGAGATGCGGGGGAATCGGCGGGGCGCCGGCTCCCGGCGACATGCCCATGGGGAACGCGCCCGGCGGCCCGCCGCCAGGCATCGGCGTGGGGAACGTCCCCGGACCGCCCATGTTGCCCATCGCGTCGTAGCCGCCGCCCATGCCGCCGGCGGAGCCGGGCCCGCCCATGCCGAAGGGCCCGCCCATGCTGCCAGGACCACCTGCTCCGCTGCCCGGCCCGTGCGGACCCTGCGCGCCCGTCGGGCCGAAGGGATCGCCCATCGGACCGTGCTGACCCTGAGGGCCCTGACCGTGAGGATTCTGCCCCTGGGGCTGCTGTGCCGGCGGCCCGTAGCCGGGACCGCCCATGCCGAAGCCACCGAGGCCGCCCGGCGCCATGGCGCCGGTGCCGCCCATGTTCATGCCGCCTGGCCCGCCCGCGGCGCCTGCCCCGCCCATGGCACCCCCGCCGGGTGAGCCCAGAGCATCCTGGATGAGGGCACCGACATCCGCCAGACCGCCCGCGCCGGGAGGCGCGTCGCCGCCGGGCGCGTTGCTTCCGAACCGGACCCCCGACTGGGGCGTGGGCTGGGCGAGCGGCGAGTCCGCGAAGGCGGGCGCGACGCCGGGGCCGCCCATGGCCTGGACCCCGGTCGGCGGCGGACCGCCCGGCGAGGCCGGCGGCCAGCCGGGGCCGCCCTGCGCATGGCCGGGACCAGCGAGCGGCGCGCCCGATCCCGCGCCGGAGCCCGAGGTCGCCGCTGGCGGCGCCGCATTCTGGAAGCCGCCGACGCCCAGCTGCGTCGACTTGAACGGGCGTCCCACGCCACCGGACTGCGGCGCCCCTCCCGGGGGAGGCGGCGGCCCGGGCGGGGGCGGGCGCGGCGGGCCGTCCGGCGCGCCCGGATCGCGGATGACGGTGCGGACGCCGTCGTCGTCATCGTCATCGTCGTCCGGGGCCGGCAGAGCTACCGGAGCACGCGGAGGCGGAGGGGCCGGCAGGCCCCGCGGGCGCTGCGCTGCCTCGGGCACCGCGTTGTGGGCGAACACCGTGCGGACGTCGTCCGGATCATGATCCGGGTCGTCGGCGGGCGGCTGCCCCGCGGGAGTCAGCTGGCGGGCGCGCGCCGGGTCCGGTCGCGACGCCGGCGGGTGCAGGGCCATGCCGCCTGCCATGGGGGGGCTCATGCCCCCTGGCGGCAGGGCCATCCCCGCGGCCGGCCCCATCCCCGCGGCCGGCGGTGCCAGCGGCGGGCGCGGCATGTTCACCGGCGGGTGGGGCGCGTCGGGCTTGGGCGGCGGCGGCGTCGAGCCCGCGGCCGACCGCGCGGCCAGCGCCATGATGTGCGCCGGCAGCTCGCGCATCACCGTCTCGTCCTGCTCCTGTCGGCCCCCCTCATCCTCGAAGGAAGGTTCCTCGAACATCCCGTCTCCAGTGGGGTCGTCCATGCGCGGGATCTCCGGGATGCCGGCGCGTGGCGCGGGCGCCTGTTGCACGGGAGCAGCTCCGGCAGGGACTGCCTGCGGAGCGGGAATGACGGGCGGAGCGAGGGGACGAGGGGGAGCCAGCCCGAGAGGCGGCGTGGCGATGGGGGCGACGGGCAGCGCAGCCGGGGGGGCCGCCGGGCGCGTGGCGGACGGCGCACCCGCGGCCGGGCGCGGCGTGGACGGGGTCGCCGGCGACGCCGATCGACCTGCGGTCGCCATCGAGATGGCCCGCATGGCGTCCTGCATCGGCAGCATGGTCGTGGCCGCCTGGTCCTCGTCGCCGTCGGCCTCGTCGTCGAGCGGCTCCAGCAAGGCGGCCGAGGGCAACCAGCGCTCGAGATCGGCGCGCATCTGAGCGAGGCTGCCGTAGCGGTGCGCGAGCTCGCCCGCGAGGCCGCCGGCCACGATCTTCTGCAGGTTCTCGTCGTCGACGCCGTAGACCGCGAGCGGTGCCGGTTGGCCCGCGAGGATGCGATCACGCACCTCGGGCTCGTTGACGCCCTGGAACGGCGAGACCCCGGTGAGGACCGCGTAGAGCGTCGCCGCGAGCGCCCAGGCATCGTCCTGCGGAGAGGTCTGCCCGCTGCG
>JBKJLX010000468.1:0-8189 GCA_046596645.1 Polyangiaceae bacterium
CTGCACCGAGATCTCGCGGGCGTTCCCGAGCTCACCCGAGGCGAACTGCGGCACCACCGAGCGGAGCGACGCGAGCAGGAAGCCGTCCACCTGCTCCGGAGGCAACTCGTCGAGCCAGGTGAGCCCCAGCGCCATGCGGCAGAAGAGACGGCCGAGCGCGAACAGCAGCTCCGGCTCCGGCAGGTCGGCGAACGAGGTGTGAGCGACCACCGCCGGCGGGTCGCCGGGGAAGACGCGCGCTGGCCCGGCCCACGTCGGCGACAGGTAGAGCTCGAACAGCTCGATGCCGAACGCGCGCGCCGCCCGCTCGGCGAGGATGCGCACCGCGTGCAGATCGCGCGGCCCGATGCGGTCACGGCTGGTCACGCCCATGGTGGTCAGCTCGAAGCGCAGGACCTTGGCCGCCACCGGCGCCATGGCCACCGCGACGCTGATGAGCGGCGTCCTCGCCTCGGGGATGAGGATGCGCGCGAGATCGACGCCGGTGAGGCTGCCGGGGACGGGCGCTTCCGCCGGGAGGCGGCGCGAGCGCAGGGCCGACGCGCGCTCCGGCGTGAGCTCGCCGAGGCAGGCGCGGATCTCGTCGATGACCAGCCGCTCCTCGGGCCGGCCGTCGTTGCCGAAGGCGCTGTCGAGCGCGATGAGGGCGACGCCGAGGATGGTGCCCTGCGGCGCGACGGTCGCCTGGCGGATGGTCGAGAGCTGCGGCGGCTCGAACAGGCGCGCCGGCATCTCCGCGCTCTCGGTGAAGAGATCGCGCAGGAGGGTCGCCGCCTCCTTGGCGCGGCCGGCGGCGAGAAGTGCCTGCCCGTAGCCGACCCGGATCTCCGGCGAGTTGCCGAGCGCGACCGCCTTCTGCAGGTGCGCCGCGCCGTCGACGGCGCGGGCGAGGGTGTGGACCTCGAGCATGCCGCATATGAAGTACCAGCGCGGATCGATGGGCATGCGCCGCGCGAGCGCCGCCTCGGGCAGGCGCTCCAGCACCGACGCCAGCTGGCGCGCGCCCTCGTTGTTGTCGGGCCGGTAGATGCGCAGGAGCGCCTGCATCGCCCGCTGGTCCTGCGGGGCGGAGACGATGGCGTCAGCGAGTGCCTGCACCGCGCCCGGGATGTCGCCCGCGTCCTTGCAGGCCTCGGCGAGGCGCAGGTCGTAGCCGAGGCGTGCGGTCGGATCGACCTCCAGCTCGGCCAGCCGCCGCAGGGTCGTGCGCACGGTGTCGAGGTCGCCGCGCTTGGTGGCGGTCACCACCAGGCGCTCCAGGGCGACCTTGTTGCGAGGATCGACGCCGAGGATGGCGACGAAGGTCGACTCTGCCAGCGAGAGATCGCCGAGAGGGCCCTCGTACAGCTCGGCGATGGCAAAGTAGGCGTTGACCCGCGTCGCGGCGTCGCGCGCGACGTCGACGATGCGGAGGTACTCGTCTCTGGCCTCCGCCCACATGTGCTGCGCCGAGTACAGCCGCGCCATGAGGAGGTGCGCGCCCGCGTCGTCGGGGACTCGCTCCAGGACACGCCGCATGGCGCGCACGCCGATGCCGTGATCGATCGGCTGGCCGGCCTCGCCCAGTCGCAGCACCGCCGAGCCGATCGAGGAGCCGAGGAGCACCGTCTGCTCCGCGCCGCGCACCCGCTCCAGCGCCTCGCCGAAGCGATCGACCATCCTCCGGCCGTCGTGGACCAGCATCGTGGCCAGCGCCTGCGCGGCGGGCGCGCACTCGGGGTCGGTCTTGAGGGCGACCTCGTACAGCTCGAGCGCCTGGCGGTCGTCTCGGCGGTGGGTGACGAAGAGCTCGGCGGCGCGCACCAGGTGGAGCGCGCGGTGCGAGGGCTCGTCGACCAGCTTGGCGAGCGCCAGGTTGGCGTCGACCACGGCGCTCTCGTCGGACATCCGCGTGCCGACGCGGTCGAGCCCGCGCGCGGCGACGATCGCGTCCGGCCACAGGTTCAGCGCCTCGCGGTATGCTTCCAGCGCGACGCGGGGGTCGGCCTCGTCCCCCGCTTCGGCGAGCATCGCCTCCTCCAGGAGCAGCGCAGCGCGCGCGGTGGGGTCGACGGTGAGCTCGCGGCGCTGACGGAGCGCGGCGAAGAGCCGCCCGCGCGCGGCGATGGCCGCCGGGTGCGGGATGGCGACGCCGACGGTGAGGCGGCTGGCGATGCGCACGATGGCGTCGAGCGCGGCAATGTCGTGCGGCTGCTCGGCGACGATGCGCGCCAGCGCCTCCAGCGTGCCGCCGGGGCCGTGCTTCTCCTCCAAGGCGGCGACCTCCCACAGGGCGCCGCAGCGGGCCACGCGCGCGCTGGACACGTCAGCCTGGGCGAGGAGCACCGTGGTGAGCTGGGGGACGGCGTTGCGACCCCGGTGCAGGTGCTCGAGGGTGCGCAGCGCCGGCACGTGCCCGGGCACCGCGTAGAGGAGGCCGTCGAGCACGCCGATCGCCTGCTCCGGGGCGCTCCGCGACAGGACGCGGGCGAGCGCGACGCGCACCGCGTGATCGACGGAGACCAGCGGCTTTCGGTCCAGCCACCTGGCGTAGAGCGCGACCAGCGGCTGCACGTCGAGCGCGCGCTCGCCCTTCTTCGGGGTGCGCAGGAGCTTGGCCACCAGCACCCGCTCCATCGACTCCAGCACGGCCGGGTCGTGGGTCGCGCCGTCGCGGTCCTCGAAGGCGCGCACGAAGTCGACGTCGGCCGCGTCCAGGCTGGCGAGCGCGGCGTCACCATCGCCCAGGCAGATCTCCTGCACCTCGGCGATCTGCACCTCGAGCATGGCTCGCTCGAAGGGATCGACCTCGTCGTCCATCAGCGATTTCAGCGCGACCACCAGCCGCTCCCAGTCGCCGAGCGCGCGGTAGAGGCGCACGATCGCCGCCTGCGGCAGCGGGTGCTCGGGTCGCAGGCGCGCGGCGGCGCGATAGGCGGAGACGGCGTCGCGCTGGTTCTTGCGGCGCACCTCGTCGAGGCGCGCGATCTCCAGCCAGGTGTCGAAGGCCTCGTCCGGCGCGTGCTCGACGAGATCGAGGAGTGCCTTGCGCGCCTCGTCCAGGCGGCCGGAGCGGTCGTGGTGGCGCTGCCGCGCGCGCAGCGCCGCGTGGTCGCCGGGACGCAGGACCAGTGCGCGCTCGACCAGGCCCAGCGCGCGGTCGACGTCGCCCTTGGAGGCCCAGATGTCGCTCGCGCGGAGGAGGAGGCGGCAGCGTAGCGCCGGGTCCTCCGTCATCTCGCTCTCTTCCCAGAGGGCTCGCACGAGGCGATCGAGGTCGCCCACCCGTGAGGCGCTGCGGCTGGCGAGGAGGATGGCCGAGCGGCGCTTGGGCGAGAGGGCGAGGATGCGGTCGGCCACCTCGAGCGCGCGTCGCGGATCGCCGAGCTCGTCCTCGTGGATGGCGGCGAGCTTCTCCAGCAGGGCGATCTTCCGCTCCTGCTCCTTCTCCACCTCGGCGGCCTGCGCGTAGAGGTCGAGCCGAGCGAGGACGCCCCGGTGATCGGCGGCGGGGTCGATGCGCGGCGGCGCCAGGAGCGCGGCGAGCTCGTCGAACACCGTCGCGTCGCCCGGCTCGAGCGTCCACGCGGCGCGAAGGTTCTCCACCGCCAGCGCGGGGTTTCCGAGGTGGCGCACGGCGATGCCGGCCGCGCGAACGTAGGCGGCGACGCGGCGGTCCAGCGGGCGATCGGCGTTGGCCTCGGCGAGCCAGTGGCGCGCTCGCGCCTCGTGATGGCCGAGCTTCGCCAGCGAGCGGTCGAGCAGCTCGTGCATCGACGGGTCGACCGGGTCGTGCTGCAGCGCGCGCGACGCGCCGTCGGCGGCTAGATCGGCGCGCCCGAGCTGCTCGTAGGCCTCGCACAGGCGAGCGTACTCGTGGACCAGCGCGTCCTTCCGCGTGAGGAGGCCCAGGCGGCGCTGGCGCACGTCGGCGGCTGCGCCCCACGCGCCGCTGGACTCGAGCTGGACGGCCAGCTCGGCGAGGATCCGTCGCTGGGTGGGGGTGCCGTGCGGTGCGCGCGATGCGGCCTGCTGGAGGATGGTCGTAGCCTCGGGCGTCGACTCCTTCTTGCCCTGCGCGATGCGCGCGGCCGCGTAGAGGAGGCGCGAGGCGCGGTCGTCGTCGCTCTCCTCCCCCGCCTCGTGGCGAAGCGCGTCGACCAGCCCGCCCTCGCGGTCGTATTTCGCGAAGTGCTTGGAGAAGGCGCCGCGCACGGGGCCCGGCGCCGGCTGGAGGGCGACCGCCCGCTCCAGCGCCTTGCGCGCCTCGTCGGTCGCGCCGAGGCTCTCCAGGATGTCGGCCTGCTCGACGTGGAGCCAGGCCGCGAGCACGACGTCGGCGTCGGCCTGCGCGGCGGGAGCGACGAGGGCGGCGATGCGGTCGAGGTGGGTCGCCAGCTGGACCCATCGCTCGCGATCGTCGGTCTTCAGCGCCTCGCGCCGGAGCAGCGACTCCAGCCCGCGGAGCGACGCGGCGTGAGCCGGCGCCATGGTGAGCGCCTCCTCGTAGGCGGCGCGGGCCTTCTCCAGCTCGCCCTGGGCGTCGAGCACGCGCGCGATGGCCGCCAGGATGTCGGCGCGCACCGCGTCGGTCTCGCCGTGCGCGTGCTCTTCGCGGAGAATCTCGAGCAGCGCGGCGCGTTCACTCCTGGGATCGAGGAGGCGGCGAATGCGGGCCGAGGCCGCCGGCGCGCCGCGAAACAGCGTGCGCGCGGTCTCGTAGTGGGTGCGCGCCTCGTCGCGATCGAACAGCGTCCACTCGGCGAGGAGGCCGGCCTCGAGGTGCGCGCGCGATGCGCCGACCGGATCGGCGGGGCGGAGGCGCGTCGCCCGTGCCTTCACGTCGGCGAGGAGCGACGCGGCGTCGGTGACGAGGGGCCGCGCGGGCTCGGGGGTCGCGACCATCTGCACCTGGGGGTAGGACCCCGAGGGGGCCGACGAATAGGCACCGGGGGACACCTGCGGGTAGGCGCCGGAGCCACCGGACGAGAAGGGGAGCCCCGACGTCTGCGCGTAGGAGCCACCGCGCACGTGCGGGTTGGTGCGGGCGGAGCCCTCCTCCGACGTGCCGCGGTCCGATGTCGGCGGCGGCGGCGGCGATCCGGACAGGGTCGTCGCCGGCGCGGGGGTTCCGGCCGGCGCGGCGGCCTGGGCGGGCGGGTGATCGCTCGGCGCGGGCGGCCGCCGCGACGGGAGCGGCGGCGGGTTGCCGCGGGGGGCGGCGGCGGCGGGCGGCGTGACGCCCATCATCGTCTTCGCGCGCACAGGCGGCGCCGGCGGTGGCCGCGTCCCGGTTCCCCCGCCCGAGGGCGGCGGCGGCGGGCGCTGCGGCAGCGGCGGCGGCATCGAGGACGGCGTGGCGCTGGCGCCGGACTGGGCGCCCGGCCGCGTCGGGCCCTGCCGCGTCGCGGACGAGGGAATTGGCGTCACGCCCGAGGGCGAACCTTCCTTGTTGTCGCCTTCAGCCACGCGCCGGGGATCCTACACGTGAGCAGGCGAGCCCGGCGAGAACCGGGATTCGGTACCCTTCCCGACATGAACCAGCCGGGGACCGCAATCGCGCCCGTCACGCCGCAGCCGCTCGCCACCGAGGAGGTCCTCTACGAGGGGAGCCCCGCGCTCATCCCGGGCCTGGGCTCGCTCCTGTTCGTCATCTTCACGGTCGGGCTGGGCTTCATCTGGCTGTGGTGGAAGCGCGGGGGCACGACCTACAGGATCACGTCGCAGCGGGTGATCGTCGATCGCGGCCTGTTCGGAAAGACCCTCGACCAGCTCGACATCTACCGGATCAGCGACTTCGTGGTGGACCGTCCCTTCAGCCAGCGGATGATGGGGACCGGCAACATCCGCCTGAAGACGCTGGACCACTCGAGCCCCGAGGTGGTGCTGAGCGCGCTCTCGACCGACGTGCTCGCGCTGTACGAGCGCATGCGTGCTGCGGTGGAGCAGGCGAAAGATCGGCGCAACGTGCGGCTGGTGGAGAACGAGGGGCAGCACCTGGGGTGACCGGTGCGGGGCCTCTCGCGACCGGGTCCGTGTGAAGCTTGCCGAGGGGCAGGGAGCGGGTCAGACGCCGAACACCAGCAGCACCGGCTCCACGAAGAGCGGCGTGGTGACCAGCATCCACGCCGCGGTCCAGATCCGCCCCGCCGCGGGCCGCCAGCGCGCCACGCGCAGCGCGCGCTCGAGGAGGACGAGCAAGCCCTGGACGACGAAGAACGCGAACATCCCTGCGGTCCACCAGCCGTCGCGCAGGGAGACGACGATCAGCCACGCGTGGAGCGCCGCGCTGGCGACGAAGGCGGCGACCACACCGGCGCGGGCGAGGCGACGGCGGGCGAGCGGCCGGAAGCAGTGCTGGTCGAGGATGCCGTGCACCGATCGGTTCCAGCGCTCGCCCCAGAACTCGGCGAGCGTCGTGGACAGGATGGGCGCGCGATGGATCTCGGGGATGCGGAGCCCCGCCGCCTCGTAGCCGAGGCTCACCAGGCCCGCGGTGCAGTCGACCATGGCGTAGACGACGACCGCCCCGGCGAGCCAGCGCAGGGCCCACTGCCCGGCGCGCGAGGGCGGGCCGACGTGCTCCACCGCGGTGAGGGCCACGAAGAACAGGAGCGCGAAGCCGAGGACCTGCGCGACGCGCGCCGGGTCGAGGCGTCGGGGCGTGGGCACGACGCGGCGCACGTCGAACGGTGACACGAACAGCCAGACGCGCACCCACCCCGAGTGCGTGCGGCGATCGCGCGCCAGATCGAGCCAGCGGAAGGGCGCAAGCAGGCTGCACATCGCGAGGAGACCCAGCGCGGCCGGCGGCCCCACCGTGAAGAGGGGCGTCAGGACCGACGCCAGGGCGAAGACCGCGCTGGCGAGGAGACGGCGCGGGGCCTTGCCCATGCACAGCGCTGCCGCGACGTTGGTCGCGACGACGAGGGCGAGCGCGAGCGGCCAGGTCAGGGTCAGCGTCGGCTCAGCAGGTCGCGCCGATGCAAGCGGCGAGCTCTTCCTCGCACTCACTCTGGATGCAATCGAAGTCGCCGCCGCAGTCGTCGAGCGCGCCGACGGCGCAGTTGAGCACCTGGTCGACGAAGAACTGCACGTCGGCGCAACCGAGCGCGACGCAGTTGGCGACGCACGTGATGCTGAACTCAGGCGGGTCGGTGTTCAGATCGATGCACTCGAACGCGCAGCCGACGATCTCGAGGCACGAGATCGGCTCGCACGCGCCGCAGTCGCTGGGGCAGATGGCGCAGGTCTCGAAGTCCTCGCAGACCCCGTTGTCGCAGACCGAGCACACGCCGCAGTCGGTCTGGCAGGAGGCGCACTGCTCGCTGCCCTGGCAGATGCCGTTGCCGCAGCCCTCGCAGGCGCCGCAGTCGTCGGGGCAGCTGAAGCAGCTCTCGGTCGCCTCGTTGCAGACGCCGTTGCCGCACGCGCTGCAGTTGCCGCAGTCGGGCGCGCAGGCGATGCAGTCCTCGCCGCCCTCGGGCTCGCAGAAGCCGTTGCCGCAGCCGGTGCACACGCCGCAGTCCTCGGGACAGCTGGCGCAGTTGTCGGCGCCGGAGCAGTCGCCGTCGCCGCAGCTGGCACAGAAGCCGCAGTCGACGGCGCAGCTGCCGCAGCTCTCGGAGCCGTCGCAAATGGCGTCGCCGCAGGTCTCGCAGACGCCGCAGTCGGCCGGGCAGCTGAAGCAGGACTCGCCGGCGTCACAGGTGCCATCGAAGCAGCCCTGACAGCTCCCGCAGTCGTCAGGGCAGTTGCTGCAATCCTCGGCGCCGCTGCAGGACGCGTCACCGCAGCCCACGCACACGCCGCAGTCCTCGACGCACGAGGTGCAGGACTCGCCACCGTCCACGTCGCAGATGAGGTCGCCGCAGCCGTCGGAGAGGCCGCCGCCACCGGGGCCCGACGGCGAGCCCGCGCCCGACCCGGAGTCGAGGTCCTCCACCAGCACCGAGGTGCGACCGCAGCCGGCGAGGGAGACCGCGCCGAGGGCGGCGACGCACAGCGCCGAGGCGACGAGGTGGAACGCGCGCGAGGTGCCGCGAGGCGCGGGAGCCGACGTGGAAGCCATGGGACCGTCCGGGGTGGGGGGCCAGCATCTGGCCGCACCACTGCCGGCAGGTCAAGGAAGACCCAAAAGAGAGCGGCGTCCCCCCGGCCGGTCCTCGCGGATCGGTCGGCGGAACGCCGCTGGGTTCGCCCGGACGACG
>JBKJLX010000708.1:0-28683 GCA_046596645.1 Polyangiaceae bacterium
TCGACGGCAACGCGACCATGGCCATTCCCGGCGGCACGCACCCCGGCCATGGGAGCGGCGCACCGGGACGCCTGCCCAGCGTTCCTCCCCCCCTCGCTCCCCAGCAGGGCGCTGGCGCCGGATCCAACGGGTGGGCCGCGAACGGCCCAGGCTTCGACCCGCCGGTCATCCCGACCCGGTCGCCCATGCCGGCGATCATCGCCGCCACCCTCGGGCTCGCCGTGCTGGTGGGGGGCACCGTCGCCATCGTGCGCTGGGGCGACGGCGACGCGCCCAAGACGCCGAGCGCCAGCGGGGTGACCGCCGCGCCCCCCTCGACCGCCGCGCCGACCTCGTCCGCCTCGGGTGCGACCCCCGGCGCGCCGCTGGCGGCGCCCGCCCCGGTCATTCCGGCCACCGCCGAGCCGGGCACGCCCAGGCCGCCTCCCGTCGACGATTTCGCGGAGACGCCTTCGCCCGGCATCGCCCCCACCGCACCTCCTCCCACGGGCGTCCCGCCCTCGACCGGGCGGCAGCCGCCGCGCGCGCCGTCTTCGGCGCCGCCGCCCCCCTCGACCGCGAAGCCTCCCGCCACGGCCAAGCCGGGTGCTGGTCGGCCGATCAGCGGCGACCTCTGACGGCCTCGATCGTTCCGTTCTTCGAGGTGAGAGTCGTTCCCCTGCTAGGATGATCGCTCGATCGGCTCGTCTCGCGATCGGCACCGCCCGCAGCTGCAGCGCCTCACCGCGCTGCGACGGAACAAGTCTTGGAAGCCGGACACGTCATCGACGGCAAGTACCGCATCGTGCGGCGCCTCGGCGTCGGCGGGATGGGTGCGGTCTACGAGGGCGAGAACCTCCGCATCCACCGCACGGTGGCGATCAAGGTCCTGCACGCGGCGGTCGCGACGAAGGCGGACATCGTCCAGCGCTTCGAGCGCGAGGCGCAGGCGGCGGGGCGCATCGGTTCCAAGCACATCGTCGAGGTGCTCGACCTCGGCAACCTGCCGACCGGCGACCGCTACATGGTCATGGAGTATCTCGACGGCGAGAGCCTCGGGGACCGGCTGAAGCGCATCAAGCGCTTCGCCCCGGGCGAGATGGTGCCGATCATGGTCCAGGTCCTCGACGGCCTGGCCGCCGCCCACGAGGCGGGGATCGTTCACCGCGATCTGAAGCCCGACAACATCTACATCCTCAAGCCCAAGTCGGCCGCGCGCGGCGACGAGTTCGTGAAGATCCTCGACTTTGGGGTCTCCAAGTTCTCCAGCCTCGACAGCGACATGAGCATGACGAGCACCGGCGCCGTCATGGGCACGCCGTACTACCTGTCACCGGAGCAGGCGCGCGGCGGCAAGATCGACCAGCGGAGCGACGTCTACGCGATCGGCGTCGTGCTCTACCAGTGCCTGGCCGGCGTCGTCCCCTTCCACGCCGAGAGCTTCAACGAGCTCCTCTTCAAGATCGCTCTGGAGAGCCCGAAGCCGCTGGCCACCGTGGTGCCCGGGATCGACGAGGAGCTGGTCGGCATCGTCGATCGCGCCATGGCGCGCGAGGCGGGCGCTCGCTTCCAGTCGGCGAGCGAGCTGCGAGACGCGATGGCCGACTTCGCCGCCAGCGGGCGGATGATTGGCGGCCCCGGCCCCGCGGCGGGCCTGTCCGCGGGGCGCGCGGCGCTCCGCACGTCGGCGACCGGCGCGAACAACCCCATGAACGCCAGCGCCGCCGGGTTCGCCCCGGTGGCCGGGCCGATGGCGCAGAGCGCGGCCCTGGGGGCCTCCGCCGCCGTCGGCGGCTCGGGCGCGATGGGGGTGAGCCAGGCCGGCCCCGGTGGGTCCGCGCACGGCGCCCCCGGTGGTCCGCTGGGCCTCTCGGCGGGGCCACTGGGCGCTTCGCAGGCCATGCCCGGTGCCGGGTTCGGCCCGCCCCAGGGCGGCGGTGATCCCCTCGGCGCCCTCGGGAAGTTCGGTCAGTCGGGCGCGAACCCGCTCACGCAGAGCGGTGGCAACGCGCTGGGGCAGAGCGGCGGCCTCGGGCAGAGCGGCAACGGCCTGGGCCAGAGCGGCAACGGTCTCGGGCAGAGCGGCGGCGCCATGGCCGTCACGTCGCCCAACCCGCGGAAGACGCCTCTCGTGGCGGCGCTCATCGCCGGCACCCTGCTCCTGGGGGGCGCGCTCGGCGGCGGCGTCTGGTACGCGACGGGGGCGAACTCGGCGAATGGGCCGAGCGGAGCGGCAGGCCCCGCCGGAACGACGTCGGTGGCTGCTCCGCCGACCGCAGCCCCCACGATCGAGCCCATCACGAGCCCCTCCACCGTGCCCGCGGTCGGCACGGTCATGCCCGGGGCCAACGCCGACGCCAGCGCCACCCCGGAGACGAGCGCCAAGCCCGACGCCAGCACGGCGCCGACCACGCCGAAGACGGGCGGGCGGCCGACCGGTGGCGGCCGGCCGACCGGCGCTCCCAAGCCGACCCCCGGCGGCAAGCCTCCGCCGACCGGCTCCGGGCGCGTCATCACGCCCACGCTCTGAAGCCTCGCTCGGCGACCGCGCGACCGCGGCGCCGAGCTGCGCCACGATGAGGCCATGAGCCCTGGCCCCATCCGCGACCCGTACGCTGGCGAGATCGGTGGCGCGGGGCGCGCTCCACCTCGGGAGCAGCCCTCGAGGACACCGCTGGTGATCGCGCTGGTTCTCACCACCTTCGCGGCGCTCGGTGCCGGGGCCATCGCGGTGACCGGCGCGCTGACGCCGCCACCGGCGTCGAGCAGCGTGCTGGTGGAGGCGCCGACGCCCTCGATGCTCATCGCGGTGAAGGAGCTGTCGCGCCTGGAGTCCGCGCAGGTCCACGTGGAGAAGGTGATCGATCTGACCGATCGCCAGTCACGCCTGTTCGGCCTGGTGGAGTCGAAGGACGCGCTGCTCCTGGTGGCGGTCGGTCATGCGTCGGTGGGCGTCGACTTCGGCAAGCTGGAGCCGGACGACGTGCGCTTCGACGAGGCGAGCAAGACCGCGACCTTCACCCTGCCCGCGCCGGAGGTGCTGTCGGCCGCGCTCGATGAGGACGCGACCTACGTCTACCGCCGCGATACCGACCTGATGGCCAAGCGCAATGAGCGCCTGGAGTCCGCGGCGCGCAAGGCCGCGGTCAAGGCCATCGAGGAGGTCGCGAAGACCCCCGAGGTCGACGCCAAGGCGCGCAGCAGCGCCGAGAAGCAGCTGGTCGCACTCGCGCGCTCGCTCGGCGCGCGCGAGGTGCACGTGAAATGGAGAGACTGAAGGTGTGACCGATCGAGCGCGGAGGACGGGTCTCGCTAGAGTGCGACGCCGCCCGGGGACATGACGATCCCCGGCGAGGTCGGCGGCTGATCCGGCAACGGCGGATCCTGGATCCCCGGCCGGGGCTCTCCGGGCGCCGGAGGCGGCTCGGCGGGCGGGTCCTCCACCGGCGGAACCGGAACCACCGGGTCTTCCCGGGGCGGCTCCTCCTTTCCCGGGTCGCGCATCGGCGGCTCCTTCTCCGGATCGCCTACAGGCGCCGGGCGCGGCTCAACAGGATCCGTCGGGGGCGTGGTGGTCATGCCTCTCGGTGTGCACCGCCGGCCCCCCTCGCGCAAAGGCCCGGCCGGCCTGGCGAGCTGCGGAGGAGGATTTCCTGACCGAACGGTCGGTCAGGAATGGACTGGATTTCTCGTCTGAGGACGCCGGGCCGGCGCGCTAGGGCGTGAAGATCTCGCCCTCCTCGACGTCGAGCTCCATGTCCTCGAGGTAGAGGCCATGGGCGGGCGCGGTGCTGCCGGCCTCGCGGCGGTTGCCGCTGAGGAGCGCGCGCGCCATCGCGCCTCGGGGCAGGCGGCCTCGCGCCACGTCGACGACGGTGCCGGCGATGATCCGCACCATGTTGTGCATGAAGGAGCGGCCGCGGACGTCGATGCGGACGATGCGCGGGTCGTCGGTCGCGCGCGAGACGGCCACCTGGAACAGCGTGCGCTCGGTGACCTTGCGCTTGTCGTGGACGGTGCGGAACGCACGGAAGTCATGGGTCCCGACCGCGGCTGCCGCCTCGCTGCGCGCCACCTCCAGCGCCGCGTCCTCGCGCAGCTCCGGTATGAGCCAGACGTTGCCCATCGTGAACGGATCGCGCACGCCGTCGGTCAGCACCAGGTAGCGGTAGTGCTTCCACCGCGAGGCGAAGCGCGGCAGAAAATCACGCGGGATGCGCGCGGCGCGCCGCACCGTGATGCTGTCGGGCAGGTGGCGCACCGCCCCCATCACCCACGCCGAGAGGGGGCGGGCGGCGACGGGGTCGAAGGCCACGCGCTGCCCCCGCGCGTGCACGCCGGAGTCGGTCCGGCTGGCACCGCGCAGATCGGGGATGTCGGGGTCGATCTTGCGCAGCGCCGCGAGGAGCTCGCCGTGGACGGTGCGGCCGTTCTGCTGGGGGGCAAAACCCGCGAAGTCGCGCCCGTCGTAGGCGACCGTCAGGAGGACGCCGCCGCCGTCGCTCACGCCGCTTACTCCGCGAGCTTGAAGTTGATGGGGACGTTGACGATCACGCAGCCCTGCTCGGGCGGCGGGAAGTTGGATCCCCGGAAGCGGCCGAGCACGCAGTTCGAGATCTCGGGCGACCCGACGCTGTCGTTGACGATCGAGGCCCCGCAGACATTGCCGGTGGAGCCGACCTGCACGCTGACCGTCATCGAGCCCGTCGCCGCCGTCTGGCGGAGGGCGCGGCGGTAGCAGCCCTGGGCTGCGCCGGCGGCGTTGCGGACCGCGGAGTTGAGCGCCGCGGAAGGCTTTCCCTCACCGCACTTGGCGCAAGACCCGCCGCCGCCGCCGGTGAGCTTCTTGCCGGTACCGGCGTCGGGAGGACCGGCCTCGGGCTCCAGCTCCTCGTCCTTCGGAGGGGGTGGCGGCGCGGGCGACGTGTCGATGACCGGCTCGGCCGTCTTCGCCACCGTCGGCGGAGGCGGCGGCGGAGGGTCCTTCCTGGTGATGAACCACAGACCGGCGGCGCCACCCAGGAGGAGCAGCGCGAACAGGAGGTACATGCCCGAGCCCGACTGGTTCGGGGGCGGCGGGGGTTTCGACGCCGGAGACGGTTGAGCCACGCGCAGGACCTCCACGGAGGAGTTGTCGCCCTCCGAGGCACCTGAAGGGTGCCGCGGAAGCGGGCGCAGCATAGCGCAAGACGCCAGGCGGTACGCCAGCGTGGCATTTGCGCCGCCGTCGGGGCCGACCTACTCGTTTTTTGGTGCGGGCACTCGCCTACCGTGTCGTCGGCTCGGCGCTCTTCGCGACGAGCGCCGCGTGCACCGACGCCATCGACGAGCGTTCGCGCCCACCGCTGGCAGCGACGACGGCGGAAGCGGCCGCGACCGCCGCGGCGAGCGCCGCCCCGATCCTCGCGCCCGTCGTCTGCTCGGCGACCGAGACCCCGTTCGACGACGGGTGCGCGATGCTGCCCGCCGGACTGACTGCCGCCGACCTGCTGGCGCCGGGGCGACTCGGCCTGTGGAACGCGTGGTCCACCATCGCGCCGCTCGCGCCGAAATCCGCGGAGATGGTGGAAGGGGCCGGCCTCGATCTCTCGCCGATCGGCGGCGAGGCTGCCGCACGACCGACCTGCGATCGCGACGGCTGGGTGGTAGGCATCGGCGCAGGTGGCGGCGCAGGCGCCGGCCGCGATCGGGGCGACGAGCGGCTCGCGGTGCACCTGGCGTGGATCGTCACCACCCGCGAGATCGAGGCCGATCTGTGGGGCAGCGTGGTGGGCGAGGATCTCGAGGTGCGAATCGGTGCCGCGCCGCCGATCCACTTCACGGAGGTGCGCGGTGGGGACGGCAAGGCGCTGCTCGACGAGGCCGCGGCTCGCGTCAGGCTCCCTCGTGGTGCGAGCCCGGTGCTGGTCGCCCACCGGCGCGGCGACAAGGCGGGCGGGTTCTTCCTGCGCCTCCGCGATCCGGAGGGCGCGCCGCTGCGGGGCGTGCGCCTGGCGCCGCGGCTCCCGACGGCGCGCTGTGCTGCGAGCGATCTGCTCGATGCCCACGCGACGCTGACGCCCGTGATGGACGGCGATCGGGCGGCCCTCGCCGTTGAGCTCGCCCCCGCCTTCGAGGGGCTGGCACCGGACGGTCCGCCGCTGCGGCTCGAGGCCGGCCTCCAGGGCAAGGCCCCACGCACACCCGCGCGCAGCGAGCCGCTCGATCGCGCCGCGCTGCGGAGCGGGGTGGCGCGCGCCCGCCTGGTGGTCGCGGCGCCGGAGAAGGGCGATGCCCCGCTGACCATCGCCCTCGAGGGCGCGGCGAAAGCGCCGGTCGCCGAGCTACGGACGCGCTCCTTCCCCAGGGGCCTCCACGCGCGGGTGGCGCGCCTGGTGGCCAGCGACGTCGCCGATCCGAGCCTGGGTCACCACATCGAGGTCCTGTCACGCGCCGTGGCCTCGGCCGAGAAGGACACCGCCTGGCTCGAGGAGCACACCGCCCGCGCCGAGGCCATCGCATCCGCCATGGCGCAGGGCCAGCACCCCTACACCGACGCGCGCGGCGTGATCTTCCGCGCCTACCGGTCGACCCTCGACGGGAGGCTGCAGCCCTACGTGGTGGCGGTGCCGCCCTCGGCGGACCGTGGAGAGCCGCTGCCGGTGGTGGTCGTCGCTCACGGCATGGACCGGCTGCCCGAGCACGCCCTGCGAACCCTGATCGGCCAGGCCCCCGATGAGCACATGACGCTCGACTACGCGGCCAAGCACATCCCCCGCGTCCCCGATCTCCGCGCCATCCTGGTGGCGCCCTGGCAGTACGGGAACGCCGGCCCCCACGCCCTGGGCGAGGCAGACCTGGCGGCGGTCCTCGACGACGTGGGCTCGACCTGGAAGATCGATCTGCGCCGCGTGTCGATCACCGGCTACTCGCTCGGCGGCACCGTCGCCTTCGTGGCGCCGGTGCGGGCGCCGGGTCGCTTCGCGGCCGCGGCGCCGCTCTGCGGCTACCCGAACCTGATGGACTACAAGAACGTCCGCACGGTTCCCCGGGCCCCGTGGGAGCCGGCGCTGCTCGCGCGCGAGTACGTCGTCGGCATGCTGGAGAACGCAGGCGACGTGCCCTTCCACGTGGTGCACGGCGGCAAGGACGTGCCGGGGCGATCCAAGGTGGTCGTCGATCGCCTGCGCGATCTCTCGCAGCCGGTCGTGTGGAACCTGATCGAGGACGCCGATCACGATGTGTGGAGCGAGGCCTACGAGGACGGCCAGATGATCGGCTGGCTGGCGCGCCACCGGCGGCCCGCGGCGCCGCGCCGCGTCCGCCTGGTCACCGGGGAGTACCGCGTCGACCGCGCCTCCTGGCTGCGCATGATCGCCCTCGACGACGCGGCCGCGCCCGCGCTGGCCTCGCTCGACGCCTCGTTCGACCCCGCGGCGGGGACGCTGGAGGTGGCGACCCGGGGCGTGGCGGCGTTCACCGTCGAGCGCGCAGGGCTGCCCGACGCGCGCGGCGAGCCCGCAGACCCCGGCGCGGTCCGGGTGAAGGTCGACGGCAAGGACCTCGGCGAGGTCCGTGCTGGCGAGCCGATCGTCGTCGTGCGCGACGCCGCCGGCGCGCTCGCCATCGCCCCCGCGATCCCCACGCGCCAGGGGTCGAAGCGACACGGCGTGAGCGGCCCCCTGGAGGACGCGCTCTTCCACCCCCTTCTCGTCGTCCGCGGCACGGCGGAGCCGGCCCTCACCGAGGCGAACCGTCTGGTGGCCGAGCACGTGGCCACCGCCTGGGGCACCGCCGCCGTCCGCTACCCCATCGTGACCGACGTCGACGCGACCGAGGACGCACTCCGCGACCGCAGCGTGGTGCTGGTGGGCGGCCCTCCATCCAACCTCCTGGCGCGGCGCTGGGCCGACTCGCTGCCGGCGCGCTTCGAGCCGGGCGCCATCACCGTGCGCGGCAAGCGCCACGAGGGGCCCGACGTCGCGGTGTCGCTCATCGCGCCGCGGCCCGGCGACCCCGAGCGGGTGGTGGTGCTGCACGGGTCGCTCTCCGAGCGAGGGACCCTGGCGGCGCGCCACCTGCCCCGCTACCTGCCGGACTGGGTCTTGTACGACGCTCGCATCGCCAGCGAGCGCGGCGGTCTCCTCTTCGGGACGCGCCCCACCCTCGACGGCGGCTTCTTCGACGGATCCTGGCGCTGACGCCGCCCTCCACCAAAATGGATGAGCAGGGGCCTTAACTGGGAGCCGAACGCCCGCCGCGACGTAGACTGACCGCGAATGCAGCAAGCCGGTCGCTTCGACGACCCGTTGGGCCTGGTCGGTGCCAAGGTGGCCGACAAGTACCTCATCGAGCGCCTCGTCGGTGAGGGTGGCTACGCGGTCGTCTATCGCGCGCAGCACGTGATCTGGCGCGAGCCGGTCGCGATGAAGTTCTTCCGCGCCCTCGGCAACCTCCCGGAAGATGTGCGCCAGGGCCTGCTCGACGACTTCGTGCAGGAGGGAAAGCTCATGTCCCGCCTCTCGTCGAAGACGAGCGGCGTCGTGCAGGCGCGCGACGTGGGCGCCCTCAACCTGCCCGACGGGACGTGGATCCCGTACATGGTCCTGGAGTGGATGGACGGGCGCTCGCTCGACGCGCTGCTGGTCGAGGAGACGTCGCGCGGCCAGCCCGCGCGTGACGTCCCGACCTCGGTGAAGCTGCTGGAGCCCGCGGCGGCGGCCGTGGAGATCGCCCACCGGGAGGGCGTCGTCCACCGCGACCTCAAGCCCGAGAACCTGTTCGTCGTCGGCGACCCCAACGTCCTCCGGCCGCTGGTGAAGGTCCTCGATTTCGGAATCGCCAAGGTGATGGGTAGCGATCGAGCGCAGGCCCTCGCCGCGACCGGGACCGCGCCGACGCCCTTCACCTCGCACTACGGCGCGCCGGAGCAGTTCAGCCGGTCGCACGGCGCCACCGGCCCGTGGACGGACGTCTATTCGATGGCGCTGGTCCTGCTCGAGGTGATGCGCGGCGGGCACCGCGTGTACCCGGGCGACGACTACGTCGACCACGCGCGCGCCGCGCGCGACCCGCAGCGGCGACCGACCCCGCGCGCCCTCGGCTTCCAGGTGTCGGACGCGATCGAGGGGGTGTTCGCGACGGCGCTGGCGGTGAACCCGGCCGAGCGCTGGACGTCGATGGGGGCGTTCTGGTCGTCGCTGCACCGGGCGATGAACCCGGCCGCCCCGGCGTGGACGGCGGTGGCAGGCCCCGGCGCGTCCGGTCCCTCCTCCCTGCGATCGGCGGGCACTCCTCAGATCGCGGCCGGCGCCGGCTATGGCAGCCTGCTGCCGGGGGCCCCGTCCTCCAGCACCCCGGGCGCGGTCGCGACCAACCCTCGCCCCTCGGGCGGCGCGGGCAAGGCGATCCTGGTGGTGGCGGGCGTCGTCGCGCTCATCGGCATCGGCGTCGGCGCCACCCTCGCCGGCAAGCGCTATGTCGACGCCCGCACCGCCGCGGTCGCGCCCAGCAGCGGAGCGGCGACGGTCGGCTCCGGCGGGCCGGACGCCAGCGGCTCCGGCTCGGCGGCCGCACCGCCCCCCGCGGGCTGCCCCGAGGGCGCCGCGCAGGTCGTCGGTGGCAGCTTCTTCATGGGCTCTGACGAGGCCACCTTCAAGCTCTGGCAGCCTGCGCACCGGGTGAGCGTGGATGCGTACTGCATCCAGAAGACCGAGGTGACGGTCGAGGCCTTCACGAAGTGTGTCGACGGCGGCACCTGCAGGAAGCCGGACGCGGTGCCCGACTACCCGGCCTCGGAGGGCACCCCGGCGGAGGAGCAGGACGCCCGGGAGAAGAAGCTCGCCCAGCTCTGCAACTTCGGACACGCGGAGCGGATGAAGCATCCGATCAACTGCGTCGCCCACGCCGATGCGGACGCGTACTGCGGCTCGATCGGCATGCGCCTACCCACCGAGGCGGAGTGGGAGTTCGCGGCGCGCGGGAGCGATGGGCGCAAGTACCCGTGGGGGGACGAGAACGCGTCCTTCGGGTTCATGAACGCGTGTGGCGCCGAGTGCAACGGGTGGGAGGAGAAGAACGGCCTCCCCCTTTCCGGCAAGATGTACGACAAGGAAGATGGGTTCCACGGCACCGCGCCGGTGGGGACCTTCCCGAAGGGAGACACCAAGCTCGGCCTGAGCGACATGGTCGGCAACGTCTGGGAGTGGACCAGCGACTGGTTCGCCGTCTACGCGGCGGAGGAGCAGCTGAACCCGAAGGGCGCGTCGGTCGGGGAGCGCAAGGCGATCCGTGGCGGGGGCTACAACGGCGGCGTTCAGCTCTGGCTGAACCCGGCGTTCCGCTACCACCAGCTGGCGACGGCGCGCGCGCCCGGCATCGGCTTCCGCTGCGCGAAGTCGCTGAAGTGACGGCGACCGGCGCGCGCGCCGACTAGAGCGGCGGCATCGGCGAGCAGACCCACGCGGGGATGCAGGCGCCCGTCCAGCAGCCGTTGCTCGCCTCGGCCACCTGACCCTCGTTGCACGCCGGCGTGGGCGCGTCGCAGTTCACGGGGCCGCAGGCGTCGAGCTGGGCGGCGCGGCACTCCACCGTGCAGCTGTCGAAGCCGCACGTCACGTGCTCCACGCAGCCGGCCGCGTCGAAGCAACCGTCCTCGCAGGCCGGCGCGCCGCCTGCGCAGGCCCAGTACGGGATGGAACCGCACGGGTTCGCGCCGCACGTGCCGTCAGGCTCCGGCGGCAGGCGGTCGGTGCAGCCGACGAACTGGAAGTCGACGCAGTCGGCGCAGCCCTCGCCCGGGAAGCAGTTGGAGCAGCAAGCATCGTCGAAGATGGGCACGCAGGTCGAGTCCTGCAGGCAGGCGGTGTAGATGTTACGCGACGCGCAGTCGCCGCCCCCACCGGAGCTGCTGCTGGCCACGATGCTACTGCTCGCCGGACCGCCACCGCCGCTCGACACGCTGGTCGTGATGCCGGAGGACGCGAACGAGGTGCCACCTCCCTGCCCCGGTCCGACGGTCGTCGCCTGCGCGACATTCACCGAGCCACCGCCGTCGCCGCCGTCCTCCTCGAAGACCACCGTGCCACCGCACGCCGCGAGGAGCGCCGCGCTGCCGGAGGAGGCCAGGAGCCAGAGGGGGAGGATCGAGCGTGCCGGGGTCATGGGCGTGAACGTATCCGAGGTCGTGGTAGGGTCCGAGCATGCAGAGGCGCGGTTTGTTGCTGGGCGCCACGGGCGCCGCGCTCGCCCTGGCCACCGGCGCCGGGCGCGGCGTCGCTCACGCCGAGGAGCTCGCGCCGGCGCTCATCACCCGCGCCCGCGAGGGGCTGAAGGGCGTGGTCGCCCGCTTCACCCAGGTGAGGACCGTCGGCCTCCTCGCCACCGATGTGACGAGCCAGGGGACGATGACGGTGGTCACCCCCGAGCGCCTGCGCTGGGAGCTATCCCCGCCCGACGCCGTCACCTACTGGATCGGCCCCGAGGGGATCGCGTACCGCACCGAGAAGGGCGTCGTCCGCGCGGGAAAGGAGGCGGCGGGCCGCTTCGGCGCGGTGCTGACCGACCTCCTCCTCTTCGTCGGCGGCGATCTCGCCAAGCTGGAGACGCGCTACACGCTGCGCGTGCCCTCGCGCGAGAAGGACGGGGCGCTCAACCTGATCGCCGAGCCGCGCGCCTCCGAGGTGAAGAAGCTGGTGCGCGCGGTCCGCGTGCAGACGACGCCCGAGCTGTGGGCCGTGCGCCGCGTCGAGATCGAGGAGGCGGGCGGAGATCGCACCGTCCTCGAGTTCGGGCCCTCGCAGCGCGATCCCAAGATCGATCCCGCGACCATGCGCCCGCCGACCTGAGGGTCAGTCGTAGGTGTCGCCGGAACCTGCGGCGGGTGCAGCCTTGCCGCCGCCGCCCGCCCTCCTCTCGCGCTGCAGGTCGCGGCCGTCCGGGAACACGGCGGTGATCTCCTTCACCAGGGCCTTGCTGCGCTTGTCGCCGGTGGCGGAGAGGGCGAGCGCCGCCGCGGTGCGCACGACGAGGCCGCTCTCCGGCCCGGGGACCGACGCGTCAGCGATGAGCTTCTTCGCGCCCGCGTCGTCCCTCGACGCGACACGCTCCAGCGCGCCCAGCCACGGGCGCGCCGCCTCCAGGGCGGCGTCGAGCCGCGCGCGCACGACGGCGACGCGGGCCTTGTCGCGGTCGAGCAGCGTCTCGATCGCGGCCTGGGCGGTGGGGAGCTCCGCCGCGTCCCCTAGCGCCTCGTGGGCGCCGGCACGGTCACCGCGCAGGCGGAGAAGACGCGCGATGCGGAGCGCGCGCAGCGCGCCTCGTCCCTCGCGCGGCCAGCTGAGCGTGATCGCCGCCGCCGCCTCCAGATCGACGTCGGTGCCTCGATCGAGCCAGGCGTCGACGGCGATCAGCTCGCCCGCCGGCCCCTCCAGGTCGGTGAGGCGCGCGAGCTCCGCCGACTCCAGCGGGCGTGCGCCCCCCAGGCGCACCGTGCCCAGCTTCAGCGCGCCGGAGAGGACCGACGCCGCCCTGGGCGCCGCGGCGGCGAGCGCCGGCAGATCGCCCCGCTCGTAGGCGAGCAGCCCCGCGCACGCCGCCGCGGCGCGCTCGGGCAGGCGCTTGTGCAGCTCCTCCACCCGGGCGAGATCGCCGCGCGCGTAGGCGAGCTGCGCCGCGAGGAACGCGCCCCGCGCGTCGCCAGCGCCGAGCTCGGTGGCCCGGTGCACCGCGAACGACACGGCGCCCAGGGCGCCGCGCCGGAGGGCGATGCGGCCGACCAGCGCTGCGTCGGACGCGGTCTCCGCGGCGAGCACCGCGGCGCCCATCCTCGCGCTGGCCTCGGCGTCGTCCCCGGCGCCCGCGGCCTCCACCGCGATGCCGGACGCGCGCAGCGCGCGCGGCAGATCGTCGCCCAGGTGCTTGGGCGGGGGCGACGCATCGGCCGCGGCCAGCAGAGGGACGCCGGCGTGCCGCGCGATGCTCTCGAGATCGACGACCAGCGGGCGGCGATCCTCCCCCAGGGCCGCGATGCGCTGCAGGGTCGCGCTCGCGGCCTCGCCGTCGCCCTCGGCGATCAGCATGCGGCCGAGGCGGAGCAGCGCGGCCACCGCTCGCGGCTCGGCCTTGACCGCGGCCTCGTACGACTCGCGCGCAGCAGCGTCGGAGGCGCGCTCCAGCACCACGCCGCGGACGACGTGCAGCACCACGGCGTCGATCGGCTGCTCGCGCGGCTGCGTGGTGGCGAGACGCGTCTTCGCCTCGGCGACCTGGCCGCGGAGGAGGAGGGACAGCGCCTCCCCCGGCGCGACCTCCTCCGCCAGCGCGCCCCGTGCGCGCGCATCCTCCACCGCGGCGTCGAGGCCGCCGGGCGACTCGCGACCGTCGAGCACGCCGAGCACTGCCGCCTGCATCGCGCGGACGCCGGCCTCGCTCGATCGCGGCGCCTGGGCGAGCACCCGCCGCGAGAGCGCGGTGGCGCGATCGAGCTCGGTGGGGCGCGCGGTGAGCATCGCGGCGATGGCGAGGTCGACGAGCGCACGGTCGAAGCCCCTTCCCTCGCCCCAGCGCGAGGCGACGAGCCCGCCGGTGGCCAGCGCGGCGAGGAGGCCGACGCCGCCCACGATCCAGGTCCGGCGGGAGATCGCCGTCTCCTCTTCCTTCGCGGAGACATGCGGCATCTCCGCAGGAGGGATGGAGGGAAGCGGGCCGCGCGGCGCCACGCTGCCCCCGCGGGAGGTCCCCAGGCTGCCGGCTTGAGGTGCGGCGCTGGCGTGAGGCGCAGCGCGGGGGCGCAGCGACGCGTCGCTGCCGCGCATCCCCGGCGGGGGAAAGCTGGTCCCGGCCCGACCGCGCCCGGGCGGTCGCGCCGACGCGAGGGGGCGCGGGGGCGCGGAGCTGTGGCTCAACCCGTCCACCATCGCGCGCACGTCGTGGACGATGGGCGTCTTTATCTCGGAGAGCCCGCGCCGCCGCACCGCCAGCGGCTCCGCCGGCTCGCCCAGGATCATGCGCGCCTCGCGCGCGACCGCCTCGGCGCCGCGCGCGTCCTGCGCGCGGGTGAGCACGCGCGCCTCGGTGAGCACCTCCTCCACCGCGACGTCGGCGTTGAGGGTGAGCGCGCGCTCGAAGGCGACGACGGCGCCGCGCGCGTCGCCCATGCGCAGCAGCACCTCGCCCAGCAGCTCGTGGATGCGCTCCTCGTCGGGGAAGCCCCGCTTCATCTGCCGCAGCTGCTCGTGCGCGTCGGTCAGGTTGCCCGAGCGGAGCAGCATCGCCGCGACCGCGATGTGCAGCCCCGGGTCGTCGGGGAAGCGCTCGAGCAGCTTGCGGGCGGCGGCCCGCATGTTCTCGCGGTCCTCCGGGCTACGCGGCTTGCGCGACATCGAGCGGCAGAGGTTCACACCGTCCTGCACGTCGCCCGCGTCGACGAGCTGCATCAGGGTGTCTTCGATGTCGGCCACGGACCGCGCACGATGCTCCGGACCGAGGCCCTGATCAAGGTCCGTCGGCGGGGGCGCCGTCGGCCGCCCGGGGGAGCGCGCCGAGGTACACCGGCAGGTGGCCCAGCCCGTCCTCGACGACCACGTCGGCTGCCGCGGTCAGCCCGCCCTCGGCCACGGTGAACCGGTGGAGGACGCCGCGGCCCGAGTCGGCGACGACACATGCGCCGCAGCCGGTGGAGCAGCGCACCTCGCCGAGGGTGAAGGGCTCCACGCCCTCGAGCAGCCGGGTCGATGACGCGCCCCCGATCGGGATGAGGTGGATCGCATCCTGCTGCAGGGGGTCGCGGTCGTCAGCCAGGTGGCCGACCGTGGGCACCAGGAGCCCGCCGTTGGAGGCGAAGGAGATCGAGAAGCCGGGTGGCGCGCCGAGCGCGTCCGCCGCGACCACGCGCGTCGTGACCGCGCCGTCGGCGAGCGCGAGGACCGCGACGCCGGCGTCGTCGAGCGACGGCCGCGCGTCGCCCCCGAAGGTGCCGGAGCAACCGACGGCGACGCTCTCGCCGTCGGGCGCCAGCGCCAGGGCGCTGCAGCCGCGGAGCCCGGGGACGAGGTGGACGGCCGTCACGCGATCGGTCGCGACGTCGATCACGGCGACTCTCCCCTCGCCCGAGCGCGTGAAATCGGTCGAGTACACGCTGAGCAACACGACCAGGCGGTCGCTGGCGATCAGCATGCGACCTGGGCTGGGGACGAGGTCGGCGTCGGCGCCGTCGAGGACACCGTCGAAGGCGATGCGCCCCACGATCTCCGGCGTGCGCGGGTCGACGACCAGGACGTCGCTCCCGCCATCGAACGGCTCGCGACCCGGATCGGGGTTGGCCTGGTAGCGGCTCGCGTAGCCCTTGGTCTCGCTGACCGCGATCCAGTCCTGGAGGTTCGAGGAGAACCCGGTGGCGAGGGAGAGCTGCCGCGTGGGAGCGCCGTCCTCCACGCGGACCCAGGTCAGCACGCTCGCCGGGTAGCGGTCGACGAGCACCGTCTCGATGGCGCCCGACTCCATGGTGGGCGCGACCACGTCGCCCGAGAGCGCCGCGGTGAGGGCAGGCTCGGTGGAGCCGGACGAGATGACGCGGTGAGCGACGACCTCCCCGTCCCAGCGGACGAAGGCCACGCTGCTCGACTGGTAGTCGGTCGAGACGACGACCAGACCCGGCCCGCAGACGTCGCCGTCGTCCTGGAGGCCGCCGCCTGTGGGCGCAGGATCGGCGACCTCGCAGCCGAGAACAGCGCCCGCGAGCAGCGCGGGCGCGAGCGCTGCGATACGTGGAGTCGTTCGATTCATCAGTTCCACCACGCCTCTGCCGCCACGTGCACGCTGCGCCCGGGCAGCGGAAGACCCAGGGTGTCGGTCGCCTCGTCGTCGAGCACGTTCGCCACCCGCGCGCGGAGGGCAAGGCGGTCGTCCACGAAGGCCACGGTCGCCTCGACCTCCAGCCAGGCCTGCGATCCCAGGATGACGAGGCCCGCCGGGTCGGCCACGCGCTCGCCGCGGAACACCAGGCGACCCTCCAGCGAGAGGCGCTCCAGCAGCGCCGGATCGAAGGGCTCGTCGGCGTACACCTCGAGCCCAGGCGCGACGACGAGGCGCGCGAGGTACGGGAGCAGATCGCTGCGACCGTCGGGCGCGGTCACGTCGCGCGGGTCGAGGACCGAGACCGCGACGTCGGCGCGCACGTGGCGGACGGCGTCGGCGGCCGCGACGATCTCTCCGCCGAGCACGCGGGCCTGCCCGACGTTGAACGGGCGCACGCCGCCGAGCGAGGTCCGCCGGTAGGCGACGAGATCGTCGGCGACGCGCGCGAAGCCGGTCAGCTCGGCCGAGACCTGCAGATCGTCGGCGCGGCCCTCGAGGCGGACGCCGGCGTCGACGCCCAGCCCTCGCTCCTCGCGCAGGTCGGGGTTGCCACGGAGGACGGCCGACGCGCCGAAGGTCTCGCCCAGCGTGGGGACGCGCACGGTGCGGGCCCCGCTGGCGAAGAGCGCGAGCCAGGGCACCGGCGCCCAGCGCGCCGCCAGCCGCGCCATCGGCGAGGTGACGCCGGAGTCGCCCCCCGCGCTGCGCGTCGTGT
This sequence comes from Polyangiaceae bacterium, assembly GCA_046596645.1. Classification (GTDB taxonomy): domain Bacteria; phylum Myxococcota_A; class Polyangia; order Polyangiales; family Polyangiaceae; genus JBKJLX01. The sequence continues at coordinate 16,529 of JBKJLX010000708.1, forward strand.
CGTCGGTGAGGATGGCGGCGGCGCGGATCTGGAGGTCGGGATCGGGGTCGAGCACCGCCTCCAGGTGCGCGCGTGCGGCAGTGCGGCGTGCGATGACGCCGGGCAGGCCCATCGGCGACACGTCGACCCCCTCGAACGACGCGCCGACGCCGGCGTCGAGGGTGAGGGGCGCCCAGGGTCGCAGCAGCACCCGCGCGTCCTCGGCGAAGCGCTTGCCGCGAGTGATCTGGGCGTCGGTGCGGTAGCCGAGCTCGCGGAGCGGATCGTCGAGCTCGTAGGTGGTGCGGAGGGCGCCGGTGCGCATCTCGATGGCACAGGCGTCGGGCTCGGCGGCGGGGCCGCACAGCGTGCGCGTGGTGACGGCGGCGAGCTGGCGGCGGGTGGTGGCGCGCGCGCGCGACGCCGGCACGACCCCGAGGCCGGTCACACCCTGCTCGCGCAGGAAGCCGTTCACGATCATCGTCGCCTCGCTGCGGCGTCCGAGCGACAGGCGCGCCAGCGCCCAGGCGTCCCCGCTGCGGAGATCGGCGTTGCGGCGCGAGCGGACGACGTCGTCGGAGGCGTCGAAGCGGGTGCCTGCGTCATCGGCGTAGTCGAAGTCGTTATCGGCGGCGTCGCCGCGGATCGCGAGCGCGGCGGCGGCGCGACGGTCGCCGACCGAGCCGCCGATCCACGCGAAGCGCTGGCCGAAGCTACCGACGCCGGCGGCGAAGCCGACCCGGGTGCGCGAGGGCAGCTCAGGCTCGAGGAGGACAGCGCCGGCGAGGCCCGGTCGCTCGACCCACACCGGGCTGGCACCTCGCCAGATGGTGGCACGGCGGAGCCAGAACGTCGGGACAGTCGCGAGATCGGCGGTGCCGGTGATGTCGTCGTTGAGGCGCAGGCCCGCGAGATAGATCGGCGTCTGCGCGGTGGTCGCGCCGCGGACGGAGGCGGTCGCGAGCTCGCCGGCGGCGCCGCTGCGGGCGATCTGCACGCCGGGGGCGTGGGAGAGCGCCTCGGCGGTGGACTCGCCAGGGGCGCGGAGGTCGTCGCCCTCGACGACGGTGGTCGCGGCGGTGGGATCGGCGGACGCGCGGGGAAGGAGGGTGTCGCCGGTGACGGTGACCTCGAGCGGCGCCTCCTGGCCGAGGGCCGTGCGTGGCGAGAGCGCGAGGGCCAGAGGCAGGGCGAGAGCGAGAGCCCGGGGGGAGGAGGGTCTGGAGCGGGCGGCGGCGCGCGGATGCGGCGCGGGGCTCACGGCGCTTCGGCGGTGCAGCGGCCGTGTAGGACGCCGACGGCGTCGAGGTCGAAGATGCCGGCGAAGCCGGTCTGATCGGGGCGATCGACGATACGGACCCAGCGCGCCTCGCGCAGACCGACGTCGGCGAGGTCGAAGAGATCGCCGCCGGAGACGGCGGGGTCGAGAGGATCGATGTCGTTCTCGTCGGGGTTCGCGTGGACGGGCGTCACACCGGCGCAGGTGCCGTAGGGGGCCTCGACCGCGGTGCAGGGGAACGCGTGCCAGGCGTCGCCGTCGGCGCTGACCTCGACCGTGCCCAGCTCGACGAAGGGCGCGTCGGGATCGCCGCCGGCGAGGAAGGCGTTCTCGAAGACGACGAGATCGGGCCCTTCGCCGTCCACGATGCGCGTCTCCAGGAAGCCCACCGTGATGGACCCGCCGTTGCCGAGGGAGAGAACGTCGAGCGAGCCCAGGCAGCAGCCGCCGCCGTGGGGTGGTCCGAGGATGATGCCGGGCGCGTCGTCCTGTCCGAAGCCGGCGCCATCGCCGTAGGTTACGTCGACGAGCTCGGCCGCGAAGGAGGGGCAGAGGTCGGCGGGCGCGCCGCCGTTGCTGCCCCCATCGTGGCCGCCGGTGACCGCGCCGCCGCTGCCGTCGGGATCGCCACCTGCGGTGCCGGACGCGGCGTCGTCGCCACCGGTGCCGCCGACGGTCGCGTCCGCGGTGCCCGTCGACGTGTCGGCGGCCGTGCCCTGCGGCGAGCCGGTGGCGGTGGTCGTCGGGGAGCTGCCCCCGCTGGAGCCCGCGTCGTCCGACGGGTCGGAAGCGCACCCGGCGAGCGCGACCACGAGGAGCAGGCACCGGCCGCCGACCGGGCGGGAAGAGAAGGTGAGCGACATGGGAGGCTCCTCCCGGGCGATGCGCGCGCCCGAAGGCCGGCCGATGCGCGGGAGCGCGGTCGGTCGGGTCGTCGCTCGGTGTTCTGACTCCCCGACGACCTCGGTTCGGGCCCCCGGTCCGCGGGGTCACCGCGCAAAGGGGGTCGAGCGAGGGCGCCGATCGCCTTCCAGGCTCGGTGCGCGAACCGCGACAGCGGTGCGAGCGACGAGGTCCCGTGGCTCTCGATCGAGCGCGCGTGGCTCCAGCGCCTTCAGGCGCTGGAACAGCAGCAGTTCACGCGCGTCCGGGTCACAGCGGCGGCTCCGTGCCAGTCTCTCACTGGCTTCCCGCGGCACGGACCCCGGCTGACGGCCGCGACCCGCGCCGTCCTCCTCGCGAAGGAAAGCGACGACGGGGCCGTTTCACCACGTCGTGCCGGGGGCCGCAAGCGGCGAGCACGACGGCGCGCAAAGCGCCTCGGGAGGCGGGCTCAGAACTTGATGCCGTTCTCGGCTCGGTGCTTCCACCACTTCCAGGCGAGGACGGCGGTCGGCACCGCGGCGAGACCTGCCAGGATCGGGAAGCCAAGCACACCCACGGTCACCGTGGCGGCCACGGCCGCTCCCGCGACCATCGTCTTCTTGCGCCCCTCGGACTGCACCTCGCTTCGACCCTGCGTCATGGCTCACCTCCCGGAGCGAGGAGCCTAGCAGCGACCCAGAGCGCGCGCTCAGGCGGCCGCCAGGTCAGGCGCCGCCTGAAGCGCTGCCTGAAGCGCTGCCTGAAGCGCTGCCCGAGAATCAGTGCTCGCCGAAGAGGTCCTGGATCCTCGCGTCGAGGGCCTTGGCGATCTTGTACAGCGACGATATCGACGCGCTCGACTCGGCGCGCTCGATCTGGCTGAGGAGCGACACGCTGAGCCCGGTGCGACGCGCCATCTGCTTCAGCGTGAGCTCCTTCTCCTTGCGGAACCCGCGGATGGTCTCGCCGATGATCTTGTGGAGGACCTCCTCCGCGGTCCGCGCGATGCCCTTCTTCTTGATGACGCGGGAGAGGACCTCGCGGAACTCCTCCACGTTGAAGGGCTTCTTGATGTAGTCGACCGCGTCCAGCTTCATCGCCGCGACCGCGCTCTCCAGGTTCGGGTAGCCGGTGAACATGACGACCGCGACGTCGCTGTCGAGCTTGCGGATGCGCTTGAGCACCTCGAGCCCGTCGAGCTTCGGCATCATCACGTCGAGGACGACCAGGTGGTAGTCGCCCGCCCGCACCTCGTCCTCGACCTTCTGCGGGTCGGAGAGGGTCGTGACCTCGCAGCCGTCCTTCTCCAGCAGCGTCTGCATGTACTCGCAGATCGCCGGGTCGTCGTCGCAGATGAGGATGCGGACCGCCGGAACTTCGATCGCCACTGAGCCTCCTCGGCCGACGGGCGCCGACGGCTCGCCCGGGGGGTCACGCCGGGGCGAAACAGCCCGGGCGCTTCCAGTGACGCTGAAACTACCGCGGCGCCGGGTCGGCCCGCTACACCCGTTTGTGGGTCCAATCCATCGCCCCCCGCCGCGGTCGCCTCCGGCGGCATCCTCGCAGGCTTCACTCCACGAAGAAGACGCCGCGCAGGTCCTCGGTGGTCGAGATCGGACCGGGATCGCCGTTGCCCGACTGCCGCCAGGAGGTGGCGCGCCACTGGTAGTACATGCCCGACTCCAGCGGGTCGCCGCCGTACTCCACGCTGACGTCGTCGCCGTTCGCGCCGTCGACCTCGGTCTCCCAGGTCAGGTTGCCGAACGCGTCGTAGACGACGACCGTGTAGAACTCCTCGCTCGAGTCGTCGGCCCAGCGGAACGTCGGCGTGCCGGAGACGGCCTCCGGCTCCTCCGCGCCGGGCTCGAACACCTCGAGCGCCTCGGTGATCTTGAACGAGGAGTCGAGATCCACCGGCATCCCGGGTGCGCCCATCTCCACGGTCACGATCTGCGTGCCGGAGATGTTGGGATCCGGATCGCGCACCAGGTCGTCGTTCTCGAACGCGGCCAGCACCTTGTAGGTGCCGGGGGGCACGCCTTCGATCGTGAAGGCGCCGCCCACGTCGGGGGGACCGCTCAGCGGCGTGCGAAGACCCCGCGGGACCTCGCCACGCACGAACCTGTCGTCGAACGTCGACGCGACCACCAGCACCACGCTGGTCACCGAGCCGCCCGGTGCGTTCACGATGTTGACGCTGCCGGACACGCTCCCCGTCTGGCCGTCCTCGGTGCGCAGCGGGAGATCGACGCCGGTCAGCGCCTCACCGCCCACGTCTGCATCCTGCGCCTGCAGCGAGACGTCGGCAGCGTAGCCGTTCACCGTGTAGCCGCCCGCGGGCACGTTGAAGATCGTGTAGAGCCCTGCCTTGTCGCTGATGGTGGTGATGCCCGTGCCGTCGCCGTCCTCTGCCACCACCAGCACGCCGCCCGACCTGTCGTCGGCGAGCACGGCGCCCGAGATGCTGGGCAGCCCCTGCTGATCGCCGGGCAGCGCGATGAGGGAGATGTCGGTCAGCGGCAGCTCGATGATCCAGCCGTTGCCCGCCTCGGGATCGTCGCGGCGCTCGGCCTGCGAGGTCTGGATGGGGAGAGACGTGCGGAGCCCTGACGGGAACGTCTGGTAGTCCTGCGCCTCGCCGCGCAGCGTGAAGGTGGTGTCGATCGGCGAGCCGTCCTCGTTGCGGGCGACCGGCACGTCGAGGTCGTAGGCCCCGTCGGGGCCGGAGACGGCGATGTCGGTGATGGCGGTCTTCTGCTCGTCGAGCGCCATCACGTGCGCGCCCTCGATGCCGTCGTCGCTCTGCGCGTCGAAGACACGACCGCTGGCGACCACCGGCGGGTAGCAGGCGTAGCCGCCGGCCACGAGCTCGGCGCAGACGTAGTTGCTCGCGCAGAATGGGTCCTCCAGCGTGTTGTCGCAGGTGCCGCCCTCGGGCACCGCGCAGGTCGACGCGCCGTCGGCGTCGGTGTCGCAGACCAGGTTGCCGGCGCACTGCCGCTCGACGGCCGGCTCGCAGGCCGCGCCCGGCGGCAGGCCGCAGTAGGCGTTCCCCTCCGCGTCGGCGCCGCAGACCGTCGGATCCTGGCAGAACGACTTCTCGGCCTCGAGATCGCAGTCACCCCCGGGCGGGACGGTGCAGACGTTCGCGCCCTCGAAGGCGGCGCACTCGGTGTCCCCCAGGCAAAAATCGTCGGGCGCCTCTGCGTTGCAGGACTGGCCGGGCTTGATCTGGCAGACCGTCGCACCGTCCTCTCCGCCGCCGGCGCACGTCATGCCCGAGGGGCACGGGTCTCCGTCGGTGTCGCACTCGTCGCCGGCCGCCTCGGGCGAGGCCCCGCAGGCGAGGACCAGCAGCGGCAGGAGAAAGAGGACAGAGGTCGAGGCGAGGACGTGGTGTCGGCGCATGCTTTGTTCTCCCTTACAGCGCTGGACGGCGCTGAAAGTCTCCAAGAAAGGGCGGAAGGTTCAGGACAGTCTGGACCAGCAGCCGCCGCCGCGCCCGCTGGCGGCTCATCTGTCCTTCCGCCGTAGGTGGGTCGGGGTGGGCGCCCCTCCACCGGCTCTCCACCTGCCGAGCCGATCAGGGCGCGCGGCGGACGACGATGCCGGTCGCCGCGATCGGCTCCGGGTACAGCCACGCGACCGTCCCCTGGTGCTCGGCCTCGAGCCCGGTGTCGCCCAGCGCGAGCGTCGAGCCGCCCGGAACCTCGACGGTGGCGCCCTCCGCGGTGATCGTCGGCGCGTAGGCCTGCTTCTCGACGCCCTCCTCGATCTCCTCGCTGCAGGTCGGGTCTCCGAGCTCGAGCCCGACCGCCGCGTCCTCGACCGTGCTCGGCTCTCCCGCGTAGGCCGCGAAGAGCAGCGCGCCGGAGAGCGGGTCGTGCAGATCGATGTAGAGCGACGCGACATCGTAGTCCTCGTAGCCCCGCCAGGAGACGCGCAGCTCGATCGGATCGCCGACCGTCAGCAGCGGAGCTTCCGTCCCGGTGAGCTCGACGGTCGTCAGCCCGCCTTCCCCGTCCTCGATCGTCAGCGTCGTCCCGGCCTCGATCAGGTCACCGGACACGGTGCGATCGAGCTCGCCTTCGCCGTTGCTGTCGTTGACGGTCGTGTCGTCCGCGAAGGTGACCGACACGTCGAGGTCGATCGCGGAGAAGACACAGACCTGAGCGCCACCTTCGCCGCTGCCGCCCTGGCCGCCACCTCCCTGGCCCTCGCCGTTGCCGGTCGAGGTGCTGTTGCTCGCGGGCGTAGACGTCACCGTGCTGGTGGTGCCCGAGCCGCCGAAGCCGCCGGAGCCGGGCTCGCCCCCGCCGGAGCCGGCGGTGCCGGCGGGGTCGTCGCCGCAGGCGGCGAGCAGGAAGGTCGCCATCAGGGTGGGGAGGAGGGCGGCAGCGCGGGTGCGGGAGAGGTTCACGGCCGCCGCCAGAGCAAGCGGCGGACCAGCGTCCTCCTGTCAATGACGGGCTCTCATTGGTGCACCGCCCACCGACCTGTGCCGGCATGTGTCGCCGCACGGCGCTCCCCGTCACCCCCCGGGCCAGGTCTTGACAACAACGCGCGTCCCGACCAAGGTCCGCCCGTCGCTGACGCCGAGGTTCGCCTCGCTGGCGCGGCACGGGGCGTAGCGCAGCCTGGTAGCGCACCTGGTTCGGGACCAGGGAGTCGGAGGTTCAAATCCTCTCGCCCCGACTCTTTTCTCCGATTGTACGTGAACTTCCGCGTACTTAGCGAACGGGGTCGGACCCCGTTACCACACTGTTACCAACTTCCGAGAGCGCCCTCGTCGCTGACACGAGATCCTCCTGCGCCGCGTGCAGGTAGCGCGCGGTCGTCTTGAGGTCCGCGTGGCCGGCCATGACGCGCACCGTCTCCACGCCGACGCCGCGGCGCACGAGCTCGCTGCAGAACGCATGACGGAAGGCGTGGACCGTCCATCCCTTGAGCCCGTGCTTCCTCTGCGCGGCCCGCAGCGCGTTGAGGAGGTTCTGCCGCGTCGGCGTGTTGCCGGGCGGGGTCACCACCAGGCGCGCCGTCGGGAGCTTCAGGCGCCGCGCTGACTCGAGCAGGGGCACCAGCTGCTCCGGGATCGGAGCCCAGCGCTCGTCTCCCGACTTGGTCGTGGTCACCTCGTCGTCGCTGAGGGCGAGCTCCACGTGGATGCGCCTCGCCTTCAGGTCCAGGTGTCGCACCTGGAGCGCCCGGATCTCCCCCGAGCGGAGACCCGCGTAGGCGGCCAGGCCGATCGCGACCTGCAGCCACGGAGGACACGCCGCGATCTGCGTCGCGACCTCCTCGTACCCCGGCGCCTGCGGGAGCTTCTTCGAGTCCCTGGTGAGACCGCCCGGGAGCGGCGGCATCGCCAAGAGCACCTCCGCGCTGACGGCGGCGCGGAGGACGGTGCGGAGAAGGTTGAGCGGTCCCTTCGACTGCACCTTCGCCTTCTTCAGCTTCACGGCGAAGGCCCGGTACTCGTTGGCCCCGATCTCGTCGAGGCGACGACCGCCGACCTCCGCCATCACGTGCTGGCGGAGCAGGTCGCGGTACCGACGCCGGGTGCTCGGCTTGTACGAGGGCATGAAGTCGCTCTCGAACATGCCCTCGGCGAACTCCTTGAACGTCGACTTCGAAGAGGCGACGACCGGGGTTGCCGACGAGCCGGACGACGTACCGGAGCCGAACTCGACGAAGCCGTGCTCGGCAGCGAAGGCCATGAGCCGACGCGCCTCGCTCGCCGTCGCCGTCACCATCTGGACAGGAGCGTCCTTCCGGTAGCGCTCGGGGCGACCGTTCGTGTTCGTGAACAGAAAATCAATGATCAGGATCCGGCGACCACGCCGCGTGGCCCACCGCCAGCCTTTGGATCGACTCGCCATGGATGACTCCGTGGGCGGACGATCACGCGAGACGCCGGAGCGTAGCGCGATCGCCCCGGGGTCTCAGCCGGTGCGCGTCCAGGCTTCGCTCAAGCTGACGCGCCAGCGGCGGCCGAGTTTCCGGCCACGGACGCCGTCGAGTTCTGCCTCGATGCCGCCGTCACCGGCCCGGTGCGCAGCCCGCTCGAGCGCGCGGAGGAGAGCGGCCGGCGTGATGTCGAGCACGACCGACGCCGCCTCGATCCGAAGCCAACGAGCGGGTCGGTGCTGATCAGCGGGCACCGCGGTCGCCCTCGAAGAGGTCGCGGACGTTAGCGCCCAGGAACTCTGCAAGGGCCTGGCGTTCCGTTTGGGTCGCGACCACGCGATTTTGCACGATCCGGCTCAGCCGTGATTCGGACATCTCCAGGCGGCGCGCGACGTCGTACTGATGGTCCCCGTGCTCCAGGAGCGCGAGCTTGAGCCTGTGATTCATTGCAACCTCCAGTGGTCTCACGCTGGAGGACGATCGGGGCTGATCCGACGCCGGTTTTGAAGGTCCGCCCCTTCATCAGGAGCGCGCGATATGAGGGTGCAGCGACCGCAAGACACCGTAGAGAAAGCGCGCATCCTTAAGAGGGAGCGGCCCCACGGTTGGAAGACCCGCGTCCTTCGCCGCGTCGACGACGTCCCTGTGGCTCAGCCCCACCGCGCGCGCGATCTTCGTGAGCGTCGCTGTCTCCGTCTCCGTCGATGCAGTGACGCCGAGTTCGACGTCGAGTGCTGCAACCGCCCACCGGTTGAGCTGGACCGCGTGCCCGCGCCCAGCCGTCGGGAAGAGCGCCGGGCTGGTTTCTCGCAACTTGAGGTGAGCGGCCTGCGCGGCTCGATGGGAGACTCCCCGATCGTGGGCGTACCCCCGCAGCGTTAGACATCCTCGTACGTGGTGCCGCTGACGGTCAGCAGCGGTTTCACGCCAGATTGCGACCTCATCTGATGAAGCGTCCTTGCGGAGTTTTTTCTCCCACTTCGCACGTCGGATCGACGCGGCCGGCGCCACACGGACGCTGCCCAGGTCGACGTTGCGAAGCTCGTTGCGGAGACTGGTCAAGAGGTACTCCGCTGCTTTCGCGGGGGCGCCGACCGGACGCCAGGCCGTGTGGGGCGCACGTTCCCTCGCGTTCAGCCGCGAGAGGGCCTCCTTTGCGGTCTCTGACGGGTCGCCCGGAAGCTTCATCCTGAACGCCATACCGCGCGCAGCTTCCTCGAGGAGCGATCGACCCTCGGCGTCAAATGTTGCGAAGAGCATCAGGCAAGCCTCCTGCCAAAGTCGCGCGGAAAACGGAGAGACCGAGCCACAAGGCCCCACGCGCTCCAGCGTACCCTGGTGAAAACCGCCCTTTCGGTGCGCCTTCGGCCAGGTGATCTCGTACCCCAAGGACTCTTCGCCGCTCGGGTGCGCCTTGAACGCTTCCGGAGCTTCGATGGGTTGCCGGCCTGAAGAGGCAGCTTGCGCGGGGTAGATGGGGACAAGAGGTCCCTCAGGACGCGTAGAATGAACCTCGTCGATCATCGTCTGCATCACGGCCGTGAGGGGCGGCAGCGGCACAGCTACCTGGTCGCCGGCCTGCTCCGCGGCGACGTCACACGCCAGATACCGAACGACGGGCCAGACGTTCGAGACGAGTTCGGGGACACTCCTCAGTGCGAGAGCTTGCTGGTCGGGGCGTAGCGGCTCGCCGAGCACGCGCTCCGCGTTGAACAGCTCAGAAGCGAGCCCGGCCAACACCGGTTCCGACGGGGCGCTGAGCCGCGTGAGGTCGCGGCCTTCCGAGATGGAAACGTTCACGCATGCCAGGACGATCCTGAGATGGAGCCTCGCGATGCTGCGTGCGACGAGATCATCGTTCCACCACATCGCCACGTCGAGCAGGCAAAGCGCGACCCCAGCCGGGAACAACGCTTGTCCCCGCCGATAGCGGGCCGGGTCTGCCGTCGCGCGAAGCGCACCCTCCACCAGTCTCTTGGCCGCGACGACCACCGGATCACCCCCGATCGTCCTGACTGCAGCCACCGGCGGCGTCAAGCCGAGCTGGGGCGCGGAGGTGACCATGACGAAGAAGAAGGGCCACATGAAGGCGTTCGAGATCGCGGCGATGCTGAACACATCCCGCTCGTTCGTCGGCAAGCTGGCGACTGCCGCCGGGTTGAAGCGCGACCCGGGTGCTTACGACACGCGTAGCAAGATGTACTCGCCGCGAGGCGTTCGCGAGCTGCGCTACGAGATGCGCCGCTACTTGCGCCGGGGGCGCCTGTGACGCAGGTCCCCACGGCACAGGCGCCCCCGTACAGCTCGGTGCAGCTCGTCGTGCTGCCGGATCTCGCGAACGTCATGCCGCCACTCGCCGGCCACGAGTTCAGTGCCCTTGAAAAGAGCATCGTCGACGTTGGCGTCGTTTACGAGCCCATCGAGTACTGCATGCTCGACGGAAAGGCGGTGATCGTCGACGGCCACAACCGGTACGCGATCGCCCACCGCAGCAGCATCCCCTACACCGTGGTTCAGCTCGAGAACGTCAACTCGGTCGACCAGGCGATGACCTACATGCTGGAGGTCGCGCCGTACCGCCGGCGCAACCTGGGGAAACGAAAGGCCAGCTACGTGCGAGGCCTCCTCTTCAACCAGCGCAAGGCGCAGGGAGCCCGCTACGACAAGATCGCCGCAGACATCTCCAAGACGACCACCACTTCTGGACAAAATGTCCAGAAGTCCGTGGCGGAGCAAATCGGCAAAGCCCACGGCGTGTGCGGCAAGACCGTCCAGCGCGATGGCTCCTTCGCGCTGCGCGTGCGTGAGCTCGTCCTGCTGGACCTACTGGCGGCGACCGCCGTTCTCGACGACGAGTGCAGGGTCCGGCCCGGAGACCTGACCGAGGCGAAGAAGATGTCGGCCAGCCACTGGAGCGTCATCATCGGCAAGATGCTGGCGGACCACGTGGACCTGCAGACCGCGGGCAGATCCGTGCTGGGTGATCCCTGCGACGTGTCGGCTCACCAACAGGACCCGGCCGCCGCCAGCGCCGAGGCGGCGGCCTCGTATCGCGAAGCTCCAGCGCCCGAAGCGACGCTGTCCGCGGCGGAGCTGCTCGCGCGCCTGAAGGGGTCGACGAGCCATGGCACCTCAACCACGCTCAGGACCAATCCCGAGGGTCCCCCGTGGCCAGGTGACATCACCCCTGCGGGTGCCACTGGCGATGTCGGCGGGGCGTCGCTGCGCCGCCAACTCAGCACGGTGGGGACGCCGCCGATGCCGCCCAGCAGGAGTGCCGCCGCCAACGGAGCTGCAAGTCCTGGGGCGGGGGCCCTCGCCGCGGGCTCGCCGTGGACGGATGCCGAGCTGGGAGGGCTGATTCTGGTCCTGGCGAGCTTGCCCGACCCTGTCGGCATCGTGAGGGATTTCCTTGTGAAGGCGCGAGAGCGACGCCCTGATCTCGTGCGATTCGACCCGCTTGCCCCCCGCCCCCCGTTCCCGCCTCCCTTCCCTTTCTCCGGGCCCGGCTGAGATCCTGACTCATGGCCAGATCACGTAGACCCGTCACGGCTGACGTGGCGGGCGTTCTCGGCGCACGCGCGGTGGGCGCTCCGCTGGAGCCGACCGTGCGTTCGTCCCTGCCTGTGGCAGCCCAGCCGCCACCGCCCGGCCCCGCGGGTGCTCGGCGGCTCCTCATTCCTCACCCTGGTGCGAGCGCGGCCGAGAAGGTCCTGCTCGAGCTCGCGGCCGAACAGGTCGACTCCTGCATGCTCGTGGCCACAGCCCAGCAGAAGCTCGTTCATCGACTTCTCGAGCACATCGACAATCCGCGGACAGCGCTGATCCTCGCGCGCGCTCTCCGCCAGGTGGCGTCCATCACGGGCTTGCTCGGACGCCGGTCCCAGGAGCTGCTCGGTGCGGTCGAGACGATCCGTCTCCAGCGGAGGATCCACGCCGGAGGGCGCTCCGATGACGATTGATGCGCCGATCTCGCATCCCCAGCCCAGGCCCGGCGAGGTGAGGGTCGCAGACGTCAGGGCCGCCCTGGGGCCCGACTGGGCCTCCTCAAGGCACGTCGTCGTGGAGGTCCTCCCCGCCGCCGGCGGCGCCCCTTCCACGGCCGTCCTGAAGTTCACGACGAAGC
>JBKJLX010000709.1:0-21339 GCA_046596645.1 Polyangiaceae bacterium
CGACGACCCCCGACAGCGAGCCAGCCAGCGAGGAGCCACGATGAGCGACGAGGACATGCGCGGGACGTCCGCCCCGGGGCGCACCCTGGTGGAAGAGGGGACCGAGATCACCGGCTCTCTCCGCTCGACGGTGCCGGTCACCGTGCGCGGGAGCGTGGACGGCGAGGTGGCGGCGCCCTCGCTGATGGTCAGCGCCACCGGGCGCGTGAAGGGCAAGGCGAAGGTCGACGAGCTCGTCTCCGAGGGCGAGATCGCCGGCTCCTTCGAGGCGACCACGATCCGCCTCTCCGGGGTGGTGCGGGACGACACGGTGCTCCGCGCCAAGACCCTGGAGGTGCGTCTTGCCTCGGAAGACGGGCTGGTCGTGGCATTCGGCCGCACCTCGCTGGAGGTCGGTGACCCGCCTCCGCGCGCCGACGAGCACAAGTCACGGGGTCGCGGCGCGTGATCGACGCTCGGTGACGCGATGAGCCCTTGCGCCGCCGGGAATAGAATTCAACATCCCTGCACATTCGATGAGCGCAAGGCGCATGCCGAAGGAGCCGGGCCGCGTGTATCCTGACAACGTGATTCGCCGCGCGGCTCGCCCGCATACGAACTGAGGAGGAGCTTCGATGGGCATGGAAATGAAGCTCCAGTACAAGCTGTCGCAGCAGCTTGTGATGACGCCGCAGCTGGTGCAGGCGATCAAGCTGCTGCAGCTCAGCCGCATGGAGCTGATCGACGAGGTCCGCAAGGAGCTCGACGGCAACCCGGTGCTGGCCGACGACGGGACCGATCCTCGCGGCCGCGAGATGGACCCGACGGCGCCGACGATGCGCGCGACGGACGTCCCGCCGGAGGAGCGCGTCGGGATGACCGAGCGCGTCGAGGCCGAGACCGACATGGTCGCCAAGGGCCTCGAGAAGCAGGTGAAGGAGGTCGACTGGGAGCAGTTCCTCGAGAACCGGCAGCTGCAGACGCCGATGCCGGCCACCGGCCGCGGCGGCAACGAGGACATGCCGCCCATCGAGGCGAGCCTCACCAAGCCGCAGACGCTGCGCGACCACCTCCTCTGGCAGCTGCAGATGAGCGACTTCGTCGACGACGAGCGCCACTTCGCGCTGCTCATCATCGGCAACCTCGACGAGCGCGGCTACCTCGACCTCGATCGCGGCGACGGGCCCGACGGCGAGAAGATGCCGCCCATCACCATCGAGGAGCTGGCGGCGGAGGCCGAGCTCGACCCGGAGGACGCGCACGAGGTCCTCGCGATGCTCCAGCGCTTCGACCCCATCGGCGTGTGCGCGCGCGACCTTCGCGAGTGCCTGATGGTCCAGGCCGAGGCGCTCTCCTACGACGACATCGAGAAGACGATCATCAAGGAGCACCTCCACAACGTGGAGCGCCGCAACTTCGGCGCGATCGCCAAGGCCCTGAAGATCGAGCTGGAGGAGGTGTACGATTCGGTCCAGGAGATCCAGCGGCTGGAGAGCATTCCGGCGCGCAACTTCGCCGAGGTCGACGAGCGGCAGATCGCCATCACCCCCGACGTCTACGTCCTGAAGGACGGCGAGAAGTGGGTGGTCGCCGACAACGACAAGGGTCTGCAGCGGCTCTACATCAACGAGCAGCTCGCGCAGAAGATGCTGAAGGACCCCAAGGCCAAGGAGTTCATCAGCGAGAAGCTCAAGAGCGCCCAGTGGCTGATCCGCGCCATCGAGCAGCGCCGGCGCACCATCATCCGCGTCACCGAGTCGATCGTCGAGAAGCAGCGCGAGTTCCTCGACAACGGCGTCGCCTACCTGAAGCCGATGATCCTCCGCGACGTGGCGGACGCGGTCGGCATGCACGAGTCGACCATCTCCCGCGTCACCTCGAACAAGTACGTGCACACGCAAGGTCTCTTCGAGCTGAAGTACTTCTTCAACTCGTCGATCCAGCGCGTCGCCGACGAGGACATCGCGTCGGAGAGCGTGAAGCAGGCGATCAAGAAGATCATCGCCCAGGAGGACAAGTCGAACCCCCTGTCCGACCAGCAGCTCGTGAAGATCCTGGAGGACACCGACGGCATCAAGATCGCGCGTCGCACCGTCGCCAAGTACCGCGAGATGCTGGGCATCCTCTCGAGCAGCAAACGCAAGAAGATGTTTTGAGCTGTGTTTCGAGGGGGCATGCCCCCTCACCCCGGCACTGAAGCTGCGCGGCGGGGCCCCAACCCCGCCTTGCTGTCTTCATCGAGGGACCTGTGACTTGGTCGGCCGAGGCGCTTTTCCAGACCTTCTTCGCTCCTCTTTACCCCAAGGGCGCGAGGCTCGACGAGCTGCGCGCCACCGATGCGAATCCTGCCGGCAACCCGGCCATCGGCGCCCACCTGGGCGAGCTGGCGACCACCTTCGCCCGCCTGGGGCCCGAGGCGCTGGGCGCGCCCGAGCTGAAGCTGGGGCTCGACGACGCATCGGTGCACCGGGTCTCGGCGCGGCTGGACCGCGTGGCGCGCGACCGGTGGATGGTGGAGAAGGACCCGGGCGGCACCTCCAAGCTCGCGCTGGTGGTGGCGCACGGCGCGGTCTGGACGGGCGCCTGTGTGGTCGCCACCCGGCCCGCGCGGGCGCGGTGGCTGGTTCGGAACCCGGCGTGGGAGTCGCGGGTGCTGCTCACGTCGAGCGCGGGCGTCGGCGAGCTGGCGCCGCTCATGTGGTGGCTCAAGGCCCTCTCCGACGATGAGATCGACAAGACGCCGCTCGGCGACCGGTACCGCATGCACGTCGAGGTGCCGACCTTCGACGCCGACGCCCTGCCGGTGATCGCGCCGCCCTCTCCTTCGGGAGCGTGGCGCCGCATCCCCCGCCTCGCCAAGGTCCGCTACGACACGCTCCACCGTCACCTCAAGGCGCACGTCCCCGAGCTGAGATCGGTGGGGGACGACTTTCCCTCCCCCGAACGCTTCGAGGAGCTCGGCTTCCGCTGGCTCGAGGCGCGCTGGCTCGGCGAGGGGAGGATGCTCCTCCTCCACGGGCCCACCCGCACCGGCGTGATGGCGATGTGGCTCTCCGCCGCCGGCTTCGTGAAGAGCGCGTACTTCGAGCACGCGCCGGCGCCGGAGAAGGCCGGCGCCGCGCGCGCCGAGACCAGCCCCACGCGCGGCGACGCCGGCAATTACGTGGTCGACGTCGAGGGGGAGAAGGTGCGCTTCACCCTCGGCAAGGACGCGATTCACGAGATGCTGTGGTGGGGGGCCTGAGCTCGGTCCGGCGCCGTTCCTCATGATCGGCCCATTCCATCTCGGCACGCGGCATGAGAGCCTCCCCCCGATCTGCGTCGTATCGACGCGGATCCGACCTGGGGAGAGACATCATGATGGGGTTGGGGAGGGCGGCGCTCTGCGCGCTCATCGGGACGCTCGCCTGTGCGTGCGGTGACGACGGCGACGGTGCGGGCGGGAACGGCGGTTCCGGCGGAAGCGGCACCACCGCGGCCACCACCGCCGCGGTGACGACGGTGACGACGGTGACGACGGTGACGACCACTGCGGGCACCGGCGGCGAGGAGCCGGGCACAGGCGGGCAACCGGGCACCGGCGGCGGGAACGGGACCGGCGGAGCGGGGGGCCAAGGCGGTGAGGCGCCCGCGTGCGAGACCATCACCATCGGCGATGGCGTGCTGCCGGGGGGCACCCTGAGGCTCACCGCATCCATCACGCCGGATCTGGGTGATCCCAGCGTCCCCGATCGCATCGACGTGGGTTACGAGTTCGAGGACGACGAGTTCGACCTGACCAGCGTCACCAACGCCAACCTGGTCACCTGCGAGCAGTGCGTCGTCGTCTACGAGGACATCGACGCCGACGGAGTTCCGGCGCGGGTCTACTTCCAGTCGGCGGGCCTCATGGACGTCGACGAGGACGGCGACGCGTTCCCCTTCGCCGAGATCACCCTCACCGGCGTCGAGCTGGTGGAGGTGGCGGTGAACGAGGACGGCGAGTCGACCCCGGTCGAGGGCGGCGAGTGCCTCGTGCTCGCGGACGCCGCCATCCAGTTCGTGTTCCCCACGACGTGGACTTGTGATCCCAACTTCTACGCCGATGGCCTGGGCTGCGACTGCCGCTGCGGCGCCTACGACCCCGACTGCGACGACCCCGCGCAGACCATCTTTGGCTGCGGAGAGCCGCACCTTTCCACGGAGGGAGCGGCGCTCTGCGAGAGCGACGCCACCTGCAGCGCCCCGCCCGCTTGGACGTGCGACGACGCCGCCTTCGGTGACGGCGAGGTGTGCGACTGCGGGTGCGGTGCGCCCGACGCCGACTGCGACGGTTCGGCCCCGCCTCCGGGGGGGGAGCCGCTTCCTGTCGAGGGATGCGCCGAGGACGAGGTCTGCACCCCCCAGGGTGAGTGCAAGTTCGTGCCGGCGGCGTGGACGTGCAGTCCCGCCTTCTTCGACGATGGATTCGGCTGCGACTGCAGCTGCGGTGCCTACGATCCGGACTGCGACGATCCGGACCAGACGGTGATCGGATGCCCCGGGGCGGCGCCGGGCGAAGCGGTGTGCCGCGACGACGGGACCTGTGCCGCGCCAGCAGCATGGAGCTGCGAGGAGGTCGCCTACAGCGACGGCGCGACCTGTGACTGCGCCTGCGGCGCGCCGGATCCCGACTGCACCGATGCCGAGGCCCCCACGACGGCGTGTGATGCAGATGAGATCTGCGTCGACGCGGTCTGCGTGGTCCCCATCGCGGGCGACACCTGCGGGATCGCAACTCCGCTCACCGAGGGGCAGATCGACGGCACCTGGTCCGGCGCGACGGGGAACTACTCGCCCGGGGTCCCCTCCTGCACCGGCTTTGCCGCCACCGGGCTCGATGTCGTCTATTCGGTTTCGCTCACCGCAGGGCAGACGCTGACGGTGACGCTGTCCAGCGCAACGGGCGACGAGTCGCTCTACCTGATCACCGATTGCGCCGACGTCCAGGGGTCGTGTGTCGAGGGCGCCGACGTCACGCCGGCCAGCCCCGAGACGATCGAGTACACCGCGGTCGCCGCCGGCGACTTCTTCCTCGTCGTCGACCAGTTCGGGCAGGGTCAGGCGGTCCCGTTCACGCTCACCGTCGACATCACGCCGTGACGCCATGAGCGACTCGAGGCGCCGGTCCCGCCCGGGACCGACGCCTCGGGCGTCAGCGCGAGGCGCGGAGCGGCATGGTCCGCCCGCGCCTCGTCGCGTTCACTTGCAGGTGACGTGCTTGAGATCGATCTGCGTCTTCCAGTTCTCGGACGCGATCTTGTCGACCGACTCGGCCTTCATGCCCGGGAGGTCGAGGCGGTAGGCGCGCTGGTGGAGGGGCAGCGCGGCAGGGCAGCCCTCGACCTTGGCCACCGCGTGGACGATGGCGCGCAGCGCGCCCTTGCCGGCGAGGGACGCGCGGTGCGCGAACTGCGAGTCGTCCTTGCCGGCCTCGGTGTTGCGGTCGAACTTCTTCGATTGCTCCTGGAGCTGGGGGATGAGCCTCTCGATCGTCGCGAAGTGGACCTTGGCGCCCCTGGCGTCGCCGGCCTCGGCCTGCTTCGACACCTCGCGCGATAGGCGGGTGAGCTTCTCCTCGTCGGTCTTCGCGGTGGACGCGGGGCACAGCCGGTTCGCCTCGTTGCGGACGGTGCGCTCGAACTCGACGTCGGTCCCGACGCGCTTGGTGTCCTGCCCCTTGAGCATGGTGCGCAGGATGTTCTTGCCCTCGTCGCACTGGCCGACCGCCATCGTGCACAGCGCGCGCAGCCGCATGTAGCCGTTGCCCGGCATGTCGGTGACGCGCGAGTCGATCTGCATGGCGCGATCGAGGCGCGCCAGGCAATGCTTGCCGTCGTAGTCCTCGTGAAACTTCCCGTTGGCCTCGATGTAGAGGCCGACCGCGTTCTGCGTGGCCTGCGCCGACTCCATCTGCGCCTTCACCGTGCCCGCGTGCGCGGAGGCCGGCGCCGACCCAGGTGGCGGCCCCGCCATCGGCGACGCGCCGCCCGGGTGATCGCCGTCCTTGATGTTGCGGAGGGCCAGGCGGATCGGCACGCGGCACGACCGCTGGTCGTTGGTGAGGCAGCTCTCGAGATCGCCGCCCTGGCCCAGCGACGACTCCTTGTTCTTGCGGCTGCCGCCGGCGCCGAAGCCGGCGACCGAGCCGTCGACCTGGGCGCTCTGGTTCGACGCGCTCGCCAGCTCGAAGGCCCCGAGGTTGTACGCCCACACGTAGTGGGTGGCCTCGGCGCAGCCGGCGTGCGCCTTCAGCTCGCCGCGGTAGACGCTGTCGCGACTGGCGGTGGCGACCGCAGACACGAAGTACTCGAGGTGCAGCTTCTCACCGGCCGACACCTTGCCGCCGAGCTTGGCGGCGCCGAGGGGAAGGTTGGCGTAGAGGTCGCCCTCGTTCTCGATGTCGAAGCCCTGCCGCGTGCCGCTGGTGGGCTGGGGCACGCCGTAGGTGCCGAACGCCGTCGCGTTCGTCTCGTCCTTGCACTCGTAGAGGACCTCCAGCTTGCAGCCGGTGTACTTGACGAACACCGTCGCCTGCTTCGAGCGCGCCTCGAAGCTCGCCAGATCGGTCGCGTCCCACTCGACGAGGAACGGCTTCTCGTGCCCCTCCGCCGCCTCCTCGCACTTCTGGGCGACCGCAGTGCGAGACAGCATGCCGTCCTTGCCCTCCATCGTCGGCGGCGTCGCGCCGCCGCAGGCGGTCAGCGCGAGGGCAGCGATCGAGGGGACCAGGGTGAGGGCGCGCAGCGAGGTCATCGCCAGACCGATGCAACGGTGGCGAACGGCGGGCAATCCCTCGCGACAAAACGAAGGAGGCGGCGGACCCGTGGTCGCCGCCTCCTTCCTTTCGGCTCGAGCTCTCGCTCGCGTCGGTCAGCGCTTGGAGTACTGGAAGCGCTTGCGGGCGCCCGGCTGACCGTACTTCTTGCGCTCCTTCTTCCGCGCGTCGCGGGTGAGGAAGCCAGCGCGCTTCATCGAGGCACGACGCTCCGGGTCCTGCTCGATGAGGGCGCGGGCGATGCCGTGCCGCATCGCCTCCGCCTGGGCGGAGTGGCCGCCGCCGAGCACCGTCGCGAAGACGTCGTACTGCTCGACGACCTCGAGCAGCTCCAGCGACTGGCGCATGACCATGCGCGAGGTCTCGCGCTCGAAGTACTCGTCCGCCGGCTTGCGGTTGACGGTGATGACCCCGGTGCCGCTGGGGATGAGCCAGACGCGGGCGGTGGCGGTCTTGCGCTTGCCAGTGGCGTAGATGCGGTTGGTGTCGGTGCTCATCTTGGCTCTCAGACTCTACTTAAAACTTCAGGGGCTCGGGCTTCTGCGCCGCGTGCGGGTGGTCGGGACCGCCGTAGATCTTGAGCTTGGTGAGGAGCTCACGGCCCAGGATGTTCTTCGGCAGCATGCCGCGGACAGCCTTGTTGATCGGCATCTCCGGCTTGCGCTGGATCAGCTTGTCGAAGGTCTCCTCGCGGAAACCACCGGGCTCGCCGCTGTGCCGGTAGTACTTCTTCTGCGTCGCCTTGCGGCCGGTGACCATGACCTTCTGCGCGTTGACGACGATCACGAAGTCGCCGGTGTCGACGTGCGGCGTGAAGGTCGGCTTGTTCTTGCCGCGCAGCACGGTCGCGATGCGGCTCGCGAGGCGGCCCAGGGGCTGCCCCTCGGCGTCGACGACCCACCACTTGCGCTGCGGATCAGCCTCGGCGGGCTTGGCGGAGAAGGTCTTCGGGACGGCGGGATTCATTTGCGGAAAGTCTCCAGACGAACGACAGCCCCGGCAACGGGCGCGGCCCCTGGCAAAAGGGGGCGCTACGAGTATCCGGCGGGTGTTGCCCTGTCAAGGGTCGGACCGCCTGAAGACGAGCCTCTTTCGCGCACAGGAACGGGCGCTCAGACCCCGATCGCCCGTCAGACCTTCCGCGGGGTCGCGACCTCGTGGCGCTCGGGCGCGATCGCGAGCCAGCGCTCGATCGCGGCGTGGATCGCGTAGACGACCGGCGTCAGCGCCACCGCGACGACGATCTTGATGACGTACTCGCGCCCGATCTTGGCCCCGATCCAGCCGGGGGTCTTGTCGGCGACGCCCCCCCAGAAGATGGCGTTGATGATCACGGTGTCGATCAGCTGGCTGATGAGCGTCGAGCCGGTGGCGCGCAGCCACAGGTGCCGGGCCCGGGTCAGCCGCTTCCAGTACTGAAAGACGCTGATGTCGATGAGCTGGCCCACGAGGAAGGCCAGGATGGAGGCGACGAAGAGCTTGGCGCTGCCGCCGAAGATCTTCGCGTACTCCCCGTGCTGGAAATAGCTGTCGGGGTCGGTCGGCAGGGCGCTGGTGGCCACCAGGACCAGCCAGGCGAGCGCGGCCATCCCCGCGGCGACCAGGGTGACGAAGCGGGCGCCGGCGCGACCGTAGTAGTCGTTGACCACGTCGGTCAGGAGAAAGGTGGCCGGAAACAGCCACATCCCGACGCTGACCGGGCCCACCGGCGTGACGAACGCCTTGCCCCCGGTGACGTCGCCCAGGACCAGGCAGGTGACGAAGACCGCCGTCAGGACGACGAACAGCTTCTGGCGCACGTCGAGCACGTGCCCCTGGCGGCCGACGTCAGGGACCCTCTGCTCCTCGGGTTTCATGGGGCCGTCGCGCACGAGACGGCAGGAACTACGGCGGAGAGGAAGGGATTCGAACCCCCGGTACGGTTACCCGTACACAGCATTTCCAATGCTGCACCTTCGACCACTCGGTCACCTCTCCAGGTGCATGAACTGAGGCGATCCGGTCGGGGATCGCCCCGGCGGCCCCCAGAAGGGGTCACCAGGCGGCCCCTGATAGGGGCACCGGCGGAGAGCGTGGGATTCGAACCCACGGTACCTCTCGGTACACCTGATTTCGAATCAGGCTCCTTCGGCCGCTCGGACAGCTCTCCACCGCGAACCTTGGCAAAGGTGCCCGGGGGCGGTCAAGCGCCATCTCCGCCGGCGCGTGTCGCGGTCTACCGGGTGGCCTCCTCCTGGACGCAGGGGACGAAGGCATCCTCGTCGAGATCGTACTGAAAGGTCTCGCCCGAGCTGACGTCGTAGTCCAGGCGTAGACGGCCAGCTCGTCGCCACGCCGCAGACGACAATGTGGCGCACGCCGAGCGCGCTCGGGCCTCTGCTCTTGGGCGAGCGCGCGGAGCAGCTCCTCGTGCCGGCGGAAGATGACACTCCGGAACTCGTGGAGCCCGTGGACGCGCTTTTCCATGAGACGTGGAGGGGACCTCCGTCGGTTGACGCCAGCCGTCGCTCGCGGGACGCCGGCCGCGTGAAGACAACGGTCGCAGTGGTGGGTGCCAGCGGTTTCTCGGGCATGGAGCTGTGCCGCCTGATCGCCGCGCACCCCGCCCTCTCGCTGGTGGCGGCGGTCGCCGACCGCTGGAAGGGCGAGCGGCTCGGCGATCGGGTGGAGCTGGAGGGCGCGGCCGCCGAACTGGTGGTCCAGCCGCAGTCCGCGATCGACGCGGTCGCCCCCAGCGTGCGGATAGTCGCCCTGGCCACGCCGGCAGAGGCGTCGCTCGGGCTGGTGCCGCGGCTCCTCGACCTGGGGTGCCGGGTGGTGGACCTCTCGGGGGCGTTCCGCCTGATCGACGCCGCGGCCTACCCGCGCTGGTACGGCTTCGAGCACCCGCGGCCCGACCTCCTCCGCGAGGCGCGCTACGGCCTGCCCCAGCTGCCGCGCACCGCGGCCGACGCGCCGGCCGCGCGCGACGCGCGGCTGGTGGCGAACCCGGGCTGCTACGCGACGGCGGCGATCCTGTCGCTCGCCCCGCTGCTGGCGGCGGGCCTGGTCGCCCCGCAGGTGTTCGTGGACGGAAAGAGCGGCGTCACCGGCGCCGGACGCAAGGTGGCGGAGCGCTACCTCTTCACCGAGGTCGAGTCGTCGGTCGCCGCGTACCGCGTCGTCGATCACCAGCACGTGCCGGAGATGGAGCAGGCGCTGGCGCGGGCCTCGGGCGCCGCGGTGCAGGTGACCTTCGCTCCGCACCTCTTGCCGCTCTCGCGCGGGCTGATCACCACCGCCTTCGGGTCGCTGCTGGGCGGGGTGGACGAGGCGGCGATCCCGGCCGCCCTGGTCGCCGCCTACGCCGGATCCGATGTCGTCCGCGTGCGGACGCCGGAGGAGGCGACGATCGCCGCCGTGGCCCGCACCTCGCGCGCGATCGTGGGCGCGCGCGCCAGCGCCGAGCGGCGCAGCTTCGTCTCGCTCTGCGCCATCGACAACCTCATGAAGGGCGCGGCGTCGCAGGCCCTCGAGAACATCGTCGCCATGACGTCGCCCGCCTGACACGCCCGGGCTCGTGCGCGACCACGTGGACCGTCGCCGAAGGGACGGTCCACGTGTGACGGCTCAGCCGTCGCCCGGGCTGTCGTTGCCGATGGCGACGTCGACCGTCGCGTCCTCCACCCAGACGCCGACGAAGGTCGTGGTCGCCTTGCACTCGGTGCCCTCGAAGGTGGCGCAGCTCGGACCGTCGCACTTGGACGAGGTCACCTGCTCGAAGGTGCCAGAGCAACCCTCTTCGGTGACGTTCATCGAGACGGCGTACTTGGTGCTCTGGACCAGCTTGGTGTCCGACGGAAGCGCGATGGGCTGACGGTCCTCGATGCCGTCGTTGTTGGAGTCGACGTAGTCGTCCTCGAAGCGATCGTCGAGTGCATCGCCGTCGGCGTCGACGTAGTCGTCGTCGGTGTCGTCGCCCAGCCCGTCGCCGTCGGCGTCGACCAGCGTGTCGCCGTTGTAGTCGTCCTGCCCGTCGTGATCGACGTCGGTGATGGTCGTGCCGCCGAGAGACTGCACGTCCTTCGAGGTCCCGGTGAAGGAGTAGACGCCGTCCTCGCCGGCCGTGCCCTCGAGGACGACGCCGCCGGTGTCGAGGTAGTAGGTCGGCTCTGCGTCCTCCGCCGCGGCGGCGTAGATGAGGATGGTGGAGCCGGAGCGGAGGTTGGTGGAGTCGCCCTCGTCCTCCGGCGGCTGGTCGTCGGGGTAGCACCCGTCGGACAGGGCGACCTCGGTGAAACCGACCCGGAAGACGGCGACGTCGCCGGCGCCGACGTCGAAGCCGCCGAGGCAGGCCGAGGCGGTGACGGCGAGCACGGCGAGAGCGGCGAGGCCGCGAAGGCGTGGAAGCGAGCGAAGCATGGTGGAGACCCTCCCGCGGTGGAGCACACCGCAGGCCCCGCGCTAGCCAACCTGGGCCCACCGGGCAAGTTGTCGGCACGAGGTCGGCGCATCCTGTGGCTCGGGGCCGGGGGCCGTGCGACGTTTGGCGCATGGCGAACCCGCTGCTCGAGGAGCACGAGGACATCCCGTTCGATCGCATCCGGCCCGAGCACGTCGTGCCGGCGACCGAGGCGGTGCTGCAGCGTGCCCGCGACGGGATCGAGGCCATCGCCGCCCAGCCGGGGACGCCGAGCTACGCGTCGGTGCTGACCGCGCTGGCCGAGGCGACGCGCCCGCTGGAGGACACCTGGGGCGTCGTCGAGCACCTGGAGGCGGTGGCGACCAGCCCGGCCCTGCGCGAGGCGTATGCCATCGCGCAGCCGAAGGTGAGCGACTTCTGGGCGGGGTTTTCGCTCCACGACGGCCTGTGGAGCGTCCTCGGGCGCTTCGCGGAGACGGAGGAGGCGAGCGCCCTCGACGGCCTCCAGGCGCGGCACCTCAAGAAGATCCTGGAGGAGTTCGAGCGGGATGGGGCGCGCCTGCCCGCCGACCAGAAGCAGCGCCTCCGCGCGCTCGACGTGGAGCTCGGGGCGAAGACCACCAAGTTCGCCCAGAACGTGCTCGACGCGACCAATGCCTACGAGCTGCTCGTGACCGACGAATCGCGCCTCGCTGGCCTCCCCGAGACGGCGCTGCGGGCCGCGCGCGCTGCGGCCGACGACAAGGGGCAGACCGGCTGGCGCTTCACGCTCCACGCCCCGAGCTACGTCCCCGCCGTCACCTACCTGGCCGATCGGGGCCTGCGCGAGACGCTGTGGCGCGCCTACAACGAGCGGGCGAGCAGCGGTCCGCACGACAACCGGGCGCTGCTCCGCGACATCCTCCGCCTGCGGCGGGAAAAGGCGAAGCTGCTGGGCAAGAACACCTTCGCCGACCTGACGACCGCCGATCGCATGGCGAAGACCGGCGAGCGCGCGCGCAGGTTCGTGAAGGATCTGCGCGACAAGACGACGCGCTGGTTCGATCGCGACCGCAGCGATCTGCGGGCGCACGCCAGGGAGCTGGGCCTGCCCGAGCTGTCGGCGTGGGACGTCGGCTGGGCAGCGGAGAAGATGCGGCGCGCGCGCCACGACTTCGACGAGGAGGCGCTACGCCCCTACTTCGCCGTCCCGCGCGCCCTCGACGGCATCTTCACCGTGCTCCAGCGCCTGTACGGCGTCAGCTTCGTGCGCGACGAGGCGGTGGCCACCTGGGACCCGTCCGCCCTCGGCTACCGCCTGGTCGACGACCGCGACGGATCGCGCCTGGCGACGGTCTACGTCGACCTCCACCCGCGCGAGTCGAAGAACGGCGGCGCGTGGATGAGCCCGCTTCGCATCGGCCACCCGCCGGCGAAGCCGCACGTGGCCCTGGTGTCGGCGAACTTCACGCCGCCCATCGGAGACCGGCCGGCGCTGCTCACCCACCGCGAGGTGGAGACGCTGTTCCACGAGTTCGGCCACCTGGTGCACGCCTGTCTGTCGAGCGTGCCGGTGCGTCGCCTCGCCGCGACCAACGTCGCCTGGGACTTCGTCGAGCTGCCCAGCCAGATCATGGAGAACTGGGCGTGGGAGCGGGAGGTGCTCGACCTCTTCGCCCACCACCACGAGAGCGGCGAGCGCCTGCCCGACGAGCTCTTCGACAAGATGCTGAAGGCCCGCCAGTTCCGCGCCGCCAGCGTGCAGATGCAGCAGCTCGGCTACGCCGAGCTCGACCTGGCCCTGCACTGCGATCTCGACCCCGAGGGTGACGGCGACCCCATCGCCATGGCGCGCACCGTGCTCGCCGAGCACCTGACGGCCGAGCTGCCGCCCTCCTACGCGATGGTGGCGAGCTTCGGTCACCTGTTCGCCAGCCCCGTCGGCTACGCCGCCGGCTACTACTCCTACAAGTGGGCCGAGGTGCTGGACGCCGACGCCTTCGGCCGCTTCCGGGAAGAGGGCGTGCTCAGCCGCGACGTCGGCATGGCGTTCCGAAGGTCCGTCCTCGAGCGCGGGGACAGCGCCGACCCCGAGGAGCTGTACCGCGCCTTCCGCGGCCGCGATCCCGAGCTCGACGCGCTCCTCCGCCGGCAGGGGCTGGAGGGTCCATCCGCGTGACGGCTCCTGAGGAGGCCCGCGTGTCGCTGCGCGTGACGCGCACCGGTGCCCTGGCCGAGGTCGAGCTCATCGGCCCCGGCAAGGGCAACGCGATGGGCCCGGCGTTCTGGCGGGAGATGCCTGAGGTCTTCGCCGCGCTGGATGAGGACCCGGCGGTACGCGCCGTGGTCCTGCGCGGGGCCGGTCGCTCCTTCAGCGTAGGGCTCGACCTCCTCGGCATGGGGGCGGAGCTGGCCGCGCTGCTGCTCCACGGCCCGCGGCTGGCGGCGGATCGTGAACGCCTCCACGCCACCATCCGCCGCATGCAGCGCGCCATCTCCTCGGTGGCCGACTGCAGGAAGCCGGTGATCGCCGCGATCTCGGGCTGGTGCATCGGCGGCGGCGTCGACCTGGCGACCGCCTGCGACGTGCGCCTCGCCAGCGAGGACGCGAAGTTCTCGGTGCGCGAGGTGAAGCTCTCGATCGTCGCCGACGTCGGGACGCTGCAGCGCCTGCCCGCCATCGTGGGCCAGGGGATGGCGCGCGAGCTCGCCCTCACTGGCGATGACATCGATGCCGCGCGCGCCCTGCGCATCGGCCTGGTGAACCAGGTCCTGCCCACGCAGGACGAGGTCCTCGCCGCCGCTCGCGCGATGGCGGAGCGGATCGCCCGCAACCCGCCGCTCGCGGTCCAGGGCTCCAAGCGCGTGCTGGAGGAGGGCGTCCGACGCCAGGTGGAGGACGGCCTCCGCCACGTGGCGCTCCACAACGCCGCGTTCCTCCCCTCCGAGGACCTGGCGGAGGCGATCGGCGCCTTTGCCGAGCGCCGCGATCCCAGCTTCAAGGGTGCGTAGCGGGCGCGCGGCTCACGTCGGCGGGTGCGCCGGATCGAAGAACGCGATGGGCGCCGCGAGGCACGCGTCGGGGATGGAAAAGGCGTCGACCAGGTCGCGCGCCGCGGGCGCGACCTCGGCCATCAGCGCCTCCACCTCCTTGCGCACCGCCCGCGCCTTGCTGGCCTCCCAGTAGCCGTCCTCCAGGTACCAGGCCGCCTCCCGCTCCAGCGTGGAGAGCGCGTGCAGATCGCCGAGGCGTTGGAGCACGGCGCGGGTCGGGGCGTCCTCCACGCGCGCCACCTCCGCCTCGAACCAGGCGAGGGCGAGGTGGTCGACGTAGGCGCGCGCCGCGGCGACGAGCTGCTCCTGCACCTCGAGCATCGCGGTGTGCGCATCGCCGCTGGCCGCGATGCGCTTGCGGAGGCGGCCGGCCAGGCTCCGCGTGAGGACGTCGCGACGGTGCGCGAGGGCGGCGAGCTGGACCTCGCGACCTCGCAGGTGCTCGCGCGACCCGTCGCGGCGAGCGATGGGGTTCTGCTCGCGCACCGCGGCGACCGCCGCGCCGCCCAGCATCCGGAGGACCGCACCGACGCCGCCGTCCTCCAGCCGCTTCTTGAAGCTCGTGAGCAGGCTCTTCGCGACCAGCTGGAGGAGGACGGTGTTGTCGCCCTCGAAGGTCGCGAACACGTCGCTGTCGGCCTTGAGGTCGGGCAGGCGGTTGACCGAGAGGTAGCCCTGGGCGCCGCACGCCTCGCGGCACTGCTGCACCGTCTCGATCGCGTGCCAGCTGGCGACGGCCTTGAGGCCCGCCGCCTCGGCCTCCAGCTCACGGGTATCGGGCTCGGCCTCGGCGTTCACCTCGACGAACCGCGCGCGCAGGCGCTCGAACGCGAAGTGGAGGACATAGGACCGGGCGAGCGCGGGGAGGAGGCGTCGGCGGTGCGTCGGGTACACGAGGAGCGGCACCTCGCGGCCCGGCGCCGGGCCGAACTGCCTCCGCGTCGTCGCGTAGCGAACGGCGATGGCGAGCGCGACCTCGGCCACCGACACCGCGGCGCTGCCGACGCACACGCGCCCGCCGACCAGCGTACCGAGCATGGTGAAGAAGCGCCGGCCGGGGCTGGTGATGGCGCTGAGGTAGCGGCCGGCGTCGTCGATCTGCGCGAAGCGATCGAGCAGGTTGCCGACCGGCACGCGGACGTGGTCGAACCACAGCCGCCCGTTGTCGACGCCGTTGAGGCCCATCTTGTGGCCGGAGTCGCCGGCGCGCACCCCCGGCAGCGGGGCGCCGTCGGCGCCGCGAATGGGGACCAGGACCGCGTGTACACCGTGCCGCTCTCCGCCCACCTCGAGCTGCGCGAACACCGTCGCCATCCGCGCGTCGTGCGCGGCGCCGCCGATCCACTCCTTGCGCGCAGACTCGGCCGGCGTGTGGATCACCAGCTCGCGCGTCTCGGCGTCGTAGGTCGCCGTGGTCTCGAGATCGGAGACGTTGGAGCCGTGCCCGATCTCGCTCATCGCGAAGCAGCCGGGGAGCGCGAGAGAGGCGACGTCGGGCAGGAGGGCGCGGTGGCGCTCGGTGCCCAGCGTGTAGATGCTGCCGCCGAAGAGGCCGAGCTGGACGCCAGCCTTCACCAGCAGCGAGAGATCGCCGTGGGCGAGCGTCTCGAAGGCGACCATGAACGGTCGCAGATCGGGCACGTCGCTGGTGACGCCCGGAAACGCGAGGCGCCCGAGACCCGCCCCTGCCAGCTCGGCCAGCCACCCGCGGACGCGCGCGCGGTGGTCGGCAGGGGAGAGCCCGTAGGCGCGCTTGCCCGGATCGTCGAGGAAGGCCCGCACGCGCGCGCGCACGTCGGCGTGTGCCCCGTCGCGCGCGCCCGCGAGGGCGACGACGTCCAGCACCTCGCGTGGCATCGACTCGACGACGGGTGCTTCCACCCCCTCGGCGGCCGGCGCGAGCGCGTCGATGGCCAGCAGCTTGGCGATCTCCGCAGAGGCCTCCGCCGTCTCGCGCTGGCTCTCCCCCGGGCCGGCGAGCGCGGCGGCGAGCTGGGCGAGCGAGCGCCGCCCCTCCGCCGGCAGGGTGCCGACCGCGGCCTCCAGCGTCCGCTTCACGGCGGCGAGCTCGGTGGGCGTGGGCGACGCCGACGCGTCCAGCCAGCGATCGAGGGCGACCCGCGCCGCCGGGCGCAGCCACGGCCGCTGGCGGAGCTGACCGGCGATCGCCGATCGATCCGCGTCGGTCAGATCGCCGTCCGCCCAGGCGATGTAGAGGAGGGGCAGGAACCCGCGGAGCTGGGGATCGTCGAGGAGGGCCGCGCGGTCGTCCATGCCACTTGGTAGCAGCCATCGGTCCCTCCGCGCTCGCCTCTCGGCCGCGGCCCGCTCGGCCCTCCGCGCTGCGGCTGCGCTCGAGACTGCGAAAGGACCTCCCCTCAGCGGAGAAGGCCGACCAGACGCGCGATGCGAGGGTCGCCGCCGGCAGGGGCGATCCAGACGGTGCGGAGGACGGCCACGCCGCGCGTCGCGAGCGACGCAGCGACGTCGTCGGCGGCGAGGGTCACCACCGACAGAGGGCGGCCGGCGAAGAGGCTGCGCGCGACGACGGCGGAGGGGGCATCGAGGGCGACGCGCGCGGCAGCGGCGGCGCCCTCGACCACGGTGGCGCCGATCGCCTCCAGCGCGCCATCGAGCACGCCGGGGAGGCTCCGCGCGCCGCGGGGGCGCGAGACCGCGATCCGCACCTCCCCACCGACCGCGCGTGCGGCCACCGCGAGATCGCGCAGGGCCGCGACCAGGGGCGCCGCGTCGGCCTCCGCGGCGTCGGTGGCGGGCAGGTCGACCACCACCGCGCTCACCAGGTCGTCGATGGCGAAGCTCCGCAGCCAGGCCGCGCGCGCGCTGGCGGCTCCGAGGGCCAGCACGGTGTGACCCCCGACGTCCTCGGGGAGCACGCCGGCGTGGGGGACGTTGGAGGCGACGTCGAGGCCGGCCGCCATCAGCACCGACACCACCTCGTGCGCGAGGGACGAGGAGGAGCACGCGCCGAGGACGAGCCCCGCGGGGCGCGCGGGCTCGCGGGCCACGTCGATCGAGGCGGGGTCGACGCCGAGGCGCACCAGCGCCCGCGGGATCTCGCCGAGCGACGCGATCCACTCCCAGCCGATGCCACGCCGGGCCTCGCCGTCGAAGGCGCAGACGATGGTCGCCTTGCCGGTGGCCACGCACGCGTGCTGCAGCGCGCGCAGGACGCGCGCGTCCCCCGCCCCCGCGATAACCAGGGCCGCCGTCGACGCGTCCGCCCCCAGGCGCGCGATCGCCGCCGACGCCGCGACGCCCCTGCCCGCCTCGTCGAGGTCCCCGTCGCCGACCACCAGCACCTGGGTGGCGCCGAAGCCGGCGCGGGCGGCGATCGCGGCCGCTTCGACCGCCGCGCCGACGTCGGCGCCGACGATGCCCAGCGGCCCGCAGGCGACGTCGAGCAGCGCACCGCGGATCACCACGCCGTCGATCAGCGCGTCCTCGGTGGTGACCACCAGGCCGCGATCGGCGCCGAAGGTCCGCTCGGCGAGCGCCGCCTCGGGGGTGAGACCCTCGCCGACGATCAGGACGTCGAGCCCGCGCTCCAGCGCGCGGCGGACCTCGACCGCCGCCACCGCGCGCGGCGCGCCGATCACCGCCAGCGTCGCGTCGGGGACCCGCTCCACCGCCTCGTCGATGGTGCGGGGCGGCACAGGCGCGTCGGGCAGCCAGGAGCTGGTGCGGGGATGGTCGCTGGGAGTCACGCCTCGACCTCGACCTCGACGTCGGCGCCGTCTCCCCGATCGACGCCAACCTCGATCGCAAACGCCTCCAGCGCGGCCACGAACGCGCCGATGGGCGCGCTGCGCGGCCCGGTCTGCGCATCCACGCTGGCGAGCAGCGGCTCGAGGCCGGTCTCCACCACGCGCCGGACGTCGATCCCCACCCGCACGCCCTCGAAGCCGAGCAGCGGCACGGTCAGGCGCGGGTCGTCGGCGATGGTCACCGACCGCATGGCGTGCACGCGCTCGGCGAGCTCGGCCCGACCGCCGCGGTAGGCCGCGAGCAGCGTCGGCGCCGCCGGCCAGGCCAGCGCGCCGAGGCCGATGCACTGGACCAGCGGACGGTCGCCCAGGTCCCCCAGCACCAGAGACGAGGGGTCGAGGGGCGTCGTCGCCCAGCGCTCGCCCATCCCCGCGACGCGGACGCCGAAGACGCGCCCGCCCTGCGCCATGGCCGTGATCACCGTCGACCACCGCACGCCCGCGGCGGCGCCGGGGATCGAGCGGGCGCTGCCCAGCGCCAGCGCGGCGGCCAGCGCGCCGTCGATCGCCAGGTGATCGAGGACCAGCGTCAGCTCGCCGCGCGGGAGCCCAGCGCGCACCAGGTGGCGCGCCAGCTCCGCCGCCAGGAGGCTCTGCAGCGCCTCGACGCGCACGCCCAGATCGTCGCCGCGGTGGAGCGCGCGCGCCAAGAGCGGCACCACCTCCAGCGTGCCCGCAACGTCGGCGGCGCGGTCGAGCGCCGGGCCCAGCACGTCGCGCATCATCAGCCGCCGTTCCAGGCGCACCTCGAGCGGCTCCAGCGCGCGGGCAGCGCCGGTGCTGCCGGTCGCGTCGATGGCCGACCACACCCGGCGCGCGGTGGCGCGGTCCTCCAGGGTCAGGACCGGCGTCGAGGGCGACACGCCCAGCCCGGCCGGCGCGACGCCGCCACGATCGTGGGTGCTGGAGAGGGAGACGCCGCCCTCGGCGCACAGACCCCACGCGTCTTCCTCGTTCTCCTCCCAGCGCTCGTAGAGCGCCGCCTCGATCACCGCGCGCCGCTGCAGATCGGTGGCCTGCGCCCAGCTCACGCGGGGACCAGCGAGGCACACCTCGCGCTCACCGAGCCCGTGGGCGGCGTGCCGCGCGCGCACCACGCCGGTCCACGAGGGCGAGGCGACCAGCATGCGCCGCACCGCCTCGCGGTTCGCCGCGTCGACCCGCTCCCCGACCTCGCTCACGCGAAGGGACCCCCGTCACTCCACGCAGTCGTCGCAGCGGCCCTTCACGTGGACCTCGAGCACGACCGAGCCGCGGGCGGCGCCCGACTTCAGGTACACCGCGTCCTCGGGGAGGCAGCTGACCTTCTTGCAGTCGATGCACACGAAGTGCGGGTGAATGCCGCTGGTGCCGTGGTCGGCGCCGCCCCGCGTGCGCTCGAAGCGCCAGGTGTGATCACCGAGGTCGGTGCGGGCGCACAGGCCGGCCTCGACGAGCGTCGTCAGGTTCCGCCATACCGTCACCCGGTCCATGCCCAGGGGGAGGAGCCGCTCGGTGAGCTCGGCGTGGCTCACCGGCTCGGTCGAGCGGGCCAGCTCGGCGAGGACGGCCGTCCGCTGGACGGTGACCCGCAGCCCCGCCTCCTTCAACGCGGTGCGGACGTCCACGTCGACCGGCCCCACCCGGGCGGCAGGGCCAGCCGCCGCGGCGGCCTGCGGGGCTGCGTGAGCCGCTCGCCGCGTCGCTCTCGCTGCCGTGCTCGCCATGGGGCTGGAGCTTACACCACGGGTTGCTCGGGCGCCGCGTCCCCCGGGGCTCCGCATCGGGGGACCGCCAGCGGTCAGCCGCCCTCTTGCGTCATCTGCTGGATCTCCTCTGCCAGCGCCTTCAGCACCCTGGCCGCCGCCTTGAGGTCGGCGGGCGAGGTGCGACCCAGGGTGCGACGCACCGCGTCCTCCACCGTGCCGTCGGTCTTGCCGTCGATCACCAGGCCGCGGCGCGTGAGCGTGAAGATCGCGCGGCGCTTGTCGGCGTCGTCCGCCGAGCGCTTGATCCAGCCGCGCTCCTCCAGTCGGCCGAACACGCCGGTCAGCGTGCTGGGGTGGAGGTGCAGCTTGTCGGCGAGCTGCCCGGCTGCGCTCCCCGGGAAGGCGCCGATGAGGCGCAGCACCAGGCGCTGCGGGCCGGTGATGCCGCTCTGCGCCGACATCCGCTTCGACAGGCTCTGGAGGGCGTGGTCCACGCTCCAGATGTGACCCAGGAAGTCGAGCACCTCGTCGAGTGACGGAGCGGTCTTCGAGCGAGCCGACGCCATGCGAGCACCTATATCCGACCCCGCCGGAGCGGCCACGCGGTTTTCGCGAACCCTTTGACCTCGAACGGTCAGCCCGCCAATCGCCGCAGCGCCGATCGCCGCAGCGCCGATCGACCGAGCGCCGATCACCCCAGAGAGGGCGCCGCGGCCTGGCTCCCGGATGGCGTGGCCTTCGCAGCGCCGCTCTTGGTCACAGGGTTGGGCGCAGACCCCCTGGGAGCCGAGCCCTTGGGAGCCGAGCCCTTGGGAGCCGAGCCCTTGGGAGATTGCCAGCGAGGCTTGAGGTGGATGCGCAGCGCATCCTTCAAGAGGCCGAAGTGTGCGCAGTGATCCATCTTGTCGTTGCCGTCGTACCCGCGCACGTGGAAGCCGCCCGAGTCCCACTTGCTGTTCAGCTCGAGGCCCATCGGATCCGAGTTGCGCCCCGACGCCGATTTCGGCTTGCCGCCCAGCTTCATGATCAGCCAGTTCGCGGTCTCGGTCGTCGACGCGTAGCCAGGCGGGATGATCGAGGAGTGGCTCACGAACATGAGCTTCTCGCCGCCCTTGGCCTTGCGCGCGAACTCGAGGAACGGCTCCAGCTGCGCGGCGCTGGGGGCGCCGTCGGGGCCGTAGCCGGCGTGGAGGCCATCGAGGAGGAAGACGGTGTCGACACGGCGCCCGAGAGGTTGGCGCAGGATCATCTCCACCGCGCCGTACCCGGCGCTCCACCCGGAGAGCGCGATCTTGCGGACCTTCGCCTCCTTCAGGCCACGGGCGTCGGCCACGCCGCGCTCGACGCTGGCGAGCAGGTCCTTGAAGGCGCCGGGGCTGGAAAAGGCGCTGGAGTAGGCGCCGCTGCCGATGCCGAGCGTGATGCCGACGAGCACCGCGCCGTCCATGACCTTCACGAACTCCTTCCGCGCCGCCTCGTGGCCGTGGAAGTGGAACACGACGTCGAACGACCCGCTCTTCGTCACCCCGCCGCGGCCCGGCAGGGTCATCTGTCCGATCGACGGGGAGCGCACCCAGCCGTCGTAGATGCCCAGCCGGGGTCCTTGGTGAGGCACGGGTTCACGCCGCCGCGCTCATCCGGCGTCTTCTGGGT
>JBKJLX010000172.1:0-9186 GCA_046596645.1 Polyangiaceae bacterium
ATGCGGTGCGAGCGTCGGCGCGGGACATCACCGCCAATCAAAGCCGCGGAAACCCTCAGCGGCAACGTACGGACGACGCCCGTGCCAGGGGGCACGGTGTAGGCGAGTCGGTCCCGCGTCGAAAGTCGAGCCGTGGGTGGAGGGTGGTGCGACTGACCGACTGCCAATCCGCCACCCGAGGCCCCCGCGAACATGTTGAAGACCCGAACCCGAACGACCCGTCCCACCGCGCGACCGCGGGCCAAACTCGCCCAGGGCTCGTCCGTCGCCCGGCCCGCCTCCCGGCCGGCGCCGCGCACGCGCGCCCCCGCGGGAGCACGCGCCGCTGGGCGCCCCGGGCGAGCGCCCTCCCGGGCGAGCTTCACGGTCGCCGCGCGGCCGAAGCGGCCGCTGCGCGTGGTGGTGATGATGAGCGACGAGGAGCACCAGCAGCTGCTCCTCCTCTGCGAGGACGACGTTCGCCCCGTGGCCTCATGGTTCCGCGTCGTGGTCCGCCGCGCGTGGGAGGCTCGCAGGCCGCGCCGCGGTGCCCCCGGCGTCTTCCAGCGCCAGGAGGACGACGGCCAGCGCCGCCGGGTCGAGGTGTGGACGCGTCTCAGCGAGGTCGAGCGAGACCAGCTCGACGTCCTGGCCGGGGAGGAGGACGTGTCGGTCGCCGTCTGGTACCGGCGCCGTCTACGCGAGGACTGGGCCAGCCGGTTCGGCGGCAGCCGCCGCCGGCTGCCCAGCGGCCAGCACAAGGCGCCGGCCGCGAAGCCGCCCCCCAGGGCCGCGGCGAAGGGTGGAACCAAGCGAGCTCGACCGACGAAGGCGGCCGCGAAGCCCCGGCGGACGACGCCGCGGCGCTGAGCCGAGCAGCCCCAGAGGGTCCCCTTCACGGGACCCTTCCGATTCTGTAGTAGTGGCGGATCGTGCCGGTGCTCGCGCGGACGCGAGCGCGCACGCCGGGGGGATCCGCTGATGACGATGCCGACCTTTGAAGCACCCGGGCCGGGGCCCTGGGAGCTCGAGACCGCCCACTTTCCGAAGCCGTTCCCGAAGTTCGGCCTCGACGGTCTCCAGCGCTCGTTCAAGAAGGGCTTCATGGAGGGGACGGCCCGCTACGGCCTCCTCCTCAGCCACATGGAAATGCGTGTGGTGAACGGCTTCATCTACCAGCAGCCGACGCCCTTCGGCGCGCCGCCGGGCGCCAAGGGCCCGCCGCCGAAGATCATCCTCTGGCTCTTGACCCGCCTCCACCCGGGGATGCGCGCGCGCATCCGCGACTGCAAGGCGGCGTTCGAGACCCGCCGCTGGCGCCGCGACCTCGAGGAGTGGGACGGCGTCGACAAGCCGGCGGCGATCGCGAAGCACGACAAGCTGCTCGCCGTCGACCCATCGAAGCTCGATGACTCCGCGCTGGCCGCGCACCTGCGCGCCTGCGACGCGCACATCGAGGACATGATCTACCTGCACCACAAGTACACGATCCCGTGCATCGTGCCGGTAGGTGACCTCCTCGCCCACACCATGGAGTGGACGGGCAAGGACCCGGGCGAGGTCCTGGGGCTGCTCCGCGGCTCGTCGCGCATCTCGCTGGGCTTCTCGGCGGAGGAGCTGGAGACGCTCGCGGCGGCGATCCGGGAGGACGCGGTGGCCACGACCGCGCTCTCCGGTGGTGACGGCGGGAAGGGGACGCTCGACGCGCTGCTGGCCATCGCGGGCAAGGTCGGCGACGCCGCCCGCGCCTTCATCGATCAGGTCTCGCACCGCGCGCTCAGCTACAGCATCGGCGAGCGCTCCTGCGGCGAGCAGCCGGAGATGCTGGTCAAGGCGATCCGGGCGACGGTCGCCGGTCGCTTCGACACCTCCACCGCCAACGTCGAGGCGCAGGAGAAGAGGGTGCGCGACGCGGTGCCCGCCGAGCACCGCAGCCGCTTCGACGAGATGCTGGTGGAGGCGCGCGCCATCAACCGCCTCCGCGACGAGCGGGGCCTCTACGCCGACTGCTATGCTATCGGCATCGCGCGCCGCGCGCTGCTCGAGGCCGGACGGCGGCTCACGGCCAAGGGCCTGCTCGAGGACGCGTCCCACGCGGTCGACCTCACCGGCGACGAGGTGGTGGGGCTATTGCAGACCGGCAAGGGACCACCCCCGGACGCCGTGCGCGAGCGCGTCGACTATCGCATCACCAAGACCGCCGCGGACTGCCCGAAGTTCCTCGGCGGTGAGCCGGGCGCGCCGCCCGACACCGCCATCCTCCCCTTGCCGGCGCGGCGCGCAGGAAAGGCGGTCGAGGCGGTCCTCGGCAACCTCTTCAAGGAGTCGGAGAAGACCTCGACCGCCAAGGTGATCCGCGGCATCGCCGTCAACGCCGGCGTCTACGAGGGCACTGCGCGTCGCATCGACGGCGCCGGCGATTTCCACCGCATCGAGCAGGGCGACGTGCTCGTGACGGGAACGACCGCGCCGTACTTCAACGTCGTGTTGCCGATGCTCGGCGCCATCGTGACCGATCGCGGCGGGCAGCTCTGCCACGCCGCCATCGTGTCGCGCGAGTACGGCATCCCCGGCATCGTGGGCACGCGCGAGGCGACGCGCCTCATCCCTGACGGCGCGCGCGTGCGCGTGGACGGCGCGGCCGGCGAAGTCACCGTGCTCTGAGCCGCAGCCGCCGGTGGACGATCGCGCCACGCGCCGCCTGCTCGTAGCGCTCGCCCTTTCAGCGGCGCTCGCGCCCCTGAACTCGACGATGATCGCCGTCGCGCTGCCGGCGATCGGCCGCGCGTTCGGGCACACGCCGGCCGCGCTCGCCCACGCCCTGGTGACCAGCTACCTGGTCGCCAGCATCACCCTCCAGGCGCCCGGCGGAAAGCTGGGCGACCTGGTGGGGCACCGCCGCGCGCTCGCGCTGGGGCAATGGGTCTTCCTCGCCGGCTCCGCGGTGGGCGCGCTGGCGCCGGAGCTCGTCACCCTGGTCGGCGCTCGCGTCATCATGGCGTGCGGCGGCGCCATCATCGTCCCGGCGGCGACGGCGCTCATGCGCAACGAGCTCCCCCCCGAGCGGCGCGGCAGGGCCTTCGGGATGTTCGGCGCCGCGATGGGGGTGGCGGCGATGCTGGGCCCGCTGGTGGGAGGCGCCCTGGAGTCGCAGTTCGGCTTTCGCGCGCTCTTCGCCGCGAACGTCCCGGTGCTGCTGGCGTCGGCGGCGCTGGCCGGACGTGCGGCGCGCACCCCCAGCGAGGCGCCGGTGGCCCGCGGTCGGCCTCGCTTCGACGTGCTGGGAACGCTCCTCCTCGCAGGCTCGCTGGGCGCGATCGTGGTAGGCGCCAAGCTGGGCGGGGCGCTCCGCGTCGTGGTCATGGGCGCCGGAGTCGGACTGCTCGTGCCGCTGACGCTACATGCCCGGCGGACGCCGGAGCCGGTCGTCGACCCCACCCTGCTGCGCATCCCCGCGCTCCTCGCCGGCGCGCTGGTCGTGGCGCTCCACAACCTGGGCATGTATGCGCTGCTCTTCATGCTGCCGACGACGCTGGAGCGGCTGTTCGCGCTCGGCGCCTCGGGGACCTCGCGCATCGTCGTTGCGATGATGGTCTCCATGGTGATTGCGGCGCCCATCGCGGGGCGCCTCGCCGATCGGGTGGGCGCGCGTGTGCTCGCGCTGGTCGGGTGCATCGTCGCGCTCGCCGGCATGGTCCTCCTCCGCTTCGCCGAGCTCGCCACCCCGGAGAGCTTCATCGTCCCCCTGGTCGTGCTGGGGCTGGGGATGGGGCTCGCCGCCTCGCCGTCGCAGGCCGCGTCGATGAGCGCGGCGCCGGCAGAGCGAAGCGGCACCGCCGCCGGCCTGCTCTCCACCATGCGCTACCTGGGCGGAGTGGCGGGCATCCTGGTGCTGGCCGCGGTCGCGCGCGACGGGGTCGGCACGGCCGACACCATCGCCGAGCTGCACCACGCGACCGAGATCTTCACCGTCGCGCTGGTCGCCGCCACCATCGCGGCGGCGGCGCTGCCGCGGCATCGCCGCGCCTCGGCGTGAGCCTGCCGCACCTCGCTCCTCTCACGGCTCGGCGGGCGGCGCGCTCGAAGGGGCGCGAGAGTCCTGCTCGGCCCGCCCCTTCCCACCGGAAGGGTGCTCCCATGGGGGTCCTCGGAGGAACGCCGCCATGACCTCTCTCCCGCGACCGCGTGCTGCCACGCTCGAAGCCTTCTCCGGAGCCTTGCTCCTGGTCCTCGGCCTGGCCCCGCTGGGGTGCGCGAGCGAGGTGCTGGAGGAGGACGGGGGCGGAGGCTCGGGCGGCACTGGCCCCAGCGGAAGCAGCGGCATCGGCACGCCGGTGACCACGGCGTCGGGCACCGCGTCCGGAACCGGCTCCACAACCGCCAGCGGGACGACCACCGGGGGGACGAGCTCCTCCGCCACCTCGAGCAGCGGGACCACCTCGAACAGCACCGGTACCGGCGGAGGCGTCGGCGGCTGCTCCAACCCCGAGCCGCTGCTCGGCCCCGACGGCGAGGACCTCGGCCTCGACCGATGCGACGGCGGCCAGCTGCGCCGCCGCGCCTCGAACGTCTGTCCGGAGTCGCCGGTGGTGGACAGCTGCTGTGGCGAGTGCCCCGACGGCACCTTCTGCAGCACCCAGGGAGAGGTTGCGTGTAGCTGCGTCGAGCAGTGCTCCACGGACGCGGACTGCGCCGACGGCTCGCTCTGCTTTTGCGGCAACCCCGCGGGGTGGTGCGTCCCCGCCGGTTGTCGCACCGACGACGACTGCGCCACCGGCGAGGAGTGCACCAGCTGGGATCCGACGGCGGGCTGTCTCTACCTCGAGTTCGCATGCACCACCCCGCAGGACGGCTGCGGGGGTGACCTCGACTGTACCGGCCAGGTCTGCATGGTCCAGCCCGAGGGGCACCGCGCGTGCGTCGACGGCGGCTGCGCCATCGGTCGCCCGTTCCTCGTGGACGACGCCGCGCGCACCGCCGCCGTCGTCGTCCGGGGCGACTGGGTCGACCCCGACCTCCGCCCCATGCCAGTGGAGAGCAGCGCGCTGCGCGCCGAGCTCGCCGCGGCGTGGGAGCGCATCGGGCAGATGGAGCACGCATCGGTGGCGGCCTTCGCGCGCTTCTCGCTACAACTGCTCGCCTTCGGCGCGCCGCCCGACCTGCTGGAGCGCTGCCACCGCGCCCTCGCCGACGAGACGCGCCACGCGCGCCTCGCGTTCGGGCTCGCGAGTAGCTACCGCGGCCACCCGGTGGGGCCGGGCCCGCTCGCGCTCGATGGAGCGCTGCGCGACGCCGACGACGTGACGACCTTCGTGCAGCTCCTGGTGCGCGAGGGGTGCATCGGCGAGACGGTGGCCTCGCTCGAGGCGGGCGAGGCGTCCGACGCGGCAGAGGACCCGGCGGTCGCCGCGGTGCTCGCCGGCGTGGCGGTGGACGAGGCCGCGCACGCCGAGCTCGCCTGGCGAAGCGCCCGCTGGGCCGTGGAAGCGCTCGGGGACGCGGCCCGCCAGGCGGTCGCGCGGGAGCTGGTCCGCGTGGAGGACGAGCTCCGCCTTCCCCTCCCCGTCGCAGCCGGCGAGGCCGACATGGAGATGATGCGCCACGGGATCGCGACCGACACCATGCGCGCCTCGCTGCGCCGGGCGGCGATAGAGCGGGCGATCGCGCCCTGCCTGCGGGCCCTGGTCGCGACAGACGCTCCGCGCGCCGCTGCACCCGGGCAGGACGCACGGCTGGGATGAGCGTGCGCCGGCTCGCCCCCCTGGTCGCGGCGCTGCTCGCAGCCTGCGCCGACGCCGAGAGCGGCGGGGGCAGCGGCGACGGCGGCGCGGCTGGCTCCGGCGGCGCCGACGCGGCGGGTCCGACGACCGGTCAGGCTGGCAGCGATGCGGTGGTCACCGTCGGATCGGGCGGAGGCGGTGATGCCACCAGCGCCGTGACGACTGTGAGCCACGGCTCCGGCGCTGGCGCAGCCGGCGGCGGCGGCGAGGGCCCCGGACTTGACGGTCCGCCCTGCGTCGCCAACGGTCGCGAGGGCGTCTGCATCGACATCGCCGCGTGCACCGGCGACGACGTCGCTCCGGTCCCCGGGTTCTGCGAAGGCCCCGCCGAGATCCAGTGCTGCGCGTCCCTCGGCGAGGTGTGCGACCCCGAGGTGCATCCCCTGCCGAACGTCGGGCTGGAAGAGCCGCCGGGCGTGGGTGGCTGCCCCGACGGCATGGTGCGCGTCGCCTCCTTCTGCGTCGACCGCTGGGAGGCCTTCCTGGTCACCTGGCCCGACGGCGCGCCTGTCTCGCCGTACTTCAACCCCGATGGCGCCTCGATGCGCGCGCTCAGCGCCGAGGGCGCCGTGCCGCAGGGCTACATCGATCAGGTCCAGGCGGAGGATGCCTGCCTCGCCGCCGGCAAGCGCCTCTGCGACGACGACGAGTGGCTCCGCGCCTGCGGCGGACCGGATGCGACGACCTTCCCCTACGGCGACGAGCGCGACCCGGGCGTGTGCAATGACGCCCGCGAGCAGCACCCCGCCATCGAGTACTTCGGCACCACCGAGGACTGGATCTGGAGCGAGCTCGGCCACCCCTGCCTCGGTCAGCTCGAGCACGGCCTGGCGCGCACCGGCGACTTCGCGGGCTGCGAGACCTCCGAGGGCCTCCTGGACCTGATGGGCAACCTCCACGAGTGGACCGCCAACCCGGAGGGCACCTTCCGCGGTGGGTTCTTCGTCGACACCGAGCTCAACGGGCCCGGATGCCTCTACGCCACCACCGCGCACGACGTGTCGCACTGGGACTACTCCACCGGTTTTCGCTGCTGCGCCGACGCCATCTGATCGCGCAATCGTCGAGGGCTTGAGCCCTGCCCGCCTCGGACCGTCTCCCCGGCGATGGAAAGCGAAACCACGACCGACCTGAGGACGACCGGCCCCACCACCTTCACCATCGCCGTCGCTCCGGGGGTCGACCTCTACGTGCTGGTGGACGACGCCGGCATGTCGGCCTGGCTGCGCTGGACCGACGGCGCCATCGAGGTCCCGCTCGGCGAGGCGTGAGCGGGCGGCGTCGAAGGAGATCGAGGAGCCATGGAAGAGCTGGTGCAGGTCGTCCGCAACGCGAAGGGGTGCGGCAACGCCGAGGCGCGTCTAGCGCTGCTGGTGGTGGTCGACGTCCTCCGCGAGGTGCTGACCGCGGAGGAGGCGGCGATCGTCGCGGAGACGCTCCCCGTCGCCCTGGCCGTCATGCTCCGCCGACCGGACGCGGGGGAGCCGTGGCTGCCGCGCGGCGCGGGCGACGACGTGGACGCCGCGGCGGTGGAGGCGGTGTGCACCGCCCTCGCCGAACGCGCGCCCGCGGACCTCTGGTGGCGCATCGGCGGCCAGGCCCCGCAGCTCATCGAGGCGCGGCTGGGCCGGCGGCGGGCGGCGCTGCGGATCTCGGCGCGGCCGACGGTGCGCGTCGATCTCAGCCCCGCCTCCACCGTCCCCGCGGCCGCGCCCCGCTGATCGGTGCGGCTGGCGCGGCCGGGCGACCGATCATGTCGTGACGAGGACGACCACCGCCGCCGCCGCGGTGGCGACGACGACGAAAACCCAGTCCGGCCAGACCACGCAACGCGCGAAGTGGTGGGGGGGGTCCGGTCTTCGCAGCGGTGTGCGGTACGGGCTCATCCGTCGCTCGCTCCCTGGGCGTGAAAGGCCGGTCAACACGGGCGCCGGGCGCCTCCGGGGATCGTGTGCGATCCGCGGGCACACGTCCACGCGGCCGAGTCTGGTTCTGACACGCGACGCCCGGTAAGCCACGATCGGTGGCGTGCACGCCTGACCCAGCGCCGTCAGCGCAGCGCCACGCGACGGCGCTCGACGAGGTGCGCTAAGCTTCGCGGCCGCGATGTCACCGAGCTTGACCGTCCTCCTCCTCCAGGAAGGCACACGCATCGCGATCGTCTGCGAGCGCGAGGGGCGCGAGCTCAGCCGCAGCAGCCACGACACCCGCGACCACGCGCTGGACGCGATGGAGAGACGCATCCGCGAGCATCATCGCCCCCACGAGCTCATCGAGGTGCGCTTCGGCGCGCGCATCGTCGGCGCCGCCACCGAGGCGGCGTTCGCGGCGTCGATGGCGCGCGCACGCATCGTCGCGGCGCGCCCCATCTTGCCGAGCTGACGGCCGGGCGGTGTGGCGGCGGCGGCCGGTGGCGCTCCAGGCCCTCGGGCGGCCTGGTGCAGGGGCTCGACCGGGCGGGCCGATCGGTGGTTGGTCGAGGGGCGCGCCAAGCAGGATTCGAACCTGCGGCCTTCGGCTTCGGAGACCGACGCTCTATCCAGCTGAGCTATTGGCGCGAGCGGCGCGGAACCTACCCGAGCCCGCCTCGCCCTGCAACCGGGGGCGTGCGACGTTCTGCGGATGAGCGAGCGGCGGAAGAGCGCGATCCTCGGCTGGACCGGCGAGCGCGTCCCGCTCGTCGGTCAGGGCACCTGGCGGATGGAGGGCGACGACCGCGCGGCGGCGGTGAACGCCCTGCGCGTCGGCCTCGACGCCGGCATGACCCACGTCGACACCGCCGAGATGTACGGGGACGGTCGCGTCGAGTCGCTGGTCGCCGAGGCCATCGCCGGCCGGCGCGACGAGGTGTTCCTGGTCTCGAAGGTCGTGCCCAGCAACGCGTCGCGGAAGGGGACGCTCGCCGCGTGCGAGAAGAGCCTGCAGCGCCTGGGCACCGATCGGCTCGACCTCTACCTCCTGCACTGGCCGGGCTCGCACCCGCTCGCCGACACCATCGCCGCCTTCGAGGAGCTGGCGGCCGCGGGCAAGATCCGCTTCTGGGGCGTCTCCAACTTCGATCGGGACGAGCTGGAGGAGGCCGAGCGCATCGCGGGCC
Organism: Polyangiaceae bacterium; assembly: GCA_046596645.1. GTDB lineage: Bacteria > Myxococcota_A > Polyangia > Polyangiales > Polyangiaceae > JBKJLX01. The sequence continues at coordinate 8,857 of JBKJLX010000172.1, forward strand.
CGCGGCGCATCGCCTGCAACCAGGTACTCTACCACCTGGACCAGCGCGCCATCGAGCACCGGGTGATCCCGTGGTGCACCGAGCGTCAGGTGGCGGTCGTCGGCTACAGCCCCTTCGGCGCCGGCGATTTCCCGGCGCAGGGCAGCGCGGGCGGTCGGGTGCTGGCGGCCATCGCCAAGGAGCGCGGCGCCACCGCGCGACAGGTGGCGCTGTCGTTCCTGCTGCGCGACCCGGGGTGCTTCACCATCCCCAAGGCGTCGCGCGCGGCGCACGTGGGCGACAACGCCGGCGGGGCCGACGTCGCGCTCACCGCGGAGGACGTGGCGCGCA
>JBKJLX010000183.1:0-8293 GCA_046596645.1 Polyangiaceae bacterium
CCAGTTCGGCTACCTGACGCGACAGTACCAGCGTCGCGTCCAAGTGGGCGAAGGTGGTCGCGGGCGACGGGTCGGTCAGGTCGTCCGCCGGCACGTAGACCGCCTGGATCGAGGTGATCGAGCCGACCTTGGTGGAGGTGATGCGCTCCTGCAGGCGACCCATCTCCTCGGCCAGCGTCGGCTGGTAGCCCACCGCCGAAGGCATCCGGCCGAGCAGCGCCGAGACCTCGGTTCCGGCGAGCGTGTAGCGATAGATGTTGTCGACGAAGAACAGCACGTCCTTGCCTTCGTCGCGGAACGACTCGGCGATCGTCAGGCCGGTGAGCGCGACGCGCAGCCGGTTGCCCGGCGGCTCGTTCATCTGTCCGTAGACGAGCGCGGTCTTGTCGAGGACGGTGCCTTCGCCGGCCTTCGCCTCCTTCATCTCGTGCCAGAGGTCGTTGCCCTCGCGGGTGCGCTCGCCGACGCCCGCGAACACCGACAGACCGCCGTGCTCCTTGGCGAGGTTGTTGATCAGCTCCAGGATGATGACGGTCTTGCCGACGCCTGCGCCGCCGAAGAGGCCGATCTTGCCGCCCTTCGCGTACGGCTCGAGGAGGTCGATGACCTTGATGCCCGTCTCGAGCACCTCGTCGGAGGTCGCCTGGTCGACGAACGCCGGCGTGGGGCGGTGGATCTCCCACATCTCCTTCGAGACGATCGGCGCACCGCCGTCCACCGCCTCGCCGATGACGTTCATGATGCGGCCGAGGGCCGCCGGTCCGACCGGCACCTTGATGCCGGCGCCGGTGTCCGTCACGTCCGTGCCGCGCGTGAGGCCGTCGGTCGTGTCCATCGCGATGCACCGGACGGTGTTCTCGCCGAGGTGCTGCGCGACCTCGACCACGAGATTCCACTCGCGCTTGTCGATCGCGGGGTTCGTGATGCGGAGCGCGTTGTAGATCGGCGGCAACTGGCCGGGGGAGAACTGGACGTCGACGACGGGTCCGATGACCTGGGTGACCTTGCCGATACGAGAGGGCTGAGCGGACATGAGAGTGGTTCCTAGCCTTCCAGGGCTTCTTTGCCCGAGACGATTTCCATCAGTTCTTTGGTGATGATTGCCTGGCGCGCGCGGTTCATCTGCAGCGTCAGTCGCGCAATCATGTCGGACGCGTTGCTCGACGCCGAGTCCATCGCCGTCATGCGCGCGCCGTGCTCCGACGCGACGCTCTCGAGGAGCGCGCGGAAGAGCTGCATCTTGATGTGCCGGGGGAGGAGCGCGGAGAGCATCGACATCCGGTCCGGCTCGTACTTGTAGTCGATCTGCGCCGCGCCGTCGGCCACGACGGCCGTCGCCGGCGTCTTCATCGGAAGAAGCTGCTGCACGACGACCTGCTGGGCGAGCGCCGACTTGAACTGCGTGTAGATCACGACGACCGCGTCGACCGGGATCACCGTGGTCTTGGGCTTCGTCTCGTCGATGTAGCCGGGATCGACCGGGCCGCCCGCTTCGACCACGCGCCCGACGTTGCCCTTCGCCATCTCCTCCATCACGGTCTCGACGGAATCGGCGATGTCGTCGCCGGTCACGTCGCGCGATTCGCTGGCGAGGAAGCGCGGGACGAGACGATCCGCCAGCAGCTCCGCCGTTCCGTAGGAAAGGCCGGTGCCGATGTCGGTGATGAAGTCGTTGAGATACTTCCGCAGCTTCGGATAGTCGCGCGCGCGCTTTCCGATGGCCGTCACCTTGACGGTCTGCCCCTTGGCCATCGCTTCGCGGATGTAGATGTCCGCCATGCGAAGCACGTTGCCGTTGTAGGCACCAGCGAGTCCGCGGTCGGAGGTCACGACCACCAGGTTGATCACCTTGATGTCGCGGTCACGCAGCAGCGGATGGATGCTGGCGTCCACGCGGCCCGCGATGCGGCCGATGATCTCCTCGATGGCGACCGCGTAGGGCCGCGTCGCTTCCGCGGCCTTCTGCGCGCGCCGCAGCTTGGCCGCGGAGACGAGCTTCATCGCCTTCGTGATCTTCTGCGTGTTCTTGACGGAGACGACGCGTCTCCGGATGGTCTTGAGGGTCGCCATGGTCTCTTACGCGGCGGCCGTCTTGACGAACACGTTCTTGAACTCGTCGAGCGCCTTCGTGAGCACGCCCTTCACCTCGTCGTTGATCTCCTTCTTCTCGCGGATCGCGGTGAGGAGCTGCGGGTGCTTGTTCTTCACCCACGACAGGAGCTCGGCCTCGTAGCGACGCGCATCGGACGCCGGAAGCTCGTCGATGAATCCGTTGGTCGCCGCGTAGATGATGAGGACTTCCTCCTCGACCGGCATCGGCTGGAACTGGCCCTGCTTCAGGATCTCGACCAGGCGCGCGCCGCGGTCGAGCTGGGCGCGGGTCTTGGCGTCGAGGTCCGATGCGAACTGCGCGAAGGCCGCCATGGCGCGGTACTGAGCCAGCTCGAGGCGCAGCGTGCCGGCGACCTGCTTCATCGCCTTGGTCTGCGCGTTGCCGCCGACGCGGCTGACCGAGATGCCGACGTTGATGGCGGGACGGACGCCCGAGTAGAAGAGGTCGCCCTCGAGGAAGATCTGCCCGTCGGTGATGCTGATGACGTTGGTCGGGATGTACGCCGAGACGTCGCCGGCCTGGGTCTCGATGATCGGCAGCGCGGTGAGCGAGCCACCCGAGTGCGGGTCCTTCACGATCTCGTGGCTGTCGCCCAGGTTCTTCAGCGACTCCTTCGCGGTGCCGTGGCCGAGCTCGCCGACGTGCGCCTTGCCGTCGGCGCCGAGGAAGCCCTTGCCGTATGCGCCGGCCTCGACCTTGGTGCCCTTGGGCACGACGTAGAGCACGTCGGCCATCTTGGCGGCGCGCTCCAGCAGACGGCTGTGGAGGTAGAAGACGTCGCCCGGGTACGCCTCACGGCCCGGCGGGCGGCGGAGGAGGAGCGACAGCTGGCGGTAGGAGACCGCCTGCTTGGAGAGATCGTCATAGATCACCAGCGCGTGACGCCCGGTGTCGCGGAAGTACTCGCCCATGGTGACGCCGGTGTACGGCGAGATGAACTGGAGCGGCGCGCTCTCGCTGGCGGTGGAGGCGACGATGGTCGTGTAGGAGAGGGCGCCGTGCTGCTCCAGCTTGTCGACGACCTGGCGGACGGTCGACTGCTTCTGGCCGATGGCCACGTACACGCAGAAGACGCCCTTGCCCTTCTGGTTGATGATGGTGTCGACGGCGACCGCGGTCTTGCCGGTGCCACGGTCGCCGATGATCAGCTCGCGCTGACCGCGCCCGATGGGGATCATGGCGTCGATCGCCTTGATGCCGGTCTGCAGCGGCTCCTTCACCGGCTGGCGCTGGACGATTCCGGGGGCCTTCACCTCGACGCGGCCGCGGTGCGGCGTATCGATGGGGCCCTTGCCGTCGATCGGGATGCCGAGCGCGTTGACCACGCGGCCCAGGGTCGCCTCGCCGATGGGGACCTCCATGATGCGCGCGGTGCGCTTCACGGCCGTGCCCTCCTTCACCAGGCTGGTGTCGCCGAAGAGCGCGCAGCCGACGTTGTCCTGCTCCAGGTTGAGGACCAGGCCCATGATGGTCGAGCCGTCGGTGCCCGCGAACTCGACCATCTCCCCGGCCATGGCCTTGGAGAGGCCGTGGACGCGCGCAATGCCGTCACCGACGACGAGCACGGTTCCCGTCTCGCTGACGGTGGTCGCGCGGTCGATGTTCTGGATCTGCTTCTTGATGATCTGGCTGATCTCTTCGGCGCGGAGCTGCATCGGGGGCGATCCTCGAGGGCGTTTTGCGAAAGGTCGTGGGGCGAAGCGGCGGGGAGAGCGTGAGCGCGCGCGAGGGGCGCGCCAGGTCGTGGAGCAGCCGATGGACCAGCCGATGGACCAGCCCGATGGGTCAATCGATGCGGTCGGCTTGCGCGGCGCGCGCGAAGCCTTCGAGGCGGCTTTTCAGGCTGCCGTCGACGACACGGTCGCCGATCTGGGTGACGACGCCGGCGATCAGCGTGGGGTCGACGCTGGCGTCGAGCACCACCTTGCTACCGGTCGCCTGCTCGAGCTGGGTGCGCAGGCGCGCCAGGTACGACTCGGCGAGCGGCTGGGCGCTGGTCACCGAGGCGCGGAGGATTTTCTGATCCTCGTCGACCAGGCGGGCCAGGCGGAGCGCGATCTCGTGCACCCCGCGCAGGCGGCGAGCGCGGAAGATCACGCGGAGGGCGCGCTGGGTCGTCTCCCCCGCGCCGGTGCGCTGGGCGACCTCGAGGAGGATGGCCTGGCGCGACTCCTCCGGCACCAGCGGGTTGTCGAGGACGTCTCGCAGCTCGGGGCTCTCGCGATAGGTGTCGCCGAAGTCGCCGAGCTCGCGCGCGGTCTGACTGAGGGTACCGCCCTCCTTGGCGATCTCGAAGATCGCCTGGGCGTAGCGTCGACCGATGGCCTCGTAGCTCACGACGCACCTCCCGGGGACGCGGGCGGCGCGCTCGCGGCGCGGACGCCGAGGCCACCACCTCCGCCGTCCTTGATTACGTGGCCGACGCTGGCCAGGTACTCGTCGGCCAGGCGCTCGTGGTCGCGGACCTCGAGGCGCGACGCGACCAGCTTGCGCGCGGCCTCGGCTGCGCCTTCGATCGCCTCGCGCAGCAGCTCCTGCTGCGCGGCCTTGAGCTCCTGCTCGACGCGGATCTCCGCGTCGCGCTGCATGCGGGCGCGACGCTCCTCCGCCTCACCGAGGATGCGCTTCCTCTCCGCCTCCCACTGCAGGGCGGACTCCTCCTCGATCTCGAGGCGGCGGTCCTCCAGGCGCTCCAGCTGCCCCTCGTAGCGCTCCAGGCGCTCCTCCGCCTCGTCGCCGAGGGCCTTGGCGGCGACCATGTCCTCGACAATCGACTTCTTGCGCTTGGAGAGCGCGTCGGCGAGCGGCTTCTTCCCGAATTTCACCAGGAGGAGGACGAGGATCAGGAAATTGATCGCCGCGGCGAGGACCGGCGGCTCCTGGTTGGCGGCGTCGCACTCGTCGTCGGGGTTGTGGTACCGCCAGAGGAGACGGTCGGCGAAGCTCGCGCTCTTGGCCTTCTCGTTGTCGACGCCGAGCAGCCCCTGGAACCAGTTGATGTGCGAGTGCTCGCGCAGCGAGTCCATCGGGCCGTGCCCGGGGCAGTGGCCGTGCGCGTCCTTCTTGGTCACGGCCTTGGCGGTGGTGTTCGCGTTGGCCGTGCCGGACTGATCACCGACCGTCGGGTGGCCGGCGGGCAGCGGGCGCATCGGGCGGCGGCCGCCACCAGGGTCGAAGCCGGGCGGAAAGCCCGGCTGGATGCCTGGCTGACCGGGCCGCACGCCGCCGGGCTGGGTCCCTGGCTGGACCGGGCGGGGCCGCGGCTGACCCGGCGCACCTGGCTGTGCTCCGGGCGGGGAGGCGCCGGGCGGCGGCGCCGCGGGCACAGGCTGGGCGACGGCGTCGCCGCCAGAGGCGAGGAGGCCCGCGACGAGCAGCAGCGAGGCAGCGCAGAGGGCGCGGAGGCTGCGGCCGATCACGACTGCACCTCGCGGCCCAGCAGCTTGGAGGCTATCTGCGCGGCCAGGGCGGGACGCGCAGCGTCCAGCTCCTTGCGCAGGCGCTCCACCTCGCTGGTGATCGTGCGGCGCCCCTCGTCGAGGATGCGCTCGCTCTCGTGCTTGGCCTCGTCGAGGATCTTCGCCTCGAGCTTGGCCGTGTCAGCGCGCAGGCGCTCGCGGTCCTTGGCGGCCCCGCGACGCACCTCCTCCATGGCCGCCTCGTACTTCTGGAAGAAGGCCGCGGCCTTGGCGTCCATCTCCCGCGCGCGCTGGCGTACGCCCTCGGTCCGGCGCTCGCGCTCCTCGAAGAGGCGGAGCATCGGATCGAAGACGATCGGCTTCAGAAAGACGATGAAGGCGCCGAAGAGCAGCAGCTGGACGAGGAAGGAGAAGTCGACGTCGACGTTGACGTCCGCGCCCGAGGCGAAGAGAGCCGTGGTGCTCGTCACTTTCACAAGATCCTTGGGTGCGCCTCGGGCCGGACCCGAGGGCGCGCACGACCTAGCACGAGCCCCCCCTCGTTGGAAGGCACTCGCCCCGTAGAGACCGAGGGGGCCGGCAGCAAGGTCGGAACGCGACCCCACCCCGGCCCTCACCCGTGCCCGATCCTCAGCCGCGCAGCCAGTCCTCGATGTGGAGCTGCCCATAGGCGGCGAAGGCCTCGCGCCGCGGCGTCACCAGCACGAGAGACTGAGAATAGGCGGTGGCGGCGATGGCCAGGTCCTCCGTCGAGGCGTCGGCCGCGGCGCTCGCGCGCAGCTTGGCAAAGGCCTGGGCCGCGCCGAGGTCGAAGGCGGCGACGCGCACCGATGCCACCAGCCGGATGACGTCCTGCATGAGGCGGGGCTGGCTGGCCTTCCTCGCGGCGGCCAGCAGCTGGCCGATGGTGACGACGCTCGTCCACCGCTCGCCGGTCGGGACCTGCGAGAGGCGGCGAACGAACTCACGCGAGGGCGAGGTGCGGAGCGCCTCGGCGAGCGTCGGGGTGTCGAGGAGGTAAGCCACGGTCTACCTGGGCACCCAGACGTGCGTCTGCGAGAGGTCGATGGACAGGCTGTCGACGAATGTGTCGTGCTTGCAGCGGCCGCAGAGGGCGAGGAGCGGGTCGACCCCGCCAGCGCCGGGATCGGGGGGATCGATCTTGTCGAGATCCTGCATGGGCACGATCGCTGCGATCGGCTGCCCCTCCCGCACGACAAGCGTGCGGGCGTGGTTGCGCTCGGCCGCGTCAACCGCGTCGAGGCAGTGCTGGGGGAGGTCCCCCACCGGGATGCCGTACTTGGACGCCACGGAACGACGCTACCAAGTGCGGGCGCGAGGGAGAAGACGCCTCACGTCCCGGTGAGGGCGCGCCGCAGCGCGGCGAGCCCGGCGGCCACGTCTTCGGCCGTCGCGCGGACGTCTGCCCGGTGCTGGTGGTGCTCGTGGCGCAGCACGTCGGCCGCGCGGGGGCTGGCGAACCAGTCCTCGTCCAGGGTCTCGACGAGGCGCTCGCGGTCCGCGGCGGCGACGATGGCGCCGATCAGCGCCGCACCGGCGCCGATCGTCCCGTCGCCCCCGGCGCCCGGGTCGAGGCGGGGCACCACGCCGACCAGCGGGGCCGGGACCTCGGTGCCCAGCGCCTCGGAGAAGAGGTCTCCCCCTCGCTCCGCGAGCTCGCCGGCTTCGCCGGCCCGCTGGCGGAGCAGCGTCTGCGCCGCCAGGACCCGCAGGCCCAGCACCAGCGATCGAGCCGCGCGGCCGGCCTGATCGCGCGCCGCGCTGCGGGTCAGGCCGAGGCGCACGCGGACGAAGACCGGATCGGCGATCAGCGCCCCCAGCAGCGCCGCGCGGCGCGCGACGAGGAGATCGGAAGGGGCGCGGGCGAGAACGCGGGGCAGGCCGGGAGGCCGATCGGCCGCCGCCGCCTCGGCCCCCAGGCGCGACAGCGCGCGCGCGATCGACGACGCGCCGAGCAGCGCCGGCATGGGACCCGGCTCGAATGTGAGGCCGTCGAACAGGCCCGGAGGGAGCAGCGAGACCATCCACCGCGAGGTGGGGTGGGCCGGGTACCCCTCCTGCCCGTCGCGGGCGACCGCGAGGAGCAGCGCCTCGTGCCACGAGGCCGCCGTCGGCACGACGCCGTCCGTCACCGCGAGCACGGCGCGCGCCGCGTCGGCGGCGGCCCCGGCCGACACCACCGGTAGATCGAGGCGATCCAGGTCGACATCGCCGAGGAGGCGCGCCGCCTCGCCGCGGCGTCGCCGCCGGAAGAAGGCCGCGCGCTGCGTGGGCAGAGCGAGGCTCTCCACCACGCGGGCCCAAGCGGCGCCCAGCCCGCCGTCTCCCGCGGCGCCCGGCGACGCGAGGGCGCGGGAGAACGCCTCGTGCAGCGTCACGTCGGCGCGCACCGGCGACTCGACCGGCGTCCGCACCAGGCGACGCTCGACCCCTTCCCGGCGCTCGTCGACCCAGGTCGCGCGCGACAGCGCGAGCGACTGCACCCAGGGGACCGCCGCCGCCCAGGCCGGCTCGTCCTTCCGCCGCTCGGCCAGGTCGGTGAGCTCGACCAGAGCCTCGCGGCGGCTGGCGTGCTCGTGCGCGGCGAATGGCCGCTGCGGCGCCGATTCGGGATCCTCGCGCAGCGCCTCACGCGCGGCGCCGATCGCACGCCCGGCGGCGGTGATCGAGCGATCGAGCGCGTAGGGGTCGAGCGTCATGTCCCCCGTGGATGGCGAGGCCGTCGCCGGTCGCGCGCGCG
>JBKJLX010000350.1:0-2938 GCA_046596645.1 Polyangiaceae bacterium
GCCGCCAAGGCGGTATTGCAGGCCCAGGAGCTGGTGGCGGCGGAGCAGCTGCCGCAGGCGGTCGCGCTGTTGCAGAGAACGGCCACCTCCGCGACGAGCCCCATGGTCCGCTTCCGCGCCCGGCTGGAGGGCGCGAAGATCGCGCTGAACGCCGGCTTCGCGGACCTGGCGCGAGCCCAGCTGGAAGGGCTGGACCGGCTGGTGGAGCGACACCGCCTCGACGAGTGGGATCCGGACCTGACGGTCCAGCTCTACGCGACCCTGTACCGCGCGCAGCGCGCGGCCGGTCACGGCGACTCGGAGGTCCCGGAGGTGCGCGCGCGCGTCACGGCGACGTGGGAGCGACTCTGCCAGCTGGACGGCGCTGCGGCGCTGCGCCTGGCGATGGAGGTGTAGGTTCCGCCGGTGTGGCCTCGTCGTCAGCGAAACTGGCCTCTCGGAAAAGAACCGACGTCTGCCGGGGGAATGTGCTGGTTTTCATGGGGGGTGATCCGTCTATCCTGTGCGCCTTGCCACGCGGCGCCCCCCGACTCGGGGCAGTGCCCCGAGCAGCAGTGAGTGATGCAGCGAGGCCTTGCCTCGCAGATGAACGTGTCGACGAGTTCGACGGGAAAGGGAGCCTCGAGCAATGAGCAAAGAGGGATCGGTCGCTCCGAAGGAGCGAGTCAACATCGTGTACAAGCCCGCGCTCGGCAACGCGAAGGAAGAGGTCGAGCTGCCGCTCAAGCTGCTCATGCTCGGCGACTACACGCAGCGCCCGGATCCGCGTCCGCTCGAGGACCGGAAGCCCGTCAGCGTCGACAAGGACAACTTCCAGAAGGTCATGGCCGAGCAGAAGCTCGCGATGTCCTTCAACGTGAAGGACACCCTGAGCGAGGAGCCGGGCAGCGAGCTGACCGTCAACCTGAAGTTCCGTCGCCTCTCGGACATGGAGCCGGAGGCCGTGGCGCAGCAGGTGCCGGAGCTGAAGAAGCTGCTCGAGCTGCGCGCAGCGCTGACCGCGCTGAAGGGCCCGCTCGGCAACGAGAAGGCGTTCCGTAACAAGATCCAGGGCATCCTGGCTGATCCTGCGCAGCGCAACCGGCTCGTCTCCGAGCTCGGGCTGGCGAAGGAAGGGGAGTGATCGTCGATGGCCACTGAGACCCAGACCAGCGGCGGAGCTGGAACGCAGACCCTCGAAGGGGGGTCGCTGCTCGACGAGATCCTCGCCGAGACGAAGATGGCCCCCGGCGACGAGGGCTACGAGACCGCCAAGCGCGGCGTCACCGAGTTCATCGCCGAGCTCATCAAGCCGAAGCGCGAGGGCGAGAAGGTCGACAAGGCCCTCGTCGACGCGCTCATCGCCGAGATCGACGTGAAGCTCTCGCGTCAGATCGACGAGATCCTCCACAACCCGGGCTTCCAGAAGCTCGAGTCCGCCTGGCGCGGCCTCAAGTTCCTGGTCGACCGCGTCGACTTCCGCGAGAACATCAAGGTCGAGCTGCTCAACTGCTCGAAGGAAGACCTCCTCGCGGACTTCGAGGACGCGCCGGAGATCCCGAAGAGCGGCCTCTACAAGACCGTGTACTCGGCCGAGTACGGCCAGTTCGGTGGGCGCCCCTACGGCGCCATCGTCTCCAACTACGACTTCGGCCCCGGCCCGCAGGACATCTCGCTCCTGCAGAAGTGCGCCGGCGTCGCGGCGATGGCGCACGCGCCCTTCATGGCGGCGGCCGGCCCGCAGTTCTTCGGCCTGAAGGACTACCTGGGTCTGCCCAACCTGAAGGACCTCAAGGCGATCTTCGAGGGCCCGCAGTACACCAAGTGGCAGAGCTTCCGGGAGACGGAGGACGCGCGTTACATCGGCCTCTTGATGCCGCGCTTCCTCCTCCGCCTGCCGTTCGGCTCCACCACGGTGCCGGTCAAGGGCTTCAACTACGAGGAGGACGTGGTCGGTCGCCACGACTCGTACCTCTGGGGCAACGCCACCTACGCCTTTGCGTCCCGCATCGCGGACAGCTTCGCGAAGTACCGCTGGTGCCCGAACATCATCGGCCCCCAGGCCGGTGGCACGGTGGAGAACCTGCCGCTCCACCAGTACGAGTCTATGGGCGAGATCCAGACGAAGATCCCGACCGAGATCATGCTCACGGAGCGCCGTGAGTACGAGCTCTCGGAGGAGGGCTTCATCGGCCTCACCTTCCGCAAGGACTCGGACAACGCCTGCTTCTTCTCCGCCAACTCGGTGCAGAAGGCGAAGTACTTCGGCCAGAGCGAGGAGGGTCGCGCTGCGGAGACCAACTATCGCCTCGGCACCCAGCTCCCGTACATGTTCATCATGTGCAGGCTGTCGCACTACATCAAGGTGCTGCAGCGCGAGCAGATCGGCTCCTGGAAGGAGCGCGGCGATCTCGAGCGCGAGCTCAACGACTGGATCGGCCAGTACGTCGCCGACATGGACGTCGTCACCCCGGCCGTCCGCGGTCGTCGCCCGCTGCGCCAGGCGCGCATCACCGTCTCGGACGTCGAGGGGCAGCCGGGCTGGTACAAGGTCGACATGAAGGTGCGCCCGCACTTCAAGTACATGGGCTCCTTCTTCACGCTCAGCCTCGTCGGCAAGCTCGACAAGGAGTGACGAGCACTCGATCCGGCTGCTGCGCGCGCCGGCTCGAGCACTTGCGGGCAGAGCCCTCGCTGGAGCGATCCAGCGGGGGCTTCGTCTTTCGTCGCAGCTTCAGCCGCGCTTGGACGGTGGCGACTTGCGCATCCGCGACTCGGGGGCGACGGAGACCGGCGCGTCGTCGGCGTCCTGGATGGAGATGGGACCGATGGACGGCGGCATCGCGGAGGGGACGACCGACGCGGGCGGGGGAGTCTCCTCGACCTCGCGGGTGTCGGGATCGCGAGCGTCGACGACCGCGCCCGTGGCGGCGCGGCGCAGCAGCGGGCGGACGCGGGC
>JBKJLX010000588.1:0-9493 GCA_046596645.1 Polyangiaceae bacterium
CTCGGGTCCCGCAGCGGCCCGGGCGACGGGGAGACGCTGCTGGTCCTCGAGGACCTCGACGCCGCCGGCTACGCCGAGCGTCGCCGTCGGCTCGAGGGCGCCGATCTCGACGCCTGCCTGCGCTGGCTCGCGGCGGTGCATGCCCGCTTCCTCGGCGAGCCTCCGGCCGGATTGTGGCCCACCGGCAGCTATTGGCACCTCGCCACCCGACGCGAGGAGCTCGACGCGATCGACGACGCCGCGCTGCGCGCCGCCGCCCCCGAGCTCGACGGCCTCCTCGAGGGCGCGCGTTTCCGCACGCTCCTCCACGGCGACGCCAAGGAGGCGAACTTCTGCTTCGCGGCTGCGTCTGCGGGCAGGGAGGGCGCTGGCTCCGGCGGCATCGTGGCCGCCGTCGATTTCCAGTACGCCGGCGGCGGCTGCGGCATGAAGGACCTCGCGTATCTCCTTCACGGTCGCGCCGACGAGCCCGAGGACGGCATCCCCGAGCGCCACCTCGCGCGCTACTTCCAGCACCTCCGCGCGGAGCTCGGACCCGGTGGCGACCGAGCCCACGACGTCGACGCCCTGGAGGCCGAGTGGCGCGCGCTCTACCCGATCGCGAAGGCGGACTTCCTCCGCTTCCTCGCGGGCTGGGCGCCCGACCCAGCAGGGCGCGACCGCCGCAGCGCGGAGTTCGTGGCGCGCGCTCTCGCGGCGCATCGCCGCTGAGCGTGGGGCCCGCGCGGTCGCCGCTCCAGGTCAGAGCGCTGCGGGCGCCGCGGCGATCACGAGCGCACCGCCGCGCCCGTGACGCGACGTCGGCGCGCGCGCGCGACGGCGACGGCGAGGCCCGCCATCGCCAGCGCAGCCAGCGAGCGGTCCAGCGAGCGCTGCTGCGGGCGCGCTCCGGTGACCTCGCACGCGCACCCGCCGGAGGCGCCGTACCGGGGCTCGATCTCGTCGACCGGCTGCTCCAGGCAGACCTCCTCGGTGAGCGGCCTCTTCGCGGTGCGCGGGCCGCCCTGCTCGAGCTCGGCATCGAGGTCGCCGGTGTTGCGGTTGTCGTGGTGGTAGCTCTCCCACGGGATGAGGTTCGTGTCGGGCGCGCTGGTGTGCCAGAGGTAGAGCCACCCATCGCGGGTGCCGAGCGCGACCTCGAGGTTCCCGTCGCCGTCCACGTCGCCGATGGAGGGCGTCGCGACGATCCACTGGCCGGTGAACTTCGGCCAGCCCGGCGCCTCGCGCCCGCAGGCGTCGACGGCGTGGAGGAAGTAGCCGCCCGTTCCGACCAGCGCCTCCGGGTACCCGTCGCCGGTCAGGTCGGCCGAGGCCGAGCTGTTCAGGAACGTGAAGTCCTCGATGGCGATGGGCGCGGCCGGCAACATCTGCCCGGTCTTCAGGCTCCACATCGCCATCAGGTTGCCGCCCGGGCGCGCGTCGCCGTTGGCGAGCGACAGCGCGAGGTTGAGCGAGCCGCCGGTGGCGATGACGTCCGGCGTGCCGTCCTGATCCATGTCGGCGAGCGACGGCTGCGAGAACAGCGGCAGCATGGTGTTGGGCTGCTCCGCCGTGCTGAGCGGCCCGAAGATGCTCGACGGGTCGACGCCCTGGTAAGGCAGCGTCTCGTCGTTGGGATCGGGCCGGCGGGGCAGGCCGTTGATCGGCTGCCGCCCCAGGCTCGTCTGGCCCCCGGGGTCGAGCGGCACAATCACCGGCGAGCTCGCGTTGCCGTGGGCGACGGCGACCTTCTGACCGTCCACCGTGCCGACGACGCCGGCGTTGGTGACCCCCTCGGCGACCAGCGGGAACAGGTTGAAGCTGACGAAGGTGATGGGCCAGTTGGGGAACGGCTGCTGCGGCGCCGCGGTGCCGCGCCCGTCGAGCAGGTACACCGCGCCGGCGTTGCCGCCGTTGCCGAGCTTCTGGTTCGAGCCGACCAGCACGTCCGGCAGGCCGTCGCCGTCGAAGTCCGAGACCGCCGGCGTGGTGAAGATGCGCGCCGGGCCGGGGTCGGTGGAGAGGCCGCCCTCGTAGCGGACCTCGACCGGCCAGCCGGCGACCGTGGCGCCGCCCGCGTCGAAGACATAAACCTTTCCGTCGAACGCCGCCTGGATGATGTCGAGGCGCCCGTCCCGGTTCATGTCGGCGAGGACCGGCGCGCCGAATGCGCCGCGATCGATCCCCGCGAAGCGATCGCCGTCCAGCTGGCCCATGCACGGGCCCTCGGTGGGCGCGTCGGGGTCGCGCGAGCAGGACGGGACGTTGGGCAGGCGGATGGGCCAGCCGTCCTTCACCGTGCCGTCGTGCTCGATCACGTAGATGGTGCCCGAGTACGTGGTGACGACGATCTCGTTGCTCCCGTCGCCGTCGATGTCGGCGATCGCCGGCGCGCTCGTCGAGATCGCCTCGCGCGTCACTTCGAGGTCGACCGCGCCCGAGGCGTACGCCCTGGAGCCCAGGTAGCTTGGCTCCCCGCCGCGCACGGCCATCCCGCGCGCGGGCTCGGTCTTGAAGGGGAAGCCGGCCACGTCCTCGTAGCCGCCCTCGGTGATCTTCAGCACATGGAGCTCACCCGCCGCCGTCGGGTAGATGAGGTCGCGGGTCCCGTCGCCGTCGATGTCGGCCATCTTCGGGCTGCCCTCGCCTCCGGCCCCCAGGTAGATGGGGAAGCCGCGCGCCAGATCGGGGTCCGAGTGCACGTAGTACGTGCGACGGATCTCGGAGGGCACCTTGCCGATCTCGGGGCCGTAGTCGGCGACCGCGCGCACGCGCACGGTGATGGTGTGGTCGTTCTCGCCCATCGGGCTGTCGACGTCGCGCTCGTGCGTGGTGTCGATGGACCGGATGTCGAGCGACGCGAGCGGACCGTTCTGCCCCACCACCACGTCGCTGGGCACCAGGGTGTCGCCGGCGATCTCCTGGAAGGCCTCGTCGAGCGGCTGCACGCCGGGCGCCCACTCGACGCTCCAGTCGTAGCTGTCGGCGCGCTTGGCGGCGATGGTGCCGACGATGTCGACGGCGCGGTCGACCTGGTCCTTGTAGAGAACGGTGAACCAGGTCGGCGAGACGACGTCGACCTCGGGGGGGATCTTGCCGTCGCGCACCCACTCCACCGCGGTGTTGGCGTTGACGCGGCCGTAGCCGAAGCGCTGGTCGAAGCCGGGCTGGCTCCACTTGTCCTCCGCGTCGGGGAGCCGGGACTCGGGGACATCGATGTCGTCCGCCGTCACCATGAGGAGCTGCATCGCCTCGGCGGCGGAGAGCCCGCGGTCGTACTTCACGCCGGCGCTCATCACCAGGCCGGCGATGCCGCTGGTCTGACCGACCGCCTCGCTGGAGCAGCCGTTGCCGGTGGCAGAGAGGTAATTCTGCCCGCCGAAGTTCGAGCACGGGTGGTACTCGAGGAAGGTGCGCGACTCGAAGATGCTGTCCGACGACTGCTGGATCGCGTGCACCGGCAGGGTGTGGTTGGCCGCCGTAGGTATGTTGTGGTGGCGTGAGTTCTCGTCGGCCATCGAGGCGACCGTCAGCACGCCGTTGGCGAACGCGTAGTCCAGCGCCTGCTGCGCGAACTTGTTCATGTTCACCGTGCCCAGCGCGCTCTGGACGATGCGCGCCTTCATGTCGGTCGCGTAGACGACCGCCTGGGCGAAGTCGGTGACATCGGTGATGAAGCTGTCGCCGACGCGCAGCGAGAGCTTGCGGCAGCCGTTGCAGCCGCCGGCGCCGCCGATGCCGTTGTTGGCGCGGGCCATCGAGTCGTTGGCCTCGCCGGTCCCGTGCCCGTAGCGGGTGTCGTCGTACGGGTCGTTGTCGTCCTTGAAGAAGTCCCAGCCGGAGATGTCGTCGACGTAGCCGTTGGCGTCGTCGTCGATCCCGTCGGAGAAGTTCAGGATGAGGTCGCCGGCGTCGAGCTTGCCGTTGGCGTTGCGGTCGCCGAGGGGGCGGCCCTCGCTGGCCTCGGGGGTGAGCGACGTCGTCTCCAGGTAGTCGGCCACCGAGAGGATGCCGTCGCTGTTGCAGTCGAAGCCGGCGAGCGTGCCCTCGGTCGAGGGCGTATGTCGGTAGAACTGGGGGTCGAGGTCGCCGCACGCCGTGCCGTCGGCGTGGGTCGGCCTGTGGGAGCCGAGCTCGAGGTGGTTGATGTACGCGGCCTCGATCAGGTCGTCCTCGTCCCACTTGATGCCGGAGTCGGTGATGCCGATGAGGACGCTGGGGTGACCGGCGACCCGGGTCCCGTCACCCATCTCGGTGGCGGTGAGGCGCCACGCCAGGTCGATTGACATGCCGGTGGCGACCTCGCCGTCGCGCACCTCGTTGGGGTCGACCATGAAGGAGTAGTAGTTCCACTGGCCTTCCCGATCCTCGGCGGCGTTCCACCCGTAGCTGGGGTCGTTCGGCCAGTGGTCCGGCTCCTTCATGTCTTCCGCCGTCGCGTCCTCCGGCGGGGGCCAGGCGGCGCGCGCGCGCGTGACGAAGAGGGGAGCGGTGGCCGTCGCGACCAGCAGGAGCGCCGCGAACGAGGTGTGAAGCCGGGGGAGAGAACGTCGCATGTGCCTCGAATCCTCGGCGGAGGACGCTACCACGCCGGCTACGATGCCGCGCGTGTCCACCGCTCCGCTCGACCCTCCGCCGCGCGCCCCGCTGAGCCATCAGCTGGGTCACGTGCTGGGGCCCGTCCTCGCACGGTTGCCGCGAGTGGACCGCGTGGTCGCGCACCCCGAGCTGGCCGAGGCGCGGGCGCGGCTCGGCCTGCGCATCGTGACCGGGCTGGCGCGCGAGGCGATCGATGCTGCGCGCGACGGGCTCGTACGAACCGCGCAGGCGCGCCGCGACGTCGAGGTCGTCCCCGGCGAGGACGAGGTCGCCGCCGCCGCCGCGGGGGCCGCGCAGGATTTCCTGGGGGCGAGGGCGCGCCGCGTCGTGAACGCGACGGGCATCCTCCTCCACACCAACCTGGGCCGGGCGCCGCTCGCGCCGTCGGCCATCCGCGCTCTGGCCGAGACCGCTGGCGGCTACGTCTCGCTCGAGATCGATCTCGCCACCGGCCGCCGCGGTCGTCGCGGCGCGTTTGCCGAGCGCGCGCTCGCCGAGCTCTGCGGCGCGGAGAGGGCGCTGGTCGTGAACAACGGGGCCGCGGCCATTCTCCTCCTGCTCGGCGCGCACCTGTCCGGGCGCGACGTCCTGGTCTCGCGCGGAGAGCTGGTCGAGATCGGCGGCGGCTTCCGCGTCCCGGAGATCCTCGAGCGCTCCGGCGCCCGCCTGGTGGAGGTGGGCGCCACCAACCGCACGCGGATCGCCGACTACGCCCGCGCCCTCGACGCGCGCGCCGCCGGCGCCGCCATCCTGCGCGTCCACCAGGCGAACTTCCGGCAGATCGGCTTCGTCGAGCGGCCGACGATCGTGGATTTGGGTCAGCTCGCGCGGGACCGTGGCGTTCTCCTGGTCGAGGATCAGGGGTCGGGGTCGCTGGAGGACCTGTCCGATATCGGCCTCGGGGAGGAGCCGAGCCCTGCCGCATCGCTGGCCGCCGGCGCGCACGCCGTCACCTTCAGCACCGACAAGCTGCTGGGTGGGCCGCAGGGCGGCGTCATCGCCGGCCGCGCCGACCTGGTCGACGCCTGCCGGAAGGACCCGCTGGCCCGGGCGCTGCGGATCGGTCGCCTGCCGCTGGTGGCCCTGGAGGCGACCCTCGAGGCGTGGCTCGCCCACGGCGCCGCGGCGATCCCGGTGGTGCAGCGTGCGCGCGCCCCGCGCAGCGCGCTCTTCGCGCGGGTCGAGCACTGGCAGAAGGCGCTGGGGGCCGCAGGCATCCACTCCGAAGTGGTGGACACCCACGGTGAGCTCGGCGGCGGCGCGCAGCCCGGCGAGCCCATCCTCTCGGTCGCCCTGCGGGTCCCGCTCGCCGCGAGTCACGTCATCGCGGCGCGCCTCCGCGCCTGCGACCCCGCCGTGCTGGTGCGGATGGAGGAGGGGGCCATCCTCCTCGACGCGCTCGCCGTCGCGGAGGCGGACGAGGCCGAGCTCGTCGTCGCCCTCCTGTCGGTGCTCGTCGCCCCGTGATGTCCCCGATGTTTCCCCAATGCCCGCGGCCGCAGGTACCCTGGGCGCCGGCTTTGTCTCCGGGGGTCGTGAGCGCGATGAGGAAGAAAGTGTTTCCGTTCCAGCGCCGGACGCCGCCGGAAGTCGCTCGTTTGCCGTCCAGGCTGGGGGGCGTCTCCGGGCTGCTCGCCGCCGCGGCGCTGGCGGTCGCCCTGGCCCCGACCTCCTGCTCGGTCGTGGTCGACGGCTCGGCGCAGCAGTGCAGCACCGACGACGACTGCACCGGCGAGGGCTTCGACGGGACACGCTGCGTCGAAGGGACCTGCCGGACGCCGGACGTCGCCTGCGTGTCCAACCTGGAGTGCGCCGGGATCGAGGGCGGCGCCTGCATCGATGGGACGTGCCTCGCCAACCAGAACAGCTGCCAGACCACCGCGGAGTGCATCGGGGCCAGCGGCGAGAACTTCATCTGCAAGAAGCCCGTCACCGGCAAGCGCGAGTGCGTGTCCCTCCTCAACGAGGACTGCTCGCTGGTCGCCGGCGAGTACCAGAACGAGGACGCGGTCTTCATCGGATCGGTCCTCCCGCTGCTCGTCGAGAACGACGACACCGGCGTCTCGACCCAGAACGGCGCCATCCTCGCCATCGAGCAGATCCAGGGCAACGCGGGCGGTCTGCCCGCGGCGAGCGGGAGCGCGGGCCGCCGTCCGCTCGTGCTCGTCTCTTGCAACGACAGCAGCGATCGCACCAACGCCATCCGCGCTGCGCAGTACCTGGTCGACGTGGTCGGCGTGCAAGCGATCATCGGCGCCTCCTTCAGCGGGCTCTCCCTCGGGGTCGCCAACGAGGTCACCATTCCCGCGGGCGTGCTCCTCTTCAGCCCGTCGGCGACCAGCGTCGCCCTCACGGATCTGGCCGACAAGGACCAGCGCTGCGTCGACGCCTGCGCCGGGGACACCGACTGCGAGGCGGCGTGCCCGGGCCTCTTCTGGCGCACCTCGCCCAACGACCTCTTCCAGTCGGCCGCGCTCTCGGCGTACATGCCGACGCTCGAGGAGCGGGCCCGCGCGCACCCGGACTTCGTCCCGGGGGAGGACATCCGCGTGATGGTCCTCCACAAGGGGGACGCCTACGGCATCGGCATCGCGCAGGCGCTGGAGGAGCAGCTCCAGATCAACGGGTCGGCCGCCTCCGCGCAGGCCGACAACTACAAGCGCTTCGACTACGGCGACCCGGACAACCCCGGTGAGAACCCCGAGAACTACGGCGAGGGGCTGACGCGGACCAAGGCCCTCCGACCGCACGTCGTCTTCGTCCTCGGGACCGATGAGGGGATCCAGGAGATCATGGCGCCGCTCGAGGACCAGTGGGCGGAGCTGGGCGAGACCTATCGGCCGCTCTACATGCTCGGTGACGGCGGCTTCACCGCCTCCATCACGGGGCTCATCGACGCCGCCGGCTCCTCCACCGCGGAGAACGAGCTCCGCGTTCGGGTGCGCGGCACGGTGCCGGGCACCACCGCCGCCGCCAACCCCTCGTTCAGCACCTTCGCCAACTCCTACGACTTCGGCGAGGGCAGCCCCAGCACGTTCGGGTCGGCGGGCGGCTACGACATCACCTACCTCCTGGCCTTCGCCATGGCTTCGGTGGGAGACGGCCCGCTCAGTGGCACCAACATCGCGCGCGGTCTTCTTCGCACCGTGCCGCCGGGCGCCGAGATCCGTGTCGGCACTGCCGCGCTGAACACTGGCTTCGGGATCATGACCAACCCCAACGGAGGCAACATGAATTTCTCGGGCGCCTCTGGACTGCTCGACTTCGACATCAAGACCGGCGAGGCCGCGTCCGACATCCTCATCTGGTGCTTGAGGCGGAACAGCGGCGGCGACAACGTCCGCCAGGCCGAGTCCGGGGTCGTCTACTCCGCCGGCGAGAGCAATCTCATCGGCGACGAGGATCCCGCGCTCTGCAACTGACCTTGCGCGGCCCGGAGTGGCACATGGCTCTGCGGCCGGTGCGTCGACGGGGGGGCGCGCCGAGCCGACGCGCACGACGCTAGAAGGTGCCGGCCAGGCCGAGAGAGTTCGGCCCGACCTTCGCCGCAAGTGTCGGCTTCGGTGGCGGCGCCTTCGCGTCAGATGCCGGGGCATCGCTCGCGGCGTGGTCGATGGTCAGGTAGATGCTGACGCCGGCGCCGATCACCGTGCACACCAGGAATACGTCGGAGACCGCGGCCAGGGTGGAGGTCGCGCTGGCGGCGGAGTCGAGCGCCTCCGGATCCGGGTTGGGGTCGGCCTTGAGGACGGCGAGGTCGTCGTCCTTTCCCAGCGCGAGCACGCCGAAGATGGCAGCGCCGGCACCAAGGAGGCCCGTCACGCCCCATGCGATGACGGGTGCGGTGGGGAACGGCTTCTCCGGCTTCGGCTGGGGCACGCCCGGCTGCGGCTGCGGCTGCGGCTCCGCTTGCCCGTCGGGAAGGATCGCCGGGAGCGGCATCGGCGCCTGGCCGGGCGCCAGCTCCGGCAGATCGAGCTGCACGTCGAGGCGATCGCCACCGGCGACCTCCACCGTCTTGCGGACGCCCTGCCGACCTTCCTTGGTTGCGGAGAAGATGCGACGCCCGGCCGAGACCAGGGCCGGCTGGCCGAGCGGTGTCACTCCGATCGGCTGATCGTCCACCGTCACCTGTGCGCCCGGCACGTTGGTGAGGACGTTCACCTGCGCGATGCGGCCCTTCAGCTTGTCGAGATCGCCCTCGACCTCGGTGCGGCGCGCGGGGGTGATGCGCTTGCCGCCCTCCTCCAGGTACTGCGTCAGGTACTTGCTGGCATTGACGTAGTCCTGCAGCTGAAAATGGACCTGACCGATGTTGTAGAGGACGTTGTAGTTCGGCGCGATCTCGTGCGCGCGCTTGAACTCGACGAGCGACGCGGGGTAGTTCCCCTCCTTGAAGAGGTCGAGGCCCGCCTGGAAGCGACGCTTGGCCTCGTCGCGCTGCGCGGCCGTCGGTGTCTGCGCCGAGGCGTCGTCCGGGGCGGCCGCCAGCGAGGTGAATAGGGCGGTGGAGCCCACCGCGATGCCCAGCGCTGCGCGCGCAGCCCACGCGCGAACGCGCGCTTCCCCTCGTCGCATCTCGCTCATCCTCCCACGGACACCGTCGTTCGCGATTGTCGCCGCAAACGAGCTCTCGTGCCTACTTGTTGTAGGGCTACTTGTTGTACGGGTTGTCGGGGTCGACGGGCCGCTGCGCGCCGCCCTTGCCGGGGGCGACCTTCATCGGGTCCGGATCCTCGCGCGAGGGCGGCGGCTGGCGCGGCCCACCGCCGCCGGTGGTGCGCTTGGCGGCGGGCGCGAGACCCATGGAGATCGAGGCGTCCTTGTCGGCGACGAAGGTCTTGGTCTGCGGCTCGAAGCCCTCGGCCTCCACCTTGATCTCGTGGGCCGTGCCGTCCTTTGGGAGGCTGGTCTC
>JBKJLX010000615.1:0-5992 GCA_046596645.1 Polyangiaceae bacterium
GATGGACGCGTCACCCGACGTGCAGCAGCAGGGCATCGACGTCTCGCCGATCGACTCGTTCTTCAACGACTTCTACCAGGACCTCCTGATCTTCAACGGGGTCGACACAGCGACGAACAGCCACGACGCCGGCAGCCGCAACACCTGGAGCGGCGGCCTGACCGAGGGTCGCGCCACCCTCGGCGCGATGATCGCGGCGACGCAGGCGAAGGAGTCGCCGATGGCGTTCATCACGAACGGCGGCTACGACTTCACCGGCGGCATCGTCGGCGCGACGCGCACCGGCAACATCGAAGCGATCCTCGACATCGCGTACCCGAACCGCGTCGGCTTCGACGACGTCGACGGCGTCGAGGTGGAGCGGACGTTCCACCACAACCGCAGCGCGGCGATGATCCAGCAGGCTCGCGCCTCGCGCTACGAGGCACTCAGCAGCGCGCAGCGGCTCCCGCGGATCAAGGCGTCGATGAACCGCCTCTACACCGCGCGCCTCGGGCAGAACGAGCTGCAGCAGCTCACGGCGTTCCTCCCTGCGGGAGACCAGCTGGAGGACGGTCTGGTCGGGCAGGCGCAGCTCGCCTTTGCCGCGTACCAGGCCGGCCTCTGCGTGTCGGCGAACCTGCGCGCCCCCGGCGGGTACGACACGCATGGCAACAGCGACGTCGACCAGACCAACAACTACGTCGAGTACATGTCGCAGCTGCGCCGCGTGATCGAGGTCGCGGAGGGTCTGGGCATCCGCCAGAACGTCGCCATCGTCTGCGGCTCCGACTTCGGGCGGACGCCGGGCTACAACGAGGGCAACGGCAAGGATCACTGGTCGGTCACCAGCATGATGATGATGGGCTACGTGAACGGTCGGAAGATCAAGGGCGACCGCGTGGTCGGCTCGACCGACGGCGGCCACAACCCGGTCGGCCTCGATCCCACGTCGCTGCAGCCCGGCGGCTCGGTGCGCGTCACGCCGGGGGCCATCCACCGCGAGATCCACAAGCTCACTGGCGTCGACCAGATCCCGGAGCTGGTGCAGGCGTTCCCGATCACCGAGGTCGAGATGCCTGCCCTGATCGAGCTCGAGGGGTAGCGCCGATCCAGCCGGCGGAGCCCTCGCCCGCTCGGTTCACAAGGCGATGCCGACGGGAGACCGTCGGCGTCGCCGTTTTGTGCGCTCTCGATCAGGCGTCGTTGTCGGCGGCGGCCGCGCACTCGGCGCGCACGGCGACGGCCTCGCGCTGGCAGAAGTCCTCGATGGCGGCGCGCAAGCGCGGGTGCTCGAGGTGATGCACCGAGTGCGTGATGGTCGGGACGAAGCCGCGGGCGCGCTTGTGCTCGCCGCCGGCGCCGGGCTCGAACCGCGCTGTGCCCTGCTCGATGCACTCGGCGATGGGGTGGTAGTAGCAGACGTCGAAGTGGAGGAACGGCACCTCTTCCCGCGCGCCCCAGTAGCGGCCGTAGAGCGCGTGGGTGCCGCGCACGTTGAACGCGCCGGCGAGGAGCTTGCCGCTCGCGTCGCGTGCGGTGACCACCTCGACCGAGTCCTTCATTGTGCCGAGCACCTCCTCGAAGAAGGCCCGGTTCAGGTAGCGACGGCCGTAGTGGAACTTGTCGACCGTCGCCGCGTAGAGCTGGAAGATGCCGTCGGCGAGGGCGGGGGTGAGCTGCTCGCCGCGCATCGTCGCGATGACGATGCCGCTCTGCGCGACCCTCTTTCTCTCGCGGCGCACCTGGGTGCGCTTCTTCGAGGGCATGGTCCGGAGGAAGTCCTCGAAGGTCGTGTAGCCGGCGTTGTGCCACTGGTACTGGAGGCTCAGCCGGGGGATGAGGCCGTGCGAGGCCAGCGCCTCGGCCTCGTCTTGCTGCGGGAAGAGCATGTGCGCGCTCGAGAGGCCGAGCGTGCGAGGCAGCTTTACCATCGCCGCGGCCACGGCGGCCAGGGCGAGCTTGCGGTCCTCGCCCTTGCGTACGAGCACCCGCGGCCCGGTGGCGGGCGTGAAGGGCACCGCGAGCGAGAGCTTGGGGTAGTACTCGAGGCCTGCGCGACCGGCAGCGCTGGCCCAGCCCCAGTCGAAGATGAACTCGCCTTCGCTGTGGGTCTTGGCATACGCCGGCGCGACCGCGATCTCGCGGCCACCCGACGAGACGACGAGGTGCTGCGGCATCCACCCTCGCCGCGCGATGGCGCAGCCCGTGGTCTCCAGCGCGGAGAGCCAGGGGAGGGAGACGAAGGGGTGCTCGGCAGGCCCGTCGAGCTCCGCAAAGAGCGGCGCGATCTCGGCGACGGAAGGGACCAGGCGCAGCTCGACCTCGTGCATCCGTGGGGGCGGAGGATGGCAGCGGCAGCGCGGGCCGTCGAGAGGCGCTGCGGCACCCTGGGCGCGCTAGGATCTCGCCCGTGCCCACCACGACCACCACCGATCGCAGCCCCGCGCCGGGCAGCCTGACCGGAGACGAGCGCGACGCGGCGCTCGACCTGTGTGCCTTCATCGACGCGTCGCCGTCGCCGCACCACGCGGCGGCGGAGGCGATGCGGCGCTTCGCCGCCGCCGGCTTCGCGGCGCTCGACGAGCGCGAGCCGTGGACACTGTCCCCCGGCGACCGGCGCTGGGTGCGGCGCGGGGCGACACTGCTCGCATTCGTGGTGGGGAGCGATCACCCAGCGCGCGCGGGCTTCCGCATGATCGGCGCCCACACCGACTCGCCGAACCTGCGCGCCAAGCCCATCGCGGGCCGCGTGCAGAAGGGCTACACGCAGGTGGGCGTCGAGGTGTACGGCGCGCCGCTCCTCGGGACGTGGCTCGACAGAGACCTGTCGCTGGGCGGCCAGGTGACGATGGCGCGCGGCCCCGGCCGGGTCGAGTCGCGCCTGGTCGACCTGAAGCGGCCGCTGGCCCGCGTCGCCAACCTCGCCATCCACCTCAACCGCGGGGTGAACAAGGACGGCCTGGTCCTCAACGAGCAGAAGCACATGGTCCCCATGATCGGCCTGGGGGACGACGCCGACCTCGCGAAGATCCTCGGAAGCGAGCTGGGTGAGGACGGCAAGGACATCGTCGGCTGGGAGCTGGGGTTCTACGACACGCTCCCCTCGTCGCTGGGCGGCGGCGCGGACGAGTTCGTGTTCGCGGCGCGCCTCGACAACCTGGGCAGCTCGCACGCGGCGACCAGGGCGCTCTGCGACGGCGCCGCCACCATCACCCGGGGGACGCGTCTGGTGGTCCTCTACGATCACGAGGAGTGCGGGAGCCGCAGCTCGAGCGGCGCCGCCGGCTCCGTCCTCGCCGACGTCACCTCGCGCATCGTGGAGGGCTTCGACGGCGAGCGCGAGCCGCAGGCGTTGCAGCGGGCCATGCGCGCGTCGCTCCTGGTGAGCGCGGACATGGCGCACGCCCTCCACCCCAACTACCCCGATCAGCACGAACCGCAGCACGCCCCCGAGCTCGGCCGCGGGCTGGTCATCAAGTCGAACTCGAACCAGAGCTACGCGAC
Source organism: Polyangiaceae bacterium (assembly GCA_046596645.1). GTDB lineage: Bacteria > Myxococcota_A > Polyangia > Polyangiales > Polyangiaceae > JBKJLX01. The sequence continues at coordinate 3,487 of JBKJLX010000615.1, forward strand.
GAACGGCGAGACCGGCGCGCTCTTCACGACCTTCTGCCGCGAGGCCGGGTTCTCGCCGCAGCACTTCGTCACCCGCAGCGATCTGCCGTGCGGCAGCACCATAGGCCCCATCACCGCGGCCCGGCTCGGCGTGGCGACGGTGGACGTCGGCGCGCCCATGCTCAGCATGCACAGCTGCCGGGAGATGGCGGGGAGCCGCGACGTCGCCATGGCGATCGCCGCCTACCGCGCCGCGCTCACCATCGAGGGGTGAGTCGATGGTGGTGGGTCAGGGCTTGCGGTCCTGCGACTTCAGCGTCCAGCCGATGAGCTTGTAGAGGATGCGGGCGCCGACGTTGGCGGGCCACTCGTCGCCCTCGCGGCCAGGAGCGACCTCGTTCAGATCGAAGCCGACGATGGTGCGCCCGCTCTCCACCACGCGCCGCAGCAGGTAGCTCGCCTCGTGGAACGACAGGCCGCCAGGGACCGGGGTGCCGGTCGAAGGGCAGAGCGCGGGGTCGAGGCCGTCGATGTCGAACGAGACGTAGACCTCGCGCGGCAGCGCCTCCACCACCGGGTCGAGCAGGCGGGCGAAGCTCATGCCCTCCATCTTCTCCGCCGCGAAATCGGCGTCGAAGAAGGTCGCGCAGCGGCGGTCGGTGCGGGCGCGCTCCGCCTCCTCCGCCGACAGATCGCGGATGCCGACCTGCACCAGCCTCGCGACGCCGGGGATCTCCTCCAGCACGTTGTGCATGATCGAGGCGTGCGAACGGGTGAAGCCCTCGTAGGCGACCCGCAGATCGGCGTGGGCGTCGACGTGGAGGACGCCCATGCCCGGGTACTTCTCGGCGTGAGCGCGGATGGCTCCGAAGGGCGAGGCATGGTCTCCGCCGACCAGGCCGACCAGCTTGCCGGCGTCGAGCCAGCGGCGCGTGACCAGGTAGACGTGCTCGTCGAGGCGCGCGCAGAGCTCGTTCACGCGGGCCAGTGATTCTTGCAGGTCCGCCCGGTTGCCCGCCCCGCCGGCGTCGATGATCGGCTGGGCGAGCGCGCTCGCCTCGTCGTTCCATGCGACGACGTCGCAGTCGACCTCGAGGAAATGGATGCCCGCCTCGTACGGCTTGCCGGTCTCGTGATCGAAGAGATCGATCTGCCGGCTCGCCTCGAAGATCGAGGCCGGCCCGTTGACCGTGCCCTTGCCGTAGGAGGTCGTCGGCTCCCACGGCACTGGCACCAGGATGACGCGCGCGTCCTCCGCGCCGTGCGGCAGGCCGAAGATGCCGCCATGCGCGGCGGGACCGGAGGGGTCGAAGGTCTGGGTCATCGCCGGCGGAGGATGCCCTCCGCAGCGGGGGCGGGCAACGGCGAGCTTCGCGGACGAGGTCGACTCAGGCGATGGCGCCGAGATCGCCCTGTGTCTCGCTGGGCGCGGGGACCCAGCGCTCGTCCTTCTCGGGCGGCGGGGGGACCATCGGCTCGCCCAGGTAGGTGGTGCGCTTGCCGGGCCAGCCGAAGGTCCTCCACAGGTAGGCGAGGAGGGAGGGCTGGTCGAGGTTCGGGTGGATGAACGGCTTCACCTGCGCGGCGTGCGCGGCCGGCAGGAGGCTCCAGTGCAGCCCCGGCTGGATGTGATGGATGGTGTGGTAGCCGTTGTTCAGCGTGAAGAAGTTCACCACGCGCCCGGTGAAGTTGCGCGAGTGGTTCCACTCGCTCTTCGGGTCGGTGCCGTCGTGCTGGATGAGGTTCATCGTGATGATGCCCCACGCCGCGTACTTGTGCGGCAGGAACACGTAGAGGAGGAACGCCTTCCAGTCGATCAGCAGCAGCACCGCGTACGCGCCGTAGAGGACGCCGAACTCGAGCATCAGCTGGCGGAACCACACCGGGCTGCGCTTCGCCATCGCCCGGTAGTACTCGTTCTCGCCCTTCATGATGGCGGGGCCGACGTGCGCCAGGAAGAGGAGGCCGTTCAGCAGGTTCCACCGGTAGCGCACCTTGCTCGTGCGCATGACGTCGCGCGCGGTCTGGGTGTGCTTGTGGTGGCTGAGGTTGTGTCCGGGCACGAAGGCGCTGACGGGGTGGCCGTAGGTCAGCGTGAGGATGATCTGGAAGAGGCGGTTCAGCGGGCGCTGCTTGAACACCGGACAGTGCACGGTGTTGTGGGTGGCCACAGCGCCGAAGAAGCTGAACCAGCAGGTCACGAGGAACAGCGGCGCCAGCGCGAACCAGGGCAGGGAGCCCAGCAGCGAGCCGTCGCCGCGGCCCCCCGCTTCGAGCGGCGTGCGCTGCACGACCAGGATCGCGGTCAGCCCGAAGTAAAACGCGACGAACGCGATGGTGCGGAGGTCGGCGCGGTAGCGAAGCATCGGCATCCCTCGTCGGTGCGAGCCCCGGTCCGCCGTCGGTGCGGGGCCGACGAAAATCCGACAGGTGGTCTTTAGCGCAGTTGTCTCCGGCGGGATGCGAAAACGGCTGCGAAGGAGGCGACGCACCCGCGCCGCCTCGCTCCCTTCAAGGCGACTTCAGG
>JBKJLX010000714.1:0-2821 GCA_046596645.1 Polyangiaceae bacterium
CTCGCTCGACGCGCCGCTCTCGACATGGCTGCCCGACTTCGCGAGCGGGGACAAGGCGTCGATCACGCTGCGCCACGTGCTGACGCACACGTCGGGCCTCGCGCACGGCAGCGACGCGGACGCGCTCGGGGCAGCGCTGGACCGCGCGGCCTACGCGCGATCGCGACGCCTGGTCTCTACGCCCGGGAGCCGGTTCTCGTACAGCAACGAGGCGACGCAGCTGCTGGCGCCGGTCATCGCGGCGGCCTCGGGGGTACCGGTCGATGCCTTCGTGAACGAGCGCTTCTTCAAGCCGCTCGGCATCACCGACCACGAGTGGGTCCGCGATCGTTCGGGCGCGCCGCAGACGTACTACGGCGCGCGCCTCCACGCGCGCGACCTCGCGAAGATCGGGCTCCTGCTGCTCGACGGAGGTCGCTGGCGAGGCCTGCAGCTCCTGCCTCCGGATCTCGTCGCAGCCCTGGCGCGGCCGAGCGCGGCGAACCCGCACTACGGGCTCCTCTTCTGGCTGCGGCACGAGGGCAGCCGCACCGCGATGGGTAACCTCGAGCCGCCCCGGGGACCGCAGCTCGGCTACTTCGCGATCGGGGGGCTCGGCCAGCGGCTCGCGATCTATCCCAGGGCGCAGCTGGTGGCGGTGCGGCAGCACCGGCGGCGAGGCCGCGACCCGGCCTACGAGACGAAGGTGACCTGGAACGACTTCTTCGACCGGCTCGAGCCCCTGATGACGGAGCCGGCCGAGCCCCCTGGCCGGTGAGCGGCGGGACCCTCCCGCAACCCGTTCGCTCGACGTGCACATCTCCGGGTAGCCTCCGGCGATGCGCGTCCTGGGGTGGGTCTTCCTGGTCCTCTTGATTGCCGCTGCCGTCGCCGGCGGGGTCTACGGCTACGGGCGGTACGAGGGCTTCCTCTCGGACGCGGCGCGACACCGCGCCCGCATCGTCGAGCTGGAGGCGGAGGTCGCGAAGGTCGGCGGCGAGCGGGACGCGGCCGCCAAGCGCGTCGCGGTCGCGCAGGACGATCTCGGGGCGATGAAGACGGAGGTCGCCGAGGTCGCGATGCGGCGCGTCGAGGCCGAGAAGCGGCGGGCGGCGCACGACGCGGTGACCGCCGCCTTCCAGCCGATGGTCGACGCCAGGAAGCTCGAGGTCGTACGGAGGGGGGACCGGCTGGCGGTGACCATCCGCTCGCACGAGCTCTTCGGTCGCGGCAGCGCCGACCTCTCGGTGGCCGGCAAGCAGCGGCTGACCGAGGTCGCCGAGGTCCTGAAGAAGGCGACGCCCGGCCGTCGGATGATGATCGGCGGCCACACCGACGACCTCCCGATCGGCGGCGACAAGTTCCGGAGCAACTGGGATCTCTCGTCGGCCTGCGCGGCGACGGTGACCCAGTTCCTGGTCGCCGCGGGGGTGGAGGCGAAGAACCTCTCCGCGTCGGGCTTCGCCGAGTTCGAGCCGGTCGGCGACAACAAGACCGCGGCCGGGCAGCAGGCGAACCGCAGGATCGAGCTGGTGCTGATGCCGACCGAGGTGGTCGCCCCGGCCGGCAGCGCGGCCGTCGCGCCGCCGGCGCCCGCGGGGTCCGGGGCGCCCTCCGCCTCGGCCGCCCCCGCGTCCCCGCCGGCCCCGTGATCGCCTGCGTCGCGGGTCGTGACTGACGACGTGTACGGGCTCGGTCGCCTCGTCATCCGCCGCGCTCGATGCGGCCATCGGGATGCCGCGCGAAGCGGCCCTCCTCCCGCGGGTGCACCGGCGCGTCGTCCGCCCACGGCCAGCCGCCGAACCGGGTGCGTCGGTAGTCGGCGAACGCCTGCTCGATCTCGGCGGTGGTGTTCATGACGAAGGGCCCGTACTGCGCCACCGGCTTGCCGATGGGGCGGCCCTGCAGCACGAGGACCTCCGTCTCCTCCGCGCCGTTGGCGAGCTCCAGCGCCACGTCGGCCCTGACGTCGACGCGGTGCCGGCCCTGCACCTCGCGATCGGCGACCCGCAGCGACGCGCCGCGGAACACGTAGAGCGCGCGGTTCGAGCCGGCGGCCGCCGCCGGCAGCGTCATGGTCGCGCCTGGCTCCAGCTTCAGCGTCCAGATGGCGACGTCGGTGTCGGGACGCGCAGCCCACGAGCGCGGAGGCGGGGCGCCCGGCGTGGCGTCGCCAAAGCGACCCGCGATGACGGTCACGGTGGCGGCCCGGCCCTGCGCGTCGCGCAGCACGATCTGCGGCACCGTCTCGCCCCAGAGCATGACGAACGCCGGCGCCGCCATCTTGTCCTCGGGGGGCAGGTTCAGCCAGATCTGGAACAGCTCGAGCGGGTTCGGCTGCTCGCGATCGCGGAGCGGAAACATCTCCGCGTGGCAGATGCCGCGGCCCGCGGTGAGCCACTGCACGTCGCCCCGTCCGCTCTCGCCCTCGCCGTAGCGCGCCACCGCGCCCAGCGAGTCGGCGTGATCGACGAGCCCCTTGCGCACGACCGTCACCGTCTCGAAGCCGCGGTGGGGGTGCTGCGGAAAGCCGGGCACCTCCTCGCCGTGGTACATGCTCCAGCCATCCTTGCGGCCGAAGTCGCTGCCGAGGTGATGGCCGGCGAGGGATGCTGCGGGGCCGAGCGCGTCGTTGGCTTTGGGGTAGCCGTCGTCGTGGTGCGCGCAGAAGAGGAACGGGTCGCGCGTCTTCCAGTGCATGCCGCTCAGCGGCATGCACTGGAAGACGCGCGACCCGTTCCTCTTCTGCGCGCACCACGACGACGGCTATCCCAAGGCCAACGACGCGCTCGGCCCCGCAGCATCCCTCGCCGGCCATCACCTCGGCAGCGACTTCGAGAAC
>JBKJLX010000735.1:0-28875 GCA_046596645.1 Polyangiaceae bacterium
GCGCTTCTAGACCCCCTGCTGGCGGCCCCCACCCTGGCCGCCGAGCCGGGCGAACCTTCGAACGTTGCTGGTGATTTGTCGCGAGCCGAGTCCGTGCCCACCTCGGGCGCGGCCGACAGGAGTGGTCGACCGATGTCCGACGAGACCCCGAAGCCCCCGTCCTCCCGCCGCCCCTCGCTCAGGGAGATGGCGGAGTCCGTCAAGAACCGGCCGAGCCAGCCGCCGGGCTCGATGCCCCCGGGCTCGCTGCCGCCGGGCTCGGTCCGTCCGTCTCCCACCTCGCTGAAGGACACGCTGGTCGCCCTGGAGGGGAAGACGCCGGCGCCGGCCGAGGTCGCGCCCCTGTCGCGCCCGATGACGCCCGCGCCCTCCGCCCACCGGCTGGGGTCGAGCCCTGGGGCTCCGTCGTCGCAGCCCCCGATGTCTTCGCCAGGTCCGTTGTCTGGCTCGTTGCCTGGATCTCAGGCCGGGATCCCGGCCTCGGGCCCGATCTCGGGCGTCCCCGTATCGCAGCCGGCCCCCTCGTCGTCTCACCTGGTGGGGGTGACCCCGGCCGGTCCGGGGTCGAGCCCCAACTCGGCCCCTTCGACCAAGCCCTCGGCCGGGGTGAGGAAGCAGGGCTCCAGCCTCGGCGTGGGCGTGGGCATCGGCGCGCTGGGCCTGGCGGCCGCCGCGGCCTTCGCCCTCTGGACCAAGACCCGCGCGCCCGAGATGCCGACCGCGCCGACCGTGGCCGCGGTGGAAACGTCGGCGCCTGTGGCGGACGCACCGACCAAGGACAAGTCGCCCGGCGAGGCGGAGGCGAAGGCGGCCGGCCCGGAACAGGGCGTGATCGACATCAACCAGCTGGACGACGCCGCGGCGACGACGACGTCGGCCCCGCTGGTCGGCGGCCCCCTTCCCGGCGGGCCTCTCCCCGTCGCGGCCAAGCCGGACGAGAAGCCGGTCCCCACGGGTCCCGGCGAGGAGCTCGGCGACGCGATCCGCGATCGTGCGGGCGGTGGCACCCAGGCGCCGGAGGACGCAGAGCCCGCCGCGGGTGAGCCGTCGCGCAAGAACGTGCCCGACGTGCCGCCCACCGGCGCAGTGACCAGCGCCATCAACGCGGTGAAGGGCGGCGCGAAGTCCTGCGTGGCCGGCGCCGACGAGCCGTCGTCGGCGACCATCACATTCTCCTCGTCCGGCGCGGTGCAGGGCGTGAGCGTCGGCGGCTGGGCGCAGGGAAAGAGCGCCGCCGCGTGCATCAAGGCGGCGCTGCAGTCGGCGCGGGTGCCGCCCTTCGCCAAGCCCACCTACGCGACGTCGGTCACCATCCGCCCGTAGCCAGCGGCGGCGAGCCCACCGGCACCGGAAACGGCGATGAGCCCGCGTCTCCCAGGGAGAGGCGGGCTCTTCGCATTCGCCCTGAAGAGAGCGAGTCTGGGGGGACCTTCAGGCCGCGGACTTGGCGGCGGCGGCGGTCGCGGCGCGAGCCAGACGGCCCTTCACGCGCGAGGCCCGCTTCCTGGGGATGATCCCCTTGGAGGCGAGCTTGTCGAGGCTGCTCACGGCGTCGCGAACGAGCTCGGCAGACGCGTCCACGGCACGCGCCTTCTTCAGCTGCGAGCGCAGGGCGCTCTTGGCGGCGCGGTTGCGGTTGGTGCGGGTGATGCGCTGCCGGTTGCGCTTCTCGGCGGAGGCGTGATTCGCCATGATGACGGGAGCTCCTTCTTACTTCTTGTCGGACGACTTCTTGTCGGTCGACTTCTTCGCGTCCGCCGCGGTCGCGTCGTAGCCCGCGGGATGCACGGGAAACGGCGGGGTGCCGGACTTGCGGTTCTGGCGCTTGGTGGCGGAGCCGTTCTTCTTCGCCTTGCGGGCGCGAATGCGGCTGGTCTGCTGCGTGGCGGAAACCATGGGGGCGCGCAGCATACGCGCGGTAGGGGGGGTGTCAACGAGGGAACGTTCGCGCAGGCCGCCGGAAGGGCCTCAGTAGACGTCCCGGCGGTAGCGGCCCTCGGACTCCATCCGGTGCAGATGCTCGAGGGCCTTCTCCTGGGAGAGGCCGGCGCCGCCTGCGATGACGTCGAGGAGGGCGCCGTGGACGTCGGGCGCCATGCGGTGCGCGTCGCCGCAGACGTAGAGGACGGCGCCCCTGGCGATCCAGTCCCAGAGCTCCTTTCCCGCCTCGCGGATGCGGTGGGTCACGTGGATGCGCTCGACCTGGTCGCGCGAGAACGCGAGGTCGAGGCGGGCCAGCGTGCCCTCGGCCCGCATCGCCTCCAGCTCGTCGCCGTAGAGGTAGTCGGTAGCGCGGTTTCGCTCGCCGAAGAAGAGCCACGAGGGGCCCATGGCGCCGGTCGCCTTGCGGTGCTGGAGGAACGAGCGAAACGGCGCGACGCCGGTGCCGGGGCCGATCATGACGATCGGCACGTCCGGCGCGGCGAGGCGGAAGCCGCTGGCCACGTGGACGAACGCGGGCAGCGCCGCACCCAGGGGGAGCCGCTCGGCGAGCAGGGCGGAGGCAACGCCCGCGCGCGGGTTCCCCCGCAGCTCGTAGCGGACGACGCCCACCGTGAGGTGCGCCTGGCCGGGGAAGGCCGCGGGGCTGGATGCGATGGAGTAGGGTCGCGGCTGGATCGGCCGCAGGTGCTGCACGAGGTCCTGCGGCGACCACTCTGCCGGCTTGTCGCGCAGCACGTCCACCACGTGCGCCGCGTGCACCAGCTGCTGTCGCTTGTCGGCAGGGAGCGGGCCGTGCAGGCGCTCGATCAGGCGCGCGTCGACGTGCTGGAGATCGAGGCGCCACACCAGCGCGTCCGCGAAGCGGAGGCGCTCCTCGCCGACGAGCACCACCTCGTCGGCCTGCGGCTCGAGGCCGGCGGCGGCCGCGACCTGCCGCGCCACCTCGGGATCGTTCGACACCCAGAGGCCGAGCGAGTCGCCCAGCTCGAACTTCAGCGCGCCGGTGTCGAGCTCGACGTGCAGCGTCTGCTTCGTCGAGCCGGGGGTGGTGAGCATCACCTTGCGGAGGAGCTTCACCGGCACCGGGTTGCGCCGCGTCCCCGCCTCGGAGACGACCGGCTGGGTCGGCGGGCTCGAGGCGCGGGTGGGGCTCGCCGCCGCGGCGGGCGCGGTCGCCTGCGCGGCGGGCGCGGCGCTCGCCTTGAGCGCGGGGATGACCGCGTCGAGCCACTCCTGCCACGGCTCCTCGTAGTCCACGTCGCAGTCCTTGCGGGGGACGACGCGCGACGCGCCCAGCTCGCCCAGACGCTTGTCGAACTCCTTGCCGCAGTTCGCGAAGCGCTCGTAGGTCGTGTCCCCCAGGCCGCACACGCTGAAGCGGAGCTTCGGCAGCTGCGGGCACTTGCGCATCAGAAAGGCATGCAGCGCCTCGGCATTCGAGGGCGGGTCGCCGTTACCGTAGGTGCTGGTGACGATCAGCACCGTCTCCAGCTCGGGCAGCTTCTTGGCGTCGAAGTCGAGCATGTCGACCACGCGCGACGGCAGGCCCGCCTTGTCGAGAGCCTTTCCCGTGCGCGACGCCAGCTCCTGCGCGTTGCCGGATTCGGTGCCGAAGAGGACGGTGATCGTGGACATCCGAGCCGCGGTCCATAGGGCACTCGCCCCGCGGAGGCCAGGGCCCGAGGGCCGTGGCCGCCGGGCCCGGGTGTGCGAGGATCGGTGGCGCGGCCGTCCTGTCCACAAGGGGCGGCGCGGTGGCGAACGGAGCAGGCTTGAAGCGCATCCTCGGGTTGGCAGCCGTCCTGGCGGCGACTGTCGCGATCGGCTGCGAGGACGACGGCGCCACGCCCGGCACCGGCGCGACCGGCGGCGGGGGGAGCCGCGCGGCGACCACCGGCGCGGCCGGCGGCGGCGGGGCCGCCGGCGTCCCGGGCCCGACCGATTTCCTCGACCTCGCGAGCTACGACTGCCGCGCCGCCGGCTTGGACGCCACCCCCGGCCCGCGTCCCCACGACATCGCGTGCGTGAACGACCCGGGCTGCTCGGGCCGGTTCGTGATGGCGCATCGCATGGGCAACCCGTTCGGCCCCGAGAACTCGCTGTCGGTGCTGCGCGCGTCGATCGCGCTGGGCGCCGACGTGGCGGAGACCGACATCCGGATCACGTCCGACGGCCGCGTGGTGCTCATCCACGACGCCGAGGTCGATCGCACCCTCGATGGCAGCGGCGACGTCTCCAGCCTCACCCTGGCGGAGATCCAGGCGATGCCGATGCGCGTCGGGTCATCGGACCCGCCGGGGGAGTTCGGCTGCGAGCACGCCCCCTCGCTGGAGGAGACGATGGCGGTCGCGCGCGGGCGCATCGTCGTCGAGCTGGAGACCAAGAACGTGGAGGCGGCGCCGATCGCGGCCGCTTACCTGCGCGAAGAGGGGCTCTACGCGGACGCGTACATCCAGTGCGACGCCGCCGAGTGCGTCGCCGTGCGCGAGGCCGTCCCGGACGTTCCGATCGCGTTCCGCCTGGAGTCGCTGGACGAGGTGGCGGCTCTCCTCGAGCTCGACCCCCCGCCGGTGTTCGTCGAGATCGACGACGACGACGCGCTCAAGGACGACCCCGTCCTGCGGGCGGCGCTCGACGCGGGCGGCATCAAGCTCTTCACCAACGCCTTTGCCAGCGCCGATGTGCTGGCCGCAACCGGCGACCTCACGGGGTATCAGGCGTTGCTCGATCGCGGCTACGACATGATCCAGGTGGAGCTCATCCACCTGGCGCTCTTCAGCCTCGACCGCGCCGCGCCGCGCTGAGCGCTCAGCGCTGGGGAACGGCCTTGGCGGCCGGCGGGGGCGTGGTCGCGCCGGTGCGACCTGCCGAGACCAGACCGACGACCACGGCGAGGGCGAACCACACGCCGACCTTGAGGGCTCGACTCATGACGGCGGGTCGTAGTCCGCCACGTCCCCTGCGCCAACTAAGCGGCGAGCCCGCCGCCCCGGAGGACGGCGAACACCCCGACCTCAGAGCGGAAAGCGCCAGCCGTGGGGGTCGGGGGCGGTGCCTGCCTGGATGGCGGTGATGGCGTCGTAGAGCTTCTGCGCGACCTCGCCGATGTTGCCGCCGTTGATGGCGATCTTCGAGCCCTCGAAGGCGAGCTCGCCGACCGGGCTGATGACGGCCGCGGTGCCGGTGCCGAACACCTCCTTCAGGGTGCCGCTCGCGTTCGCGTCGACCAGCTCCCGCACCGAGATCGGGCGCTCGCGCACGGTGAGCCCCATCTCCCGCGCGAGCGTGAGCACGCAGTCACGCGTGACGCCGGCGAGGATGGTGTCGCCGAGCGGCGCCGTCGACAGCTCGTCGCCGATGCGCACGAAGAGGTTCATGGTGCCGACCTCCTCCAGCGTCTCGTGGTTCTTGGCGTCGAGCCAGAGGACCTGCTCGTAGCCGCGCTCCTTGGCGGCGATGGCTGCCTTGAGGCTGGCCGCGTAGTTGGCCGCCGCCTTGACGCCGCCCAGGCCGCCGGGGGCTGCGCGCGTCTGATCGCGCTCGATCCAGATCTTCACCGGGCGCATGCCGCCGCCGTAGTACGAGCCGACCGGGCACAGGATGACGAAGAACAGGTACTTGTTCGACGGTCGCACGCCGAGAAACGCCTCGGTCGCGATGAGCGTCGGCCGGATGTAGAGGGCCGTGCCTGGCTCCGAGGGGACCCAGTCGCGATCGATCTTCACCACCTCGCGGATGCCCGCCGCCATCAGCTCCGGATCGGGGACGGGCATGCAGAGGCGGGGCGCGCCGTGGCCCATGCGCGCGACGTGCGCGTCGAGGCGGAACAGCTGGATGTCGCCGCTCTGCATGCGGAAGGCCTTGAGGCCCTCGAACATCTCCTGGCCGTAGTGGAGCGCCGCCGCCGCGGGGTCGAGCGCGATCGGCCCGTAAGGCGCGATCCGCGGGTCGTGCCAGCCGCGCCCGGCCGTGTAGTCCATGAAGAAGACATGATCGGTGAAGTACTTGCCGAAGCCGAGGTCGGCGACGGCAGGGCGCGGGCGGGGCGTCTTCGTGATCTCGACGGGGATCGAAGGAGCCATCGGTCTCTCCGGGTGCCAGCAGAGGGCTGGTGGGGGCCTTGGCGGACGGGACGCGCGAGAGGCGCGGCGAACGCATCGTGGCGTCGCAGACGGCGAGACGCCATGCCACGAGGCGGGGACCCCGACCCGTACAGAACCGCCGCCCTCGCGTCGAGCGCGAAGCGACACCGCGCTGCGGCGCGGCCAGGGGGCTCAGGACTCGACGAAGACGACGTTGTCCGCGAGCGGCGAACGCGTGGTACGGCATGCGTTGGCGGGGACCGCGGGGTCTTCCCAGCCGAGCGCGACGCCGAAGAGCAGCGCCACGTCCTCGGCGACGCCGAGCGTCGAGCGCGCCGCGGCGGGGAACGTCGCCAGCGCCGCCTGTGCGCAGGTGGCCAGGCCCTCGGCGTGGGCAGCGAGGAGCAAGGATTGCAGCCAGCACCCCACGTCCAGCGCGGCGTAGAGGCCGAAGCGGCGGTCGATGCCGCACAGCAGGATGACCGGCGCGTCGAAGGCGCGGAAGTTGCGCTTCCAGGCGTCAAGCCGACCCTCGGAGTCGCCACGCGCCACGCCCATCGCCCCGTAGAGGGCCTTGCCGCAGTCCTTGCGGTGCCGATCGTAGGGCTCGGGGTACTCCGCCGGGAAGGGCACGTCGGGATCCGGCGCGCCGCGCTGGAACGCCTCGTCCATCGCAGCCACGAAGCGGTCGCGCCCGGCGCCGGTGGCGACCCACAGGCGCCACGGCTGGATGTTGCACCACGAGGGCGCGCGCTGCGCCTTCTGCAGCAGGCGCTCCAGCGTTTCCCGCGGGACTGGGTCGGGCCGGAAGCCGCGCACGCTGCGGCGCTCCTCGATCGCCTGGGAGACGTCCATCGAGCGGGGACGATACCACCCGTTGCTCAGGGGACCATCGGTCGGCGGCGGCCACACAACCCTCGGTCGAGCGACAGAGCCTGCGTGCCCGCCAGGAGCATCGTGAGGTTCTTGAAGGGCGACCGGACTACATCAGGGCGACCTGGACGCGCGGGGGCAGGGGCGAGCCTGGCGAGCCCGTCACGAGCACCTCTGCCGCGCCGAGGCCATCCTCGTGCGCGACCTGCTCGGCGAGGCGCGCCGCCGCGGCCTTCCACGGGCTGCTGCCGGGCGCGAGCAGCGCTGGTAGCGCCTCGTCGGCCACCCGATCGATCGACTCTGATCGTGCCAGGCGGAGACAGGCTCGTTGGCATCGCCGCTGACCGCCCACACCGCCGCGTAGCCGCGGTCGACCAGCCGCTTCGCGAGCGGGATCAGTGGGCGCACATGGCCCACCGACACAGGAGAGCCGAATACGAACGCGCCCGGCGACTGCATGGGCGGATGGTCCCCCGCTCGGGCAGCGAAACGACTCGCGCTGCGCGGCGGTCGGCACCGGCGCGCGCAGACGCTGACCCCGACGCAGACCTCACCCCCCGTCGAGCGACGCACGCAGGAACCAGTCGTGCTTCTCGAACTCGGTGATGATGCCGGTCAGGAGGTCGACGGTGTCGGTGTCGCCCGCCTTCTCCACGGCGCTGCGCGACTCCTTGAGGTTGTCGAGGTAGGCCTCGATGCGCTCGGCGAGCAGCTTCACGTGGTCCATGTCGCGCGTCGTCTCCTGCGGGTACTCGGGCAGCTTCGAGTGCGAGGCGACGTGGCGCGCGGTGCCGTAGGCCTTGGAGCCCAGCGTGACCGCGCGCTCGGCGATGGCGTCGTTGTGGTTCGCCAGGCTGACCGCGAAGGTCTCGAAGAGCGGGTGCAGCGAGGGGAACTGGGGGCCGCGCAGGTTCCAGTGGGCGACCTTGATCTGCCCGTGCAGGTCGAGCCCGTCCGCTAGCCGGGCGTTCAGGGCCTGGCTGATGGTGCTTCGGGCTTCCTCGGAGAGCTTGCTCGGGCTGCGGTACATGACGGTCGTCCTTCCGTGTCGCGGTGAACTTGGTGTGGGGCAACCATGCGCCCTGCAGCGCGCGCCCGCCAAGACCGCGTTTGAACGACAGTGACAGCCTGGGGCTATCAGTCGCCCCGCCGGGCACCGCGGGTCGAAGGGCCGCGGAAGCTCAGGTGGCGCGGACGACCAGCTTCGACGGTGCGTCCAGCGCGGCGGCCAGCGCGTCCTGCGCGGCGGAGAGCGCGGTCTCCGCCGCGGCGCGCTCGTCGCCCGGGGGCGCGTCGGAGAAATAGGCGACGCCCAGCGCCGCGGCGAGGGGCGCGCTCACCTGCCCCACCAGGCGGCGCGCGACGATCTCGAGAATGTCGAGCCCGCAGTGGTGGAGCAGCAGCGCGAACCGCTCGCCGTCCAGCCGGGCCACCACGTCGCCTCCCCGGATCGAGCGCGCCAGGGCGGCGCCGATCGCCTCCAGGCGGTCGGCCTGCACTTCCCCGGTGACGCCCAGGCACGCCACGCACACCGGCTCGTCCTCGCTCCGGGCCTTGGCGATCGTCGCCGCCACCGCCACCAGAAAGGAGTCGTCGCCGACCAGGGGCCCGGCCTTGGGGGCCGATTCGGTGCGGGTCGTCATCGGTGGGGGCAGGATAGGCGGCTAATGCGCGTCGGCCCAGGACTGGCCGAAGGCGACGTCGACCACCAGGGGGACGTCGAGCGCCAGCACCGAGGACATCGCCTCCCGGATCCGCCCCTTCGCCTCCTCGGCGTGGGCCTCCGGCACCTCGAAGTCCAGCTCGTCGTGGACGGTGAGGACCATGCGGGCGCCGGGGACGACCGGGTCACGCAGCTGGATCATGGCCAGCTTGAGGATGTCGGCCGCCGTCCCCTGGATCGGGGTGTTCTGGGCGATGCGCTCCGCGGCGGCGCGGCGCATGCGGTCGGTGGACCGGAGGTCGGGCAGCGTGCGGATGCGCCCGAGCAGCGTCCTCACCCGCTCCACCTTGCGCGCGTCGGTCAGGGTCCGGTCCATGAACTCGCGGACGCCGCGGTATCGCTCGAAGTAGGCGTCGATGAAGCGCGCGGCCTCGGAGCGAGGCACGCCCAGCTTCTTGGCCAGCGCCACCTCGCCCATGCCGTAGATGACCCCGAAATTGATGGTCTTGGACTTGCGCCGCATGTCCTCGGTCACCCCCTCCGCCGGGACGCCGAAGATCTCCATCGCGGTGCGGACGTGCACGTCCTGGTGCTTCTGGAAGGAGTCGACCAGCACCTCGTCGTGCGAGAGGTGGGCGAGGACGCGCAGCTCGATCTGCGAGTAGTCGGCGGCCAGGAACACGTGCCCTGGCGGCGCGATGAACGCGCGGCGGATGCGCTTGCCGAGCGGCGTGCGGATGGGGATGTTCTGCAGGTTCGGGTCCTCGCTGGAGATGCGGCCGGTCGCGGCGACCGCCTGCTTCCAGTGCCCGTGGATCCGCCCGGTGTCGGGGTGCACCAGGCGCGGCAGCGCGTCGACGTAGGTGCCCTTCAGCTTGGCGACGGCGCGGTGCTCGAGCACCAGGCGGGGCAGCGCGTGGTCGTCGGCGATCGCCTCCAGCGCCTCGGCGTCGGTGGAGCGCCCGGTCTTCGTCTTCTTCGTCGCCTTGAGGCCCAGCTCGTCGAAGAGCACCGCCTCCAGCTGCTTGGGCGAGCCCAGGTTGAGATCGGGGTGCCCCGAGATCTCGCGCGCCTTCTGCTCGAGCATCGCCAGCTCGGTGGTCATGAAGGCGTTGAGCGACTCCAGCGCGCCGAGATCGACGAGCACGCCCCGCTCTTCCATGTCGGCGAGGACGCGCAGCAGCGGGATCTCGAGATCGCGCAGCACCGGGCCGACGCCCGCCTCTTCCACCCGCTTGCCGACCGCCTCGCGCACGCGGAGCGCCGCGTCCGGGATCTGCGCGGCCCAGCGGGTCGCGTCCTCCACCGGGATCTCGTCGGTCGCCGTCTGCGCCTTGCCCCGGATCTTGGGCGCGATCTCCTCGAAGCGGGTCAGGCGGACCCCGGCCTCGCGCTCGGCGACGGTGGCGACGTCGTTGGCCAGCTCGGGGTCGAGCAGGTAGCTCGCCAGCATCGAGTCGAAGAGCGGGCCCGCGAGGTGGATGCCGCGGCGGCGCAGCAGGACGTCGAGGAACTTGAGGTCGTGGCCGACCTTCTCGATCGCCTCGCTCTGCAGCGCCTTCTTCAGGATCTCGAGGACGTCGCGCTCCGGCAGCTGGGTGGGCATGCCGAGGTAGCGGTGCCCGATGGGCACATAGGCTGCTTCGCCGGGGGCGACCGAGAGAGCGACGCCGGCGATCGCCGCGCGCATCGGATCGCGGCTGGTGCCGACCAACTCCACCGCGAGGCGGCCGCTCTTCTCCGCCGCCGCGATCAGGCCCTCGACCTCGGACCGATCGGTGATCGTGAGGTAGGTCGCCTCCACCTGCTTCGCCATCGGCAGCGAGGCGATCTGGCGGACGAAGCCGAGCTCCTGGAACATCTCCCGCAGGCGCGCGGTGTCGGCGCCGCCCCAGCGGAGCGCCTCGAGATCGATGGTGACCGGGCAGTCCGCGCCGCGCAGGGTCACCAGCTGGCGCGACAGGTACGCGTCGTCCTTCGCTGACTCCAGTGACTGGCGCAGCTTGTCGCGCTTGATGGTGGCGAGGTTCGCGTAGATCCCGTCGAGATCGCCGTGGGTCTTGATCAGGTCGGTCGCGGTCTTGGGGCCGATCCCGGGGACGCCGGGCACGTTGTCGCTGGTGTCGCCCACCAGGGCCAGGAGGTCGCGCAGCTGGGACGGCGGCACGCCCCACTTCTCCTCCACCTCGGCGGGCCCGTAGATCTTGTCTCGCATGGGATCCCACATGATGCAGCGGTCGCTCACCAGCTGCATGAGGTCCTTGTCGCTGGAGGCGATGACGACGCGCAGTCCCTTCGCGGTCGCGCCGTGGACCAGCGAGGCCAGCACGTCGTCGGCCTCGTAGCCCTCGGCCTTGAAGCTGGGGATGCGGTAGGCCTCGATGAACTCGTGGCAGCGGCGGATCTGCACCGCCAGATCGGTGGGAGGCGGCGGCCGGTGCGCCTTGTAGCGAGCGTCCAGCTCGCGGCGGACCTTGGGGCCCGGCGTGTCGAGCCCCATGCCGAGGTAGGTCGGCCCGCGCTCGTTCACCAGCTTCTGCAACATGGTGACGAACCCGTAGGTGGCGTGCGTCGGCTCGCCGCTGGGTGCGCTGAGCGGGGGCAGCGCGTGGTACGCGCGGAAGACGTACCCGGAGACATCCAGGAGGTAGAGGACGTCGGCCGACCCCGGGGGGGGCAGCTCGGCGGGCCGCGGCAACATGGGGGCGGAGCCTAACCCAGACGCGCGTTGCTGGCCGGTACCCACCTGGGCTAAAGGCGGGCCTCCACCTCAGGAGGCTCTCATGACCGTTCGTTGGCTTGCAGCACCCGTGCTTCTCCTCTCCATCCTCTCATTCGGTCTGGTCGCCTGTGGCGACGACACCGGCGGCGACAGCGACGGCGACGGTAGCGGTAGCGGCGACGGCAGCGGCAGCGGCAGCGGCAGCGGCAGCGGCAGCGGCAACAACACGACGACCGGCTCGTCGCAGTGCGACTCGTCCCACGTCTGCGTGAACGGCTCCTGCGAGTGCACGACCGAGGGCAAGAACGGCACGAGCTGCACCGACGAGACCGCCTGCGAGGACGAGTGCGAGGTCTGCACCACCTCGTGAGCGAGGCGTGATCGCGGGAGGGCACAGTCGGCCCTCCCGTCCGATCAGCAGCACTGCCGGGTGCAGTGGGCCCGGCGGTTCAGCGCACCATCACGTCGCGCACGATCGTCATCTCCACGGTGGCGTCGCCGCGGCGCACCGCCACCCGCACCTCGGTGCCGGCCTGCCCGCGCAGCAGCTGGACGCACTCCTGCACCGACATGCCCTCGGCGCTCTTGCCGTCGATGACGGCGATGATGTCGTCGGCCTGCATTCCGCTGCGCTCCGCCGGCCCCTCCTGGCGGACGCTGGTGACGTGGACGCGCCCGTCGGGATCTGCGTTGAGCGACGCCCCGATGCCCGACATCTCGAGGCGACCGCCGGCGTCGCCGCCCGGCGCCAGATCGATGGTGGTCCGCATCTGGCGCTGCCCCTTGGCATCCAGGCCGGAGACGATGCGCGCCAGGTAGTCGGGGTGCTGCACCTCGACCCCGAAGGCGCCGTCCGGCACGCCCTCCAGCCGGAACTCGCCGCCGGGGCTGGTCGTCACCGGCTCGATCGCGCTGTCGCGCGCGCCGTCGTCGAGCGACACGGTGGCGCCGCCGATCGGGCGCCGGGTCGCGCGATCGACGACCGAGCCGAGGAGCGTCGCGCCGCGGCCGAGGCGCACCCGCACGTCGTCGGTGGTCTTGCCGGCCTCGACCGCGACCTCCACCTTGGTCTGCGGCCTGCCGGAGGCGCTGACCAGCAGCGTCCACCGGCCGGCGCCGAGGCGGTCGAGCGTGAAGCGGCCGTCGGGGTCGTCGTACCTGCGCTGCGTCGAGCCCGGCACCCGCGAGCCGTCGGCGAGCACGGCGTGATCGAGGTCGACCTGGAACTTCGTCACCGCGAGCCCTCGCTCGTCGGTCACCGATCCGGCGATGCCCCCTTGCGCCGGGAGGTCGAGCTTGTTGTCGGCGCCACGGCGGAGCTCGACCGGCGCGCTGACGCCGTAGCTGGGCGACCGGGCGACGGCCATGCAGCCGTCCCACTCGAGGGGGAAGACGAAGCGACCATCCCCGGCGGCGGGGGCCATCAGCTCCTCGCCGTTGCGCTTCTTGCAGGTGACCATCGCGCTCGGGACCACGGCCTCGCCGGAGGCGACCATCCCGCGGATCTCGTCCGGCTCCGGGGCCGCGGGCTCCGGCTCCTCCGCCACCGGCGACGGTGCGGCCGCCTCGATCTCCTCCTCGTCCTCCGGCTCCGCCTCGCGGCGGGGGAGATCCTGCCGCGCGGCCCGCGCCGCGCGGCGCGGGGGATCCGGCTCGGGGATGAGCAGCCACGCCGCCAGCGGCACCAGGAGGAGCCCGAGCGACAGGAGGGCCACGCGGAGCCACGGCGGCAGAGGCAGGCGCGCGGGCGTCTCCACGGGATCGAAACTCTAGGCGAGTCGACCGACCGGATCGACGCCCTCCCCGGCGAATCCACAGCCGTCCCGGATGGGGCAGCCCGAGCACGCGGGCCGCGCCGCGCACACCAGCTTGCCGTGCTGATCGAGCAGCTGGTGGGCGCGCCAGGCGGAGGTCACGTCGTCGGCGTGGGGCAGCTCGAGGTCGAGGGCGCGCGCCACGGCACCGTAGGTCGACCCCGGGTACCCGATGCGGACCGCGACCCGCATCGCCGCCAGCGTCGGCGCGACCGTCGCGAGGCGCCCTGCGGCGAGCAGCAGGTAGTCGGCCCGCGGCGGCGTCATCCCCGGCACGCCGAGGAGCGCGCGGCGGGTGTCCTCCGCGTCCCACGCGTCGTCGAGGGCGCCGTCGGCGATGAGGTGACCGACCGCGCGGAGCGCCGCGACGGCCGCACCCACCTGCTCCGGCGGACAGACGCCAGCCACGTCATCGGCGGTGATCGCGATCAGGCGCTGGGGCTCCACGCCGGCCGACTCGCCGCCCCACCCGCGCACGCGATCGCGCGCCGCCGACGGGGTGGCCTGGGCGGCGACCAGGCAGGCGAGCGCGACCTGCACGCCCAGCTCGACCGCGGGGCGCACCGGGACCGCGTGCGCCGCGCCGAGCACCTCGACGAGCCGCTCCAGCTTGGAGCGCGGACGCCGCGTGACCTTCGAGCGGACGTCGGACACGTCAGAACTGGGTCGCAGGAGACGCGGGCGGCGACGCGGGCGT
The DNA here is from genome assembly GCA_046596645.1 of Polyangiaceae bacterium. Classification (GTDB taxonomy): domain Bacteria; phylum Myxococcota_A; class Polyangia; order Polyangiales; family Polyangiaceae; genus JBKJLX01. The sequence goes on from JBKJLX010000735.1 coordinate 13,796, forward strand.
TGCTGCCGGGCTCGCCGCGGGAGCCGGCGCAACGGCCGGCTCGGGGTCCCCCGGCGCGACGGGGCTGCGCGGTGCGCCGCGCAGCTGCTCGTCCCGACGCGCCTCGCCCGCGGGCCCGAGGTCGACGTCCTCCGGCTCGATGGGCCACGGCGTCTCGCTGTTGGTGCCGCCGCACGCGGCCACCCCCACCAGGAGAGCGGCCACGGCGAGGAGACGAGCGGCGGCACCTCCAGGTGCTGCAGCGGAGGCGAGGTCGGCGCGGAGGCTCGAGGGACCCATCGGGGCGACGCTACTCCGGCCGCGGGCCGCGCGTCACGTCGTCGCGGCGAGGTTGGTCTTCGCGACGAGCCCGCATACCGCGGCGTTGAGGACGCACCAGGCGGCAAGCGCCACGCCACCGACCGGGCCGGCGTGCTGAGCGAGCAGAGGGACCGCCAGGAGGTACGCGGCGGTGCCGGTGGAGAACCCGGCGACCAGGGGCCGCAGGGCCCTCTGGTGGAAGAACAGGGCGCTCAGCGCGAGGGGGATGCCGGCGTGCGCCAGCGGCAGCCAGGCGTGCATCGACCCGCCGGCGAGCAGCGACAGGTCGCCGATGGGTCGCGCCAGGACGTCGACCACGCCGAGGGTCCGCGACGTCACCAGCGGGGCGAAGAACAGGAGCCCGGGACCGGCGGCGAGGCCGGCCAGGGCGAACCCGGGGGTGAGCTTCGCGTCCTTGCTGGTCTTGCGAGCGGCGATCAGGAGCGCGGCGGCGAGGGCGAGCAGGGCCACCAGCCGATAGGTCACCTGCTTCATCCACGTGTCGCGCACGGCGGTGGCCGCGTCGAGGATACCCGCGCCGTACAGGCGCTTGGCGCCCTCGCTGTCGTCGACCACGCGGGCCGAGGACTTGAGCGCCGCCTCGACTGCGTCCTTGTCGGTCACGCCCTGGCTCATCAGGAGCGCCGCGACGCCGGCGACGTGCGGCGAGGCCATCGAGGTGCCGCTGAGGCCGGGGAAGCGCTCGCAGCCGCCCTGGCCGCCGTTGCAGATCGTCTGCTGGATCACGTCGACGCCGGGTGCGGCGACGTCGACCTCTTTCCCGCGGGAAGAGAAGGCGGCGAGCTTGTCGTCGGGACCCGTGGCGGAGACGCCGATGACGCCGGTCGAGCCGCCGGGGTAGCCGACCGCGCCGCCGCTGTTGCCGGCCGCGGCCACGACGACCGCACCGTTGGAGCGGGCGGAGGCGACCGCGTCCTCCATGATCCTGGAGTTGCGGGGGCCGCCCAGGCTGAGGTTGATGACGTCGGCGCCGTTCTCGCCCGCCCAGCGGATGCCATCGGCGACGTCGGCCGTGGTGCCCATGCCGCGGCCGTTGAGGACCTTCACCGGCATGAGGCGCGCGTGAAAGGCGACGCCGGTGGCGCCGACGCCGTTGTTGGTCGACTGCGCGATGGTGCCGGCCACGTGCGAGCCGTGCCCCTGATCGTCGTTGGCGTGGGTGTTCTTGGAGACGAAATTCCAGCCCTCGACGCACTCGGTGGTGTTGAGGTCCGTGCCCTTCTTGAATGGGCCGTGATCCTCGCAAGCGATGCCGGTGTCGACGACGGCGACGGTGACCCCGCGGCCGGTCGCGTAGTCCCACGCGCTCGGCATGCCGATGCGGTCCATGTGCCACTGCTTGCCGTAGAGCGGATCGTCCGGCGTGTAGAGGGCCTGCACCCAGGCCAGCGGCTCGACGCCCTCGACACGCGCGTCACCACGAAGCCGGGCGAGCAGCGACTGGACCAGCGTGGGCGTCGCCTCGGCGACGACGACGTTCGTGTCCTCCGCCAGGGCGGTGGGGACGAAGCTCAGCCCCAGCTCGGCGCCCAGGTCCGCCACCTCGCTGGTGGACATGCCGTCCACCCCGTCGACCACGAACCAGCCCGGGATGTCCCAGCTCGACTCGTCCGTCGGCGTCGGCAGGCTCGCCGGGTCCGTCGGCGGCAGGCCGGGCGGCGCGGCGACCGCGGAGGCCAGCGAGACGGACGACGCGACGGCAGCGGCCGCCAGGGTGAAGAGAACAGCAGGCGAACGGGGCATGGGACCTCGGACGTTCCGAAGACGGAACGGGTCTAGCGTAACCGCTCCCCGGGCTGCCGCCACGCCCGGCGCCGTGTTAGCCGATCGGGGCCATGGAGTTCCTGATCCCGTCGCGCACCGCCCGGCCGAGCGACGACCCGATCTTCGCCCTGAACAGCGAGGCACGAGCCCGCGCCGCGGCCGGAGAAGCGGTCGTCAACGCGACCGTGGGCGCCCTGCTCGACGACGACGGGCGCCTGGCGGTGCTCGACACCGTCGCGGCGACGCTGCGCGAGGTCCCCCCGCGGGAGGTGGCGGGCTACGCGCCCATCGCCGGCAACGCGGCCTTCCTGGCCGGCGTGACGCGCGATCTCCTGGGCACGCGCCCGGCGGCGAAGCAGGCGGCGACGTGCGCCACGCCAGGCGGCACCGGCGCCCTCCGCCACGCCATCGCCAGCTTCGTCGAGCCGGGGCAGGCGGTCCTCACCGCGTCCTTCTACTGGGGCCCCTACAAGACCCTCGCCGAGGAGAACGGGCGCGTCATCCGCACCTTCCGCGCGTTCGACACCTCGGGACGGCTCGACGTTGCCGATCTCGATCGGGCCCTCGGTGACGTGCTGACGGCGCAGGGCCGCGCTCTGGTCCTCCTCAACTCCCCCTGCAACAACCCGAGCGGCTACTCGTTCGACGCCGGCGAGTGGAAGGCGGTTCGCGAGGTGGTCTCCGCGCGCTCGAAGGAGGGTCCGATCACGCTCTGCCTCGACGTCGCCTACGCGAGGTTCGGCGCGCAGCCACTCGACGTCGCCATCGACGAGATGCTCGCGGTGCCGCCCGAGGTGCTGGTGACCTTCGCCTGGTCGGCGTCGAAGACATTCCTCGAGTACGGCCTGCGCGTGGGCGCCCTGCTGGCGGTCCACCCCGACGATGCGCAGCGCAGCCGCATCCAGAACGCACTCTCCTTCGCGTCGCGCGGCACCTGGTCCAACGTCAACGCCGGCGGCATGATCGGCCTCGCGAAGATCCTCGGGGAGGAGCCGCTGCGCGCCGCCGTCGACCGCGAGCGCGAGGCCTGGGTCAAGGTGCTGCAGGGGCGCGTCGCGCGCTGGAATGAGCTCGCCAGGCCCGCGGGCCTCGCCTACCCCCGCTACGATGGGGGGTTCTTCACCACGGTGTTCTGCGACCGCGCCCACGAGGTCGCGGCCGCCCTGAAGGGCGACGGAATCTTCGTCGTCCCCCAGGATGGCGCGCTGCGCGTCGCCCTCTGCAGCGTCGCCGAGCGCGACATCCATCGCCTGGTCGGCGCCATCGCGAAGCGCGTCGGAAGCTGAGGAATCAGGGCGTCGGGACCGCGACCCACGCTGCCTCAGGGGTGTCGCTCCTCATGCGGGGTGGCCCTCGCCGTCGAGCTCGAGCAGCGTCGGATCGTGCCCGGTCGCCTGGAGGAAGCGCACCAGATCGACGGTGTGCAAGGTCGACGTTCGATCGTTGCGGAGCGGGTGGCAGTGCACCAGAGCCTCCTTCAGGATCGCGGCGTCGATCGCGACCTTCACCAGTCCGTCGCGATCGTGGATCGCCGCGAGGGGCGTGACCGCTCCCGGCTCGACCCCGAGGTGCTCGCGGAGGCGCGCCGGCGACGCGAAGGAGAGGTGGCCTGCGCCCAGCTGACGACCCAGCTCCTTCAGGTCGAGGGTGCGGTCCTCCAGCACGGTGACCAGCCACATCGCGCCCTTCTTGTTGCGTACGAAGAGGTTCTTCACGTGGGCGCCGCCAGGCTCGGCGCGGTGCTTCTTCGCCTCCTCCACCGTGGCGACAGGTGGGTGTCCGACCGTCCTCACGAGGATCCCGATCGACTCGAGGAACGCGTAGAGCGCCTCCTCGGCATCGGTGTTCTTGCCCGGCAGGCCGACCTCCACGGCGCGGAGCATAGCGCCACGCCTGCGACGCTGCGCCCCACGGCAACCAGCGGGGTTGAACTCGAGATCGCACAGCGCCCCGCTTGCGAATGCGCGTCTGGGGTGGGCGCAGAGGTTGCTAAGTCCCAGCGATGGGACGCGTCCTCTACTGGCTCCGCGGCGGCTTCTCGTGGAAGGACCTCGCCAAGCGGGTCTACCAGGAGACGGACAAGGACGACGTGCTCGGCCGCGCTGCCCAGCTCTCCTACTACTTTCTGCTCGCGCTGTTTCCGCTGCTGCTCGTGTGCCTCTCGGTCGTCGGCATGATGGCGGGCGGGGCCGAGCTGAGGGACGCGCTGGTCGCCCACCTCGCCGCGGTCATGCCTGCCTCCGCCTCGGAGCTGGTAACCCAGACCGTCGCGGAGATCACCTCGGGCGCCGGAGGAACGAAGCTGTCGCTCGGCCTCCTCGGCGCGCTGTGGGCAGCGTCCAACGGGATGACCGCGCTCGGCGAGACCCTGAACGTCGCCTACGACGTGAAGGAGGAGCGGTCGTGGGTGAAGCGCAAGCTGGTCGCCGTGGGGCTCACCGTCGCCCTTGCCCTGCTGATGGTGATGGCGCTCATCCTCACCCTGCAGGGTCACGCAATCATCGATCGCATCGGCGCCGCGGTCGGCCTCAGCAGCGCCGCCGCGCTGGCCTGGAAGATCGCGCAGTGGCCGGCGGTGTTCGCCTTCATGCTGCTGGGCTTCGCGCTCATCTACCGGTTCGCGCCCGACCTACGTGGCGGGAAGTGGAAGTGGATCACCCCGGGGGCCGTCTTCGGGGTCACGATCTGGATCCTCGCGTCCCTCTGCTTCCGCTTGTACCTCGCGCACTTCGACTCCTACGCGAAGACCTACGGCTCGCTCGGCGCCGTCATCGTCCTGATGCTCTGGTTCTACGTGACCGGCATCGCCATCCTGGTGGGCGGCGAGGTCAACTCCGAGATCGAGCACGCTGCCGCGGAGCGCGGCGCGGCGGACGCGAAGGAGCGCGGGGAGAAGGCTCCTGGCGTGCCCTCGGAGGGTGAGCCCAGGAGTCGGCGCGAGCCGGAGCGAGGCGCGCGCGGCGGGCCGGCGACGCAGGGCGCGTGACGGGTGCGCACGGTACGCCAGGGGCGCTACCAGCGCTCGATGCGCCAGCCCCGACGCCGCGCCACGCGGAGGAGGCGCGGATCGGGGTTGATGACGACCGGCTCGCCCACACGCTCGAGGAGCGGCAGGTCGGTGATGCTGTCCGTGTAGAAGATCGCGTCCTCGAGCCGCACTCCCTGCGCGTCCGCGAACGCGATCGCCCGCTCCAGCTTCCCGACTCCGATGCAGAGGGGCAGCGCAGGCCGCCCGGTGAAGCGACCCTCTTCGTCCAGCTCGAAGGCGCTGGCGACGACGTGGGGGATGCGGAGCCGGCGCGCCAGCGGGCGGGACGCGTACAACGACGAGCCGGTGACGATGGCGCAGGTGTCGCCGACGGCGAGGTGATGGGCGACCGCCAGCCGGCCGCCCGGCGTGATGAGATGCTCGATGTCGCGGAAGAACCAGTCGTCGCAGCGCGCGACCATCTGGCTCTCCGGCATGCCCTTCAAGGACCGCAGGGCGCGGGACGCCACCGCCTGGTGATCGAGGACGCCCAGCGTGTACTGCGCGACCCAGCCCAGCGTGCGCACCAGGTCACGCAGCGACGCCTCGCCGATGCGGCGCTGGTAGCGGACGTAGAGGCTCGCTGTCTCCTTGGAGAGGAGCGTACGGTCCATGTCGAACAGCGCGGCGCGCGGCACGTCGCTCAGCCGCTCCCCGCGAAGCCCAGCCGCAGGGTGTAGGAGAGGATGTTGCAGCCGGCGTGGAAGAGGACGCCGGCGCCGATGCCCCCGGTGCGCTTGCGGAGCCAGCCGAAGAGCAGCGACGGGAAGAACACCGCGAGGCGCGCGGGGTGCGGCTGGGTGGCGACATGCGCCAGCGCGAAGACGACGCTGGTCGCCACAAGCGACCAGCCCACCGGCGCCCCGAGCAGCTTGCGCGACGACGGCCAGGCGCGGTCGAGCCGGGTCTGCAGCCAGCCGCGGAAGAACGCCTCCTCCGGCAGGGCGATGACGAAGAGCTGACCCAGCACCAGATCGAGCGGGGCCTCCCACCCGCGGAAGGTCCACGCCCGGTCGATGCCGTACCAGAGCGGAAAGGCGACGATGAAGAAGGGCCACGTCGCCAGCGCCGCGAGCGCCGCCCACTTCGCCGCGTCGAGTGCGTCGCGGGCGACGCGCCGGGGGTCCAGCTTCTCCGGCTCCAGCAGGCCGCCCAGCGCCAGGCCGTGCTCGCGGATGCTCGCGGTGTCGCCGCGCAGCACCAGCCACCACGTCGCGCCGAGGAACGCCGCGCCGACCACCGTCGCGTCGTGCGCCGGCGGGGCCAGCCACGAGGCCACCGAGGCGAGGACGGTCACCCCCACCGCGATCGCGAGCTCGCGGCTCGCGCGCGGCGCGGTCTCGGCCTCGGTCGACACGGGCGACATCATCGCTGCGGGGACGCTTCGCGCAAGCGCCGAGGCGCTGGACGCGTGCGCAGCCCGAGCTCGCGCTGCACGGCACCTCCCGGGCGGGGACAAGACACTAGTTTCTGGCCTTCCTTCCGGTGATCGAGGAAGGTCGACCCCGGTGTTGGGTCTGCGTACGCACCTGCGCGCTGCCGTGGCGGCGATCGCTCTCGCCTCTTGCGCGGTGGCGACCGACGCTCGGGCCGGCTCTCCGTTCCTGGAGGCGGTCGACCCGGCAGAGGCGATGGCGTCCCCCGCGTACCGCTACGCGAGCATGACCAACGAGCAGGCGATGGCCGAGCTCGATCGCCGGCACATCCTCTACGTGCGCGAGCAGCCGACGCACGGCGTGCGGGCGCCCATCCGCTTGACGGGCAGGCTCCACGGCGTCCACGTCCACTCGTCGCTGCCGCCCGAGCAGCGCCCCTCGACGCCCTTCGAGATCCTCGACGCCCGCCTCGCCCTGGCCCTCGACGACTTCTGCTCGATCCTCGCGCGGCACGACGTCGTGGAGCTGGTGCACTACACGATGTATCGCCCCAACGTGCCGGTGGCCGGCTGGTCGCCGCCCGCGGCCCTCGCACCTGCCGCGAAGGTAGAGGCGAAGGGGGACGGGCGGAAGAGCGGTGGAAGCGCGAAGCGCCGCGCCGATGCGCCCGCCGCCGGAAGCAAGACGCTCGGCAAGGGCGACAAGGCGAAAGCCAAGGGCGGCTCCAGCGGCCGCGGGCGCCCCCGCCAGAAGTCGGGCGACGATGACGAGACCGCGCTGGCGCCGAAGGATGGCTTCGGCGAGGACGCCGTCCTCGAGGTCGAGGACGCCCAGCACGCGCTCGGCGCCAAGGCGGGGCCGCAGAAGGGCGTGGGCGGCGGCAAGCGCGTCGGGACCACGAGCCGTCGCACCGCGACCGCGCTGCGGCGCCCGCCCTCGCGCGACCCCCAGGAGGAGACGCACACCCATCGCAAGTGGGCGCCCCCCGGGACGCGCCACCCTGCCGGTCTCGCCATCGACATGGGCGGCGTGAAGAAGCGCGACGGCCGCTGGCTGAGCGTGTCCGGCCACTTCGACGGCAAGATCGGGCAGAAGACCTGCGGGGCAGGCGCCCCGCTCGCCGAGTCGGCCGACGCGCGCGAGCTGCGCGCGATCGTGTGCGAGGCGCGCGCCGAGGGCGTCTTCACCTACGCGCTGACGCCGAACTTCGACGCCGATCACGTCGACCACGTGCACTTCGAGATCAAGCCCGGCGTCACCTGGTTCCTCTTCCACTGAGGTCCCTCGGGGGATAGCGCTCCCCCGGACTGCGCCCTCGGATCCCGGTCAGTTGGGGGGAGTGGCGAATCGGCCGGGAAAGGGATCGGCCTGGTGGCGGCGGCGGGCCTCGTCGCGCCACACCTGCGGGGTCGCCCCCTGCTCGTGGAAGAGGGCGACGCCGATGACCCCGACGTTGCGGGCGTCGCCGGTCTTCTTGCTGGCGTACGAGTCGCGGACCGAGCCGAAGCGGAAGGCGGCGACCTCATCGGCGCTCTGGCGGAAGCCGTCGATCTCGAGCGTGCCGTTGGGGTCGACCAGGTAGCCGCGCTTGCCGAAGGTGGCGGGCTTGCCGTCGATCACGTCGAGGCCGTCCACGCTCACCACGACCTCGATCCGCATCGGCGCGTGGTTTTGCACCACGAGCACGTAGCGCTGGCCCGCCTCGCCGATCACGTGGTTCTTCCCTGCGGACTCGAAGCCGTTGAGAAAGCGACCGGAGTCCCCGTCGCGCACGCCGAAGGTGACGATGCCGTCGCCGACCTCGATCGCGCGCTGTGGCGTCAGCGAAGCGCCCTGCGCCATCGCCCGCGCACCCTGGGTGTCGTTGTAGAAGACGGCGGCCGTCGCGAACGGCGTCGAGGCGTCGCCCCGCCGGAAGGGCACGGTGGTGATCTTGGACTGCCGCGTCTCGCCCCACTCCGTCCCCAGACCAGGCCGCGAGTCCGCCTTGGGCGCCTCGCGGGCGGTGGACTCGGCGGGAGGCGGCGCCGGCGCGGCGGAGGGCGCAGCGTCTCCCGCGGCATCCGGCATGATGGGCGTCGCCTGGGCGCCGGGCTGCCCGTAGCCCAGGCTGCCGGACGGCGCCGACGACTCCGCCGACTTGGCGCTCATGGGGGCGCTGCCGCCGCCGCAACCCACGAGCGCGCCGCCGAGGGCGAGGACGAGAGCCACCATCCAGGAACGACGAGCGCGCTTCGAGAACGTCATGAGTCGGCCTCCGCCAGCAGGTTCGCCCCGATAACGTTCCGTGCCCAGCTTCCTTACACGCGAGGCTCCCCATGGCTGTGCGGCGTGGGCGCCTCCAGGACGGAGACCGACGACGGGAGGACGAAGGTCGCTGAGCTGGGCGGCGCGTCCGCGAGCGGCCCCAGCAGGGCGCGCAGCTCCCCCGCGGAGGCGACGTCGACCTGGGGCAACCGACCCCCGCGACCGGGGCTCGCCACCGCGCCCTCAGAGGAGAGCGGGCTGGGCGAGACCTGGGTCGAGGGAAGGCCGTGGACCGGGGGCGGGCGCCGCGCGCCCACCGGAGAGCCCGCGGCGAGGAGCGCGGCGCGCATCTCGGCGGCGCCAGCGAACCGGTCGTCGGGGGATTTGGCGAGCGCCCGCGCGACCACGTCCTCCAGCGCGCGCGGCACCAGCTGCGGCGCCACGTCACCCAGGCGCGGCGGAGGCCGACGGCAGTGCGCGTGGAGCATGGCGGCGGCGGTCGGCTGCTCGGCGTCGAAAGGGCCGCGGCCCGTCAGCAGCTCGAAGAGGCACAGGCCGGCTGAGTAGATATCGGCGCGGTGATCGACGTCGATCAGCGCGTGCTGCTCGGGCGACATGGTGCGCGGCGTGCCGACCAGCAGGCCGCGCCCCGTGCGACGCAGCATGGACTCGACGTGGAGGGCGACGCCGAAATCCACCAGCGACGGTGCGCCGGACTCGTCGATGATCACGTTGTCGAGCTTGACGTCGCGGTGCACGAAGCCGGCCTCGTGGACGACCTCCAGCGCGTCCAGCACCTCGGCCATCCAGCGGACCGCGGTCGGCACCGCGACCACGGCCAGGCGCCCGAGCTCGGAGCGCGCGTCGCGTCCCCGCACCAGCTGCATCACGAAGTACGGGCGACCGTCGCCGGTCTCGCCGAGATCGAGGACGTCGGGGATGGCGCGATGACGCAGGCGCGCCAGGGTCTTCGCCTCATCGCGCAGGCGATCGGCGAGCTCGGCGCGGCCCTCGTGGTGGGGGAGCAGCACCTTGAGGGCGGCGCGGCGCCCGAGCTCGGCGTGCTCGACCTCCCACACCTCGCCCATGCCGCCGGCGCCGAGCCGCGCGATCGGCCGCCAGCGCAGCCCCTCCAGCTGGGGAACGCGCGGCCGCGTCGAGGCGACGGTCGGTCGCTCGTTCACGGTCCGCTCGATGCGCGCGACCGCCCTCACGGCGCCCTCCGCACCGCCGAGCGCCCGGAGGCGACGCGCAGCGCGAGCGCCATCTGCGCGGCCGACGCGAAGCGCGCGCGCGGCGCCTTGGCCAGGGCGCGTGCCACCGCCCGGGCGACCTCGCGAGGGACGACCATCACCTCCGTCAGGTCGGGGGGCGCGTCGAGCAGCTGGGACTCGAGCACGCGGCTCGCGTCCGCCCCAGCGAAGGGCGGCGCGCCGGTGATGCACTCGAAGAGCACGACGCCCATCGCGTACACGTCGGTCCGAGCGTCCTGCGCGCCGCCCAGCACCTGCTCCGGCGCGACGTAGCTCGGGCTGCCCACGACCGACGACGAAGTCGACCCCGGGGCGCAGGCGCCGTCGAGGCGGGCCAGCCCGAAGTCGAGCAGGATGGGGCGGACGGCGGCGGCGGGCTCGCCCGCCTCGCGGCCGATGAACACGTTGGAGGGCTTCACGTCGCGGTGCACGACGCCGGCCGCATGCGCGGCGTCCAGCCCGTCGAGGACCGCGGCGGCCAGTTTGCACGCGATGCTCCACGGGAGGCGCGTCCGCACGTCGAGGACCTCGCGCAGCGACCGTCCCACCAGCCGCGGCACGATCAGCGCGAAGCGTCCGTCGGCCGTGCGCCGCGACCCCAGCACCCGCACCACGTTGCGGTGGTCGATCCGCCGCAGCGCGTCCGCCTCCAGCGCGGCTCGTGCGGCGTCGCGCGGGTCGATGCACGCGTTCGGGTGCGCGATCTTGATCGCGACCGTCCCCAAATCGGGCAGCGAGCCCTCGCGGACCTCACCCGCGCCTCCACGGCCCAGGATCCGTCCCAGCGCGCGCACGTCGATCGCCTCTCGTCCGTCCATGTCGAACCTCCGCGTGTCCCGGAGGTGAATCGACCAACGACGCCGCCAGTTGCGTCGAACGCGGTCGAATTCTCCGGCGCTTCACGCGCGAACAGGTGTGGACGAACTGTGGATAAACGAGGTCAGCGCGAGGCGTGCTGCAAGCTGGGGAGCTGCGGGCAGCGGAGCATTCGAGGCGCGAAGCGCTCGGCACGGTGGCTACTGCCGACCGCGTGGTAGCGCGACTGCGCCATCATCTGCGCCTGGAGGAGCGACGCGAGGCGGGCGGCGACGTCCGGCTCCTCGCTCGCGCGGTCGATCGTCTCCCCCGGGTCGCGGGCCAGCTCGAACAGGCGGTTGCGGCCGCCCTCGGCGACCAGCTTCCACGGCCAGCAGACGACGCCCTCGGCGTGACGCCACCCCTGGATGTTGAGGAACACCGCCCGCTGCTTGGCGGCGGGGTCGACCAGCTCGTCCTCGGTGGAGTGTGCCGCCCCGAGGGAGCCCAGGAGGCTCTCGCCCTGGTGGCCGGGGAAGGGAGGCAGCTCCAGCGCGTCCACGATGGTGGGCAGCACGTCGAGCGTCGAGACCGGCCGCAGATCGTCGCCCGGCGTGATGGCGCCGCGCCAGTGCACCAGCAGCGGGACCCGCGACTCGCCCTCGTGGAGCGAGCGACCATGGGTCACCAGACCGTGCTCGAGGAAGAGCTCGCCGTGATCGCTGGTGACGATGATCATCGTGTCGTCGATCAGGTCGCGCTCCTCCAGCGCCTCCCACAGGGCGCCGACCTGAGCGTCGACGTAGGAGAGAGCGTTGTCGTAGCGGTTGACGATCGCAGGCACGTCCTCCCGCGAGTAGGCGACGTAGGAGGCGGGTCTCTGCGTCTCGTCCGGCAGGAACGGCCGCGGCGCCTCCGCCGGGATCGGGTACGGCCAGTGGGTGGACTGCAGGTTCACGTAGAGCGCGAAGGGCTTCGCACGCGCTCGGTCGATCCAGTCGATCGCCTTTTCCACGGTCAGCTCGTCGGGGACGATGCGCTCGGTCCCGGTGTCGAGGTGCGGGCCCTCGTGGTCCCGCGAGTCGTGCTGATAGCGCGGAGTGCCGGTGTCCTGGAAGCGGTCCATTCCCTGCCAGGTCTCGTCCTGGCTGGAGATCGCCGCCGACACGTAGCCGACGTCGTGAAGGACGTCGTGCAGGAGGTACCGCGGGTAGTCGATGCGCTGGTACATGTCGAGCGCGCTGCCCCGCCGCGGAAACAGGGACGAGAGGATCGCCATCTGCGCGTAGTTGGAGTGCGTGGCCGTGGACCACGCCCGCGTGAAGCGACGGCTGCCCTCGGCGATGCGATCGAGGTTCGGCGTCACCGGGCGCGCGTAGCCGGCGTGGCCGAGGTGGCCCGTGCCCACCGACTCGAGCATCACCAGGATCACGTTCGGCCGGGGGCCCGGCGCGCCGACGGCCGCCTTCTTCCAGACCGCTCCGGCGAGCTGCGGCGGAGCGTCGAGGGCGACCGAGATCTGCCGCTCGATGTCGGGGGAGGCCTCGTCGTCCGCCACCTGGGCCGCGGCGAGCGACGCGAAGAAGGCGACCGTCGGCGACGCATGCGACACTCGCTCCACCGCGACCGCGGGTCGGGCGACGACGCTCATCACGAAGGCCGCCGCGACGAGGCCGAGGAACGCCACCTCCCCGCGGCGGGGCGCAGGGGCCGGCACCGCCGCCCGCGAGAGTCCCACCGCCACCAGGGCGATGCCGCCCAGCGCCAGGAGCGCCACGCAGCCGGTGTACGCGGCGTAGCCCTCGAGCAGCGCACGGCCGATGTGGGTGGTGCTGGAGAGGAAGAACTCGATCCCACCGAGGGTGAGCGGGGAGCCGAAGAGGCCGCGCAGCACGAAGCCGAGGACCTGAGCCGCGACCACCGGCGCGGTGATGGCGGTGGCGATGGCGACCGCGACGCGACGGCGGCGGACGCAGGAGGCCGCGATCAGGCTCCGCGTCACCACCGCGGCGAGGAACGTCACCAGACCCACGAGCGCGGCCTCGAAGGCGATGGCGCCCGCGCGATCGATCCACGAAGTCTGGGTGGTGCCGGTCTCCACCGCGAGCACGAGGGTCTGCCCGGCCGCAGCGAATGCAGCGCCCAAGAGCGCGCCGAACCGCGCTGCGCGAATGCACCAGACCATGGACAGCATCGGGGTAGTGAGACGCCCCGCCGCGCCGAGTGTTCCGGCTCCGCGGCGATCCCTGGGAGCAGAGTGGAGCGTAGCTCAAACGGTCCGCCACCCGAAGCTTGTGGAGGGCTGAACGCGCGTGTCACCACCCGCCCCTGTGCCACCATCCGCCGCGATGAGCAGCGGGCTGGGTACGAAGGCGGTCACTTCGCTGGGCGACCGCGTCGCCCTCGCCGACGCGGCGGAGGCGGCGGCGCGCGAGGCGGGGGCGCTGGTGGCCGCCGTGTTCCGCACCCGCGTCTTCGTTCAGGAAAAGGCGGACCGAGACCTGGTGACCGAGTGGGACCGCAGGAGCGAGGACCTCCTCCGGGACCGACTGACCGCCGCGTTTCCCGGCGTCCCGGTCGTCGGCGAGGAGACGCACCGACCCGGGGACGTCCTGCCGCCGCTGGCCTTCGTGGTCGACCCCATCGACGGCACCACCAACTTCACCCACGGCCACCCGTTCTGGTGCGTCTCGGTCGGCGTGGTGGAGCACGGGGTGCCCGTCGCCGGGGCCCTGGTCGCGCCTCCCCTCCAGCTCGCCTGGAAGGCGGCGCTGGACCCCCAGGGCCGGGCGTCGATCGCGCTGCGCGACGGGGTGCCGTGCCGGCCGAGCCGCACCGCCGCGTTCCGCGAGTGCCTGATCGCCACCGGCTTCCCCCCGGACCGGGAGGTCGCGCCAGCCAACAACTTCGACAGCTTCATCGCCGTGAAGAGGCGCGCCCAGGCGGTGCGCCGCTGCGGGTCGGCCGCGATCGACATCGCGTTCGTCGGCGACGGGACCTACGACGCGTACTGGGAGCGACGGCTTCACGTCTGGGACGCCGCCGCGGCCGCCGCGCTGGTCCTCGCCGGCGGGGGCAGCATCACCGCCCTCGACGGCGGGCCTTACGATCTGGAACGTGGGCACCTCGCCATCTCCAACGGGCTGGTGCACGACGACCTGCTGGCGGCGGTGCAGGGGCGGTAGACCGCGTACCAGCCACGATGCGGCCTGGGACCGTGCGTGTGTGCCACATCCGACGGCAGGAGCGCCGACGCCTTGAGGCCCTTCGAGTCGTCGATCCGGCGGTCAGCGAAGCGTCGATCGATCAGGAGGTCGCCGGCACGACGTTCGCAAGCGGCGGCGACGCAACGTCGTCACCTGGTGACGGGGCTGTCCAAGACCACATGACGGCGGCGATGGCACCGCCTTTGGAGCCAGGAATGAGTGTCTCGAAGCCCGACGGTACCGACGCAGCGGCCGAAGCCTCGCCCGCACCCGAGCCGACGGCCGAAGCGCCCCCCGCGGCCGATGCGATGGGCAGCACGACGGGCACGCCGACCGAGGCTGCAGTCCCCGCGGAGGTAGCGGTGGGTGTCGCTGCCCCCGCTGCCGACGCGCCGGTCCCCCACGGGCGCGCCAAGACCAAGGGCGTCGCCGATCTCGTCTTCGTCGTCGACGTCAGCGGCAGCATGGCCACCTGCATCGACGCGCTCCGCAAGAACATCGAGACGTTCATCGATTCGCTGAGCCGCGGCGACGGCAACTCCGCGGCGCCGGTGCGCGACTGGCGGGGCAAGGTCGTCGGCTACCGCGACATCGAGGCGGCCACGTCGGAGGGCCTGCCGTGGGTCGTCGACAACGTGTTCGTGCGCGACGTGGGCGCCCTCAAGGCGCAGCTGGCCAGCCTGAAGGCCGAGGGCGGCGGCGACGAGCCGGAGTCGCTGCTCGACACGCTCTACAAGGTCGCGTCGATGCAGGCGAGCCCGAAGGGCTCACAGGTCGAGGACCCGGAGAAGTGGCGCTATCGCAGCGACGCCGCGCGCGTCGTCATCGTGTTCACCGACGCCTCCTTCAAGGAGACCATGAGCCTCCCCGAGGCCAAGGGCGGCTCGCTGCAAGACGTCGCGAACCTCATCATGGCCAACCGCATCATCCTCAGCCTCTTCGCGCCCAACTTCGAGGGCTACGACCGCCTGAGCCAGATCGACGAGTCGGAATGGGAAGTGGTCGAGTTCGAAGGCCTGACACCGCAGCAAGCGCTGGACAAGTTCACGTCCGACCCAGCCAATTTCAAGACGACCCTCCAGCAGCTCGC
>JBKJLX010000739.1:0-3535 GCA_046596645.1 Polyangiaceae bacterium
GCCGAACTCGAGATCGGCGACGACGTCGCCTCGGTGGTCGGCGACGGCGCCGAGGGCGACGAGGTGCCGGAGGGGGACCACGCCGTCCACCAGATGGGCGCGCAGCGCTACGTGATCGCCGCGTTCATCGTGGCGACCATGACCGGCGCCTACGTGCTCGGCCTCACCATCCACGGCGTGTGGGCGTGGGCCTCCAACCGGGACTTCTTCGCGCTGCGCGTGCCCGCCCTGGCCGCGGTGGACGACGACTCGAAGATGACGTGGGGCACCATCATCGGTGCCGTCGTTGCGCTGCTGTACGCGGTGAAGCAGTACCGCGACCCCGACGTCCGCACGTGGACCGACGACGTCGCGAGCGAGCTGACCAAGGTCAAGTGGCCCTCCAAGAAGGAGGTCACCAACTCCACCATCGTCGTGATCGCGGCCAGCGCGTTCGCGATGGTGTACCTGTTCCTGCTCGACCGCCTGTGGGGCTTCGTGACCTCGCTGATCTACGGAGCCGCATGACCGCAGTAGTCACCCGCCCGACCTCGGGTTCCACCGGCGCTCTGTCCACCGCAGCAGTGCCACCCCCCGCTCTGTCACCCCACGTAGGCGAGGCACGCGCCATGTCGAAGAAGTGGTACGTCATCCACACCTACTCGGGCTACGAGGCGAAGGTCAAAGACGCGCTCGTCCAGCGCATCAAGCAGTTCTCGATGGAGTCGAAGTTCGGTGAGGTCCTCATCCCGAGCGAGACGGTCACCGAGCAGAAGCCCGGCGGCAAATCGCGCACGCGCAACAAGCTCAGTCTCCCCGGCTACATCTTCGTCGAGATGGAGATGAGCGAGCACGCGTGGCACCTGGTGAAGGAGACCCCCAAGGTCACCGGCTTCATCGGCAACCAGACCCCGCAGGAGGTGCCGATCTCCCAGATCGAGAACCTGCGCAAAGGCATAGTCGAGGGCATGCAGAAGCCCAAGCCCCGCCTCTCCTTCGACCTGGGCGAGGAGGTGCGCGTGCTCGACGGAGCGTTCGCGAACTTCACCGGCATCGTCGACGAGGTGAAGGCCGACAAGCAGAAGCTCAAGGTGAAGGTCTCGATCTTCGGCCGCCCCACCAGCGTCGAGCTCGACTTCTCCGCGGTCGAGAAGCGCTGACGGTGCCTCGCCAGGGCTCCCCCGCGCTTTGCGTCCCCCGCAGCGTGCCGCGCCGCCTCCTCGCTGACACCTGAACGGTCCTGCCCGCGGCGCTCGCGGAGTCCCCCGGGGACCCGCGAAATGTGCCCGCGGGCCGACGCTTCTCTGCCACCCGAGAACATTTTTCACCTTTTTCGTCTGTGCAGGATTGACGCCATCCTGGATTGTGCAAATAGCGCGCCTATGTTTCCGCGGGCACCGCCCGCGCCCAGGGGGATCGTGGTAGGACGCGCGCCCCGTCGGAGTTGAAGCCATGAAGAAGATCACCGGATACGTGAAGCTCCAGCTGCCCGCTGGAAAGGCCAACCCCTCGCCGCCCGTCGGTCCGGCGCTGGGTCAGCACGGTGTGAACATCATGGCCTTCTGCAAGGACTTCAACGCGCGGACCGCGCCGCAGGGCGACATGATCATCCCGGTGGTGATCACGGTCTTCTCCGATCGCTCGTTCACCTTCATCACCAAGACGCCCCCGGCCAGCGTCCTCCTGAAGAAGGCCGCCGGCCTGCCCACGTCGAAAAAGCCGGGGGCCGGCTCCAAGGAGCCGAACAAGAACAAGGTGGGCACCGTCACCACCAAGCAGCTGAAGGAGCTCGCCGAGCTCAAGATCCAGGACACGAACGCCGCCAGCGTCGCCGCCGCGATGAAGAGCATCGCCGGCACCGCGCGCTCGATGGGGATCGAGATCAAGGACTGAGGGCCCATCCCGCGTCGGTGACGACGCGTGATGCCCCGAAGGGGCGGGAGGACGCTTCTGTCCTCACGCTCGCATGCTCACCACGGTGTGGCGCGCCGTGGGAGGCCCAAAAAGACTCTGGGAGAGTCGGCCGCAGTGAAGAGGAGGGCAGAGTGCCCAAGGTCGCCAAGAAGACAGCTGCCTCGCGCAGCAAGCTCGATCGGGAGAAAAAATACCCGCTCGAGGAAGCGTGCTCACTCGTGAAGGAGACCGCGTTCGCCAAGTTCGACGAGACGGTCGACATCGCCGTCCGCCTCGGCGTCAACCCGAAGCACGCGGACCAGATGGTCCGTGGCGCCGTCGTGCTCCCGCACGGCACCGGGCAGACGCTGAAGATCGCCGTGTTCGCCAAGGGCGACAAGGCGCGTGAGGCGGAGGCGGCTGGCGCCGCCACCGTCGGTGCGGAGGACCTCGTCGAGAAGGTCCTCGCTGGGTTCATGGATTTCGATCGCGTCATCGCGACCCCCGACATGATGGGTCAGGTGGGCAAGCTCGGCCGAGTGCTCGGTCCGCGCGGGCTCATGCCGAACCCCAAGGTCGGCACGGTCACGTTCGACGTGAAGAACGCCGTGACCGAGGCCAAGGCCGGCAAGGTCGAGTACCGCGTCGAGAAGGCTGGCATCGTCCACGCCCGCATCGGCAAGGTCTCGTTCTCGGCAGACGCCATCGGGGCGAACGCCTCGGCGCTGGTGCAGGCTCTGGTTCGCCAGAAGCCCTCCACCGCGAAGGGCGTCTACCTCCGCAGCATCACCCTGTCGTCCACGATGGGGCCCGGTGTGCGCATCGATCCGCTCGTCTTCGGCGGCGCGGACAAGGAGGCGTGATGACCATCGCAGCGCAAGCCCCCACCTCGCCGGAACGCAAGGCGAAGGACGCGCAGATCCAGGATCTGACGAGCAAGTTCGACCGGATGACCTCCGCCGTTCTCGTCAACTTCCAGGGTCTGAACGTCGACACCGTGACCCGTCTCCGCAACGAGTTCCGCAAGGGCGGTGTGGAGTACAAGGTCGTCAAGAACACCCTGCTGAAGCAGGCGATCAAGGGCAAGGGCTGGAGCGAGCCGTTCGGCAAGCTCCTCACCGGGATGACCGGGATCGCCTGGAGCTACGAAGACCCGAGCGCGGCCGCGAAGATCCTCAAGGCGTTCAAGAAGGACGCAGAGAAGCTCGTCATCAAGGCCGGCCTCATCGAAGGGCAGATCCTCACCGGCACCGCCGTCGAGCAGCAGCTCGCGACGATGCCCGGCAAGGACGAGCTCCGCTCGATGTTGCTCGCGACGATGCAGGCACCGCTCACGCAGTTCGTGCAGCAGCTCGCCGCCCCGTCGCAGAACTTCGTCTACGTGCTCGCTGCGAAAGAACAGCAGGGCAAGGAGGGCGCCGCGGCCTGAAGGGACCTGTTCCCGCCGGCGGTGCGCTCTCTCGTTCCACAACCTTTTCTAAAGTTTCCGAAGGAGTCTCATCATGGCTGACATCACGCGCGAGCAGGTCGTCGACTACCTCAGCAACCTCCCCGTCATCCAGATCGCCGAGCTGATCAAGGACCTGGAGAACAAGTGGGGCGTCAAGGCTGCCCCCGCCGCCGTTGCAATGGCCCCCGCCGCCGCCGGCGCCGCCGCCCCCGC
>JBKJLX010000014.1:0-10542 GCA_046596645.1 Polyangiaceae bacterium
TGTCGACGACGGACGCGCGCGGAGGAGCACGCAGCGCGAGCGCCACCTCCTCGCGAGACAGGCGTGCGTCCGCCACCGGCAGGAGGCCGGGTGCGGCGGCGCGGTCCTCGACGTTCACCGACGGATCGAGGGCCGACGCGAGCTGGATGAGGCTCGCCTGCACTGCCCGCGTGGTGCGCGCGAGGTCGGCGGGGAAGAGGAACGCGTCCCCATGGGCGGCGTACACCACGCCGCCACCCCAGAGCGACGTCGCCAGGCCGTGCCGGCAGTAGTGGTCGTGGGTGCCGTTCCGGGTCGGGTCATCGAGCGGGGTGCCCACCAGGTGCCCCGCCGAGAACGCGTCCTCCAGGAAGTGGAGGGCGTTGGCCTCGTGGAGGAATGCCGTCTCCAGGAGCGCGTCGCGCGCCGGGCCGGCGCTGGCCCCGGCTCGCGCCGCGGCGTGGAGCGCGATGCCGTGGAAGTGCAGGTAGAGCGCGGTGGCGTTCGCCAGGTGGCCGGGCTCGCAGCCGGTCGAGCGCGCGACGAGGTCCTCCAGCGTCTCGGCGCCGCTCGTCCGCGTGAGGACGTAGTGCGCGGTGTTGTCGGTCGCGCGGCTGATGTGGGCGGGGTCGACCGTCTGCAGCTCGACGTCGATCTCCCGGCGGACGTGCTGGCGGTCGCGGGCGACGTCCTCGGGATCGGTCCCGCGGAAATCGATGTCGTCGACCTTCCTGCGGGCCTCCAGCGCGACCTCGAGCACGTCGAAGGCCCACTCCTCGTGCAGCGCAGCGGAGAGGTCGTCGACCGTGCAGGCGTGATCGGCGGCGAGCATGGGCAGCGCGGGGAGACCGAAGCAGCGTCGCCCCACCATCGCCGCGTGCGGACAGAGCCCCGTGCTTCGCGCGGCGTCGCGCCGCATGCTTTGCCAGGCGCCCTCGATCACCGCCGACACGCCCGGCTGCTCGCGGCGCAGCTGCTGCATGGCGTGGTCGCCGATCCGCACGTGCTCGTGCTCCGCCCAGGCTCTGGCGCGCGTCGCCATGGTCGTGACGAGGACGAAGGCGCACGCCGCGGTCGCGATCCTGCTCCGGTCGCTCCTCATCGTGGCCACGGGCGCGCGGAGCCTAGCCCGGCTCCCGCGGGGCCGCTCGCCGAGGGGCTGCTCGCGCCGTGAGCGCTACGTCCGCTAGAGTCGCGAGGTGAGTCTGCGCCGCGGGTGGCTCCGCCGAACGGTCGGTCGTGTGCTCCGCCTCACGCTCCTCGCGTTCGTGGTCCTCCTCGTGATCGCGGTGGTGCAGGCGTGGACCCCCATGGGGACCTCCCCCAGCGGAGGGCGACTGGTCCGCATGGAAGCTTCGAAGCAATGGAGAGGCTCGGCCTTCGAGAACCCGCAGCCGCTGTGGAACGACACCTGGGGCATGGTCGCGGGGTTGGCCGACGTCAGCAAGGACGCGTCGCCAGATGGCCCGATCCCCTTCGAGCCCGTCGATGAATCGCGCTTCCGCACCCCGCCGACGTCGGGGCTGCGCGTCACGTGGCTCGGTCACTCCACCATTCTGGTGGAGGTCGACGGTCACACCTTCCTCACCGATCCGGTGTGGAGCCAGCGCATCTCACCGGTGCCGTGGATCGGCCCCACCCGCTGGTACCCGCCGCCGCTGCGCCTCGAAGATCTGCCGAAGATCGACGCGGTGATCCTGTCGCACGACCACTACGACCACCTCGATCACCCGACCATCGCCGCGCTGAAGGACCTCGACACCCTCTTCGTGGCGCCGCTCGGCGTCGGCTCCCACCTCGCGTACTGGGGCGTGCCGCAGCGCCGCATCATCGAGCTCGACTGGTGGGAGCGGGTCGCCGTGCGCGGGGTCGAGCTGGTCTGCACGCCGGCGCGCCACGCGTCGGGCCGCCAGGTGCTGGATCAGAACGCGACCCTGTGGGCGGGCTGGGCGCTGCTCGGCACGAAGCACCGCGTTTACTTCTCCGGCGACACCGGCCTCTTCCCGGCGCTCGCCCAGATCGGCGAGGAGCTGGGTCCCTTCGACATCTCCATGATCGAGGTTGGCGCCTACGGTCAGGCGTGGCCCGACTGGCACCTCGGCCCCGAGCAGGCGGTGCGCGCGCACCGCATGGTGCGCGGCGGCGTGATGCTCCCCATCCACTGGGGTCTCTTCAACCTCGCCTACCACGGCTGGACCGAGCCCATCGAACGCACGCTGGCTGCGGCGGAGGAGGCGAAGGTGAAGGTGGTCGCGCCGCGTCCGGGGCAGAGCGTGGAGCCATCGTCGCCGCCGCCCATCGAGCGCTGGTGGCCGACCCTGCCGTGGCGCTCCGCGTCCGAGCATCCCATCGTGGCGACCGGTGTCGACTAGAGGCTCGGTCGCACGGGCGCTCCCTCAGACGATGATGGAGCGCAAGTACCAGTCGGCGTCGAGGCGTCGGGTGGGGATCGAGGCGTCGTCGACGCGCAGGCGGATCGGTACCTCCCCGCGGCTGGCGGCGTGCCAGGTATGCGACCACAGGGTCCAGGTCGCGCTGGTGGTCGTGGCCGGGCAGATCTCGACCGGCGCCCAGGGCTCGTCGCCGAAGCGGATGGAGAGCGCGCTCGTCGGCGCCCTGCCGCCCCAGAGGATGCCGATCACGCGGTGGACGATCGCGCCGTCGACCCGCCACCGCTCGACGCGCACCGGCATCGCCGCCTGCTCGATCGTCGCGGGCCGGTAGTCCGCAGCCCGCGCCGGCACGCCGTCCTGGTGGGTGCGCGAGGCGAACTCCTGCATCTGCGCGGTCGCCGGCTCGTCCTCACCCACCAGGGTGATGCGATCGACCCACTTGATGCAGGCGCAGCCGTACCAGCCGGGTACGAGCAGGCGCAGCGGCGCGCCGTGGTCGCGGGGCAGGGGAGCGCCGTTCATCGCCGTCGCGAGGAACGCGCTCTCGAGCTGGGCCGGGGTGAAGACCCAGCTGGCGCCGGGCTTCGAGTGCCCGTTGCTCGAGGGGACGCTGTGGCCGTCGAAGCCACTGACCATTACGCGCGTCGCGCCAGGTCCGGTCGGGATCCGCGCCAGCACGTCGGTCATCGCCACGCCGTCCCACGCCGCCGCGCTCATGAGCCCGAAGCTCCCGCCGTCGGCGTTGCCCGAGCACTCCATCAGGTGCACCCCGCGCGGGGTGGCGAGCGGGAGGACGTCCTCGAGCGTCAGAGCCGCCTCCGATTCCACCGGGCCGCCTGTGGCGATCGTCCACGGCGCATCGGGAACGAGGAGGTCCGGGTAGCGCGTGCGCACGTAGAAGCGGTCGTTGGGGACGATCAGCGCGTCCTCGTCCAGCCTGGTGAGATCGGTGTAGAGGCGGCCGTCCCAGCCCTGGTTCACCAGGGTCTCCAGCGGGACCTGCCCCTCGTCGAGGAAGGGGACCCGTCCCAGCGGCTCGCCGCCCGCGAAGGGATCGCGGCACCCGTCTGGACCGCCGCCGCTGCCGGGCCCGCCGTCGCCCGCGCCGCCGGCGCCCTCGGACAGCGGCGCGAGCCGATCCCCCGTGCAGCCGAGGAGCACCCCGACGCTCGCAGCGCCGAGCCCGAAGCGCCGCCTCGAGACTCGCGCCCCGTCCGCCATCGCCCTCAGCTCTCGCCGAGGATCGGCAGCGAGGTGCGCCGCCCGTTCCGGATCGCGAGCTCGGGGCCACCGCGCTCGACCGGCGCGGCCAGCGCCCGCGGCGGCCGTGCCGGCGTCGGCTCCGGCGGGGTGTGCTTCGCCCACGCCTTCTGCAGCTCGCGGTCGAGCAGGTGGGTGGGGCGCACGTTGGAGAGGGCGCTCGCCATGACCGCGCGGACGTTGGGATTCTCCCGCTCCAGCTGGTCGAGGAGCTGGCCCATGACGTCGCGCCGAAGCCCGTCCTGCGAGCCGCAAAGGTTGCAAGGCATGATGGGAAAGGCGAGCACCGCGGCCAGCTCGGCGATGATGCGCTCGTCGCACTCGACGAGCGGCCGGATCACGTCGAAGCGATCGTCGTCGGTGCGGTACCGCGCCGGCATCGCCTGCATTTTCCCCGCGTAGACGAGGTTGAGGAGGAACGTCTCCAGCGTGTCCTCGCGGTGGTGGCCGAGCGCGATCTTCGTGCAGCCCAGCCGCTCGGCCGCGGTGTAGAGGATGCCGCGCCGCAGGCGCGAGCACACCGTGCAGTAGGTGGCGCCGGGGGCCGTCTTCTCGAGGACCACCGAGTAGGTGTCCTCCCGCAGGATCTCGTACGGCCAGCCGGAGGCGGCGAGGAAGTCGCGCAGCGGGGTCCCGTCGTAGCCGGGCTGCGCCTGGTCGAGGTGCACCGCGACCAGCTCCACCGCGAAGGGCAGCCGCGGCACCAGCTTGGTGAGCAGGTGGAAGAGGACGTAGCTGTCCTTGCCGCCGCTCATCGCGACCATGACGCGATCGCCCGGGGCGAGGAGCTCGTACGCCTCGCAGGTCGACCGCATGGTGCGATAAAGGCGGCGCTCCAGGCGCAGGGTGCGCTCGGTAGTGCTGGGATCCACGGGGATCACGTAGCGCGGCGGCGCGCGGCGGTCACTCCACCGTCGCTCACTCCACGTCGAAGTCGACCTCGAACTCCTCGCCACCCTCGGGCTCGAGGCGCCTCGGGATCGACCTGAACAGCGTGCCCAGGTCGTTCGCCCAGTCGGCCTTGCCCTTCCTCAGGTGGAGGAGGTCCCGGGCGATGGTGGAGAGCTCGGCGCGTCGCGGGGCGTCGAGGGAGAGCCGATCGCCGACCTGATCGAGCGCGCCCTTCTCCGCCTCGTCGAGGTCGTCGTCGAGGCCGGTCATCCACACCGCGGCCACGTACGCGTAGGCCTTCTCGTGTGCCGAGAGCTGCTCCACGAGCACGCCGTCGACGTCGACCTTCGCCGCCATCAGCTCGTCCAGCCGGGCGCGCTGCTCCTTCGAGAGGTTGAAGACGTTCGACGCGGCGCGGATGCCGCTCTTCTCGAGATCGGCGAGCTTTCCGTCCGCCCACGCGACGTGGATGAGGAGGGCGAGTATCTCGGTGCAGGCGCGCGTTCCGATGGTCAGCCGCTTCATTTCGCCGACTCTATCACTGCCGCTCGGCTCCAAGAGGGGCGCACCGTTTCGACCGTGAAGTCCCGTAGGATGGACGCATGGCGCGGCGCGTGATCCACCTCGTCCATCTCGTCCAAATCGCGTGCGGTCTGACGGTCGCCGGGTGCAACCTCCTCACGCTGGACGGCCTGCAAATGGCGGGCGAGGGCGGAGCCGGTCCCTCCGGGGTGGTCTCCAGCGGGAGCGAAGCGACGACCGGCGACCCGGTGACGACGAGCGCGTCGACGTCGACGGCGTCGTCGTCGTCCGCGACCACCAGCGGCGGCGCTGGTGGCAGCTCGTCGTCGAGCGACGGGGGCGGCGGCTCGTCCTCGGGCGTCGGCGGCGGTGGAGCGTCCAGCAGCAGCGTGGGCGGCGGCGGCAGCTCGGGCGGTTGCCCCGGCCCCACATTCTGCGACCAGGTCCTCGGCGCCGCGGTGTGCGACGACTTCGATTCCAGCGACTCCCTGGGGGACGCATGGGAGACGGTCGTCGCGAACACGGTGGACCCGGGGTTCGACGTGGTCGAGGACCCCCACGTGTCCTGTCCCCGTGCCGCGCGCATCACCTACAACGGCGTGATCGACGGCGAGCAGGGGGGATGGGCCGAGATGGGCCGGAGGCTCGTGGGCGCGCCCACGAGCCTCACCATGAGCGCTCGCATCTGGCGTGAGCCCACCATCAGCGGCCCCGAGGGCAACCTCGAGATCACCTGGAATCGCGGCCAGTACGGCTGCTTCCTGCAGGTCCGTATCGGGACGACGCCGGCATCGGTCGAGGTGTCGGGCCGGCAGTACGACGCCGCCGGCCAGGGAGTGGTCCTCGGCAGCGACTACGTCGAGGCCGCCGACCTGGACACCGCGGGTCGCTGGATGGACGTCGACCTGACGGTGACCTTCGGTTCCGTGGGATGGGGCTCGGTCACCCTCGAGGGCGTCACCGCCAGCTTCATGTTCGACAGCCTCGACGCGGACGCTCTCTGTGACGACGGTCCCGATGCCGGCTCGGTCCTGGCGCTGGTGGGCCCTCCCTACAACAGCGCGCCCACCGTCCTCCACGTCGACGACTACTTCGTGACCGCCACCTTCGAGACCACCAACTTCACCGACTGACCCTAGCCCCGACGCGGGCCAGCAGCGCTGCGGCCCTCGGGCTGCGGGCCCTCGGCAGCTGCAACGTCAGCCACGCGGGATCGACGAGCGCGTCGATGCGCGCCGCGTACTTGTCGAGGAGGGCGTCGCCCACGACCGGCAGCAGCGCGAGATCCTCCACCGAGGCCGGCGTCGCGGGATCGAGGATGCGCTCGCGCGCCCACGCCGGATCGTCGTCGACGAACAGATAGTCGCCCTCGGAGCGCGCCCAGCGCTCGGCGGCGGCGCGCCTCCCGAGCACCAGGTCCAGCGCGCGGAGGACGCCGTCGTGCCCGACGCAAGCGCGGGCCTCCGTGAGGGCGGCCCGCAGCGGTGCACGGGAACGCCGCGTGCGACGGAGGAGCACGCCCATCTCGAAGGCGGCGGCGGCGACGGCGTCGACATTCGCGTCCCACCGCGCCGGAGGGGCCGCTGCGAGCGCCGCTGCGAAAGCCTCGATCGTCGCGGCGGGGCCGACCAGCGCCTCGAGAACGAACACCAGGACGGCGCCGATGCGCTCGAAGGGGGCCGACGGGCCCGCGACGAAGCTGGCCAGGAGCTTCCTCGCTTCCTCGGGCGTGACGAGGCCGTGCTCCTGCAACGAGCGCGCGATCCCCGGGTCGGCGAGGGTCCACGCGGCCTCGACCGCGCCGGCAGCGCGCGCGATCGCGCACGCCCCCACCCGCGAGCACACCAGCCACCGCACGCCGCCGGCCACCAGCGCGCGCTCGACGATCGCACCGCCGGAGCCCTCTGCGTTGTAAGCCTCCGCGTGGAGCAGGCTCACGCCGTGCGGCCACGCGTCGCGCAGCAGGCGGCTGTCGAGGGGTGTGATGCCCGGGCCCCCGTCCTCGGCAGCGGCCGCGAAGGGGTCCCCCTCGGGCCAGGGATCGTCGCCGTCGAACGAGCGCATGCCCGCGCACAGCGGGAGCCAGTGCAGGGGCGTGGTGTTGGCGGGGCCGGGCAACCGGCGCAGGCAGCGACGACGTGCGAGCGCCGTGATCATCGCGATGACGTCGAGCGACGACGACGCGGGATCGCCCGCGCCGGGCCAGGCGACGTTATCGAGATCGAAGATGGGCGTGGCATCGTCGAGCCCCAGCGCCCGCTGCAGATCCTCCGCCGTGGGGAACAGGAGATCGGGGCGGCGGCGTCCGATCTGCACCGTCAGCGACTCGCCGGCGCTGATCCGGGGGACGTCGTCCAGCACCTCCGCCGGCGCGTCGTGGAAGTCCGGGGGGAGGCCCACCGGGCAGGCGACGTCCTCGCCGGCCACCCTCGAGAGCGGCCGCGTGACGCGCACCACGACCTCGCCCTCGAAGGGGTCGCGCACCGCGTGCTCGCCAACGCGCAGATGGTTGCTGTAACCGTCGAGCAGGTGGCCTCGCCGCTCGTCGAGCCAGGTCGCTGCCACGTCGTCCGCGTCGATCAGCGGCTGGTCGTCCACAGGGCGGGTGGGGCGCGAGCCGAACGCCGTGCACGTCCACTGCGGCGGGTCGCCGGAGGCCGGGTGGTAGGCGATCGTCTCCACCGTCATCACGTCGCCGGTGGGAGACGCGAAGCCCCGCACGCGCGACGCGGTGATCGCGACGTTGGCGTTGTCCCACAGGGGGAGGTCGTACTGGCGAGCCGCCGCGTCGAGCGCGGAGATGGAGAGGATGGGCCCGCGTGCGACGTCCGCCACCTCGGCCTCGTCGAGCACCGCCTCCACCTCGGCGGGCAGCGAGGGGAGGGCCAGGCCCAGCTCCGCGAACAGCGACCGCGTGGCCTCGGCGCCGAGGCGGCCCTCCAGGGCGTCGAAGCTGGTCGAGCCCACCTGCGCCGCGTCGGCGCGCAGCAGCCCGAGCGCGTCCTCGTTCCCGGCGCGGGCCATCTCGACCGCGAGGAAGATCCCCTCGGGGTGCGCGGCGACCCAGGCGTGCGCGAGCTCGAAGCCGCGGGTCGGCCCCGCGAAACCCTGCGGGGCCTCCGGCCCGTCGACCTGCGGCTCGCCGCCTCCGTGGTCGCCGACCTCGCCCTCCTCGTCGTCGGCGAAGAGGCCGGGGCCTGCACCGAGGGCGGCCTGACCGGGCAGGACGTCGTGGACGGAGCGGGCTCGCAGGGCGAGGGCGAGCGCGGCGCGCGTGCCGATGGCGAGGAGGCACGGCACGACGCACCACGGCACGTTGAAGAGGACGCCCTCGTCGTCGAGGCGGCTCTCCAGCCAGGGGAGGATCGCGTCGCCGTACCGCTGGTGGAGGGCGAGGTTGTCGCGGCCGCGCACGTGAAACTCCCACCGCAGGCGGCGCGCCTCGCGGACCAGCTCGTCGGCGGTCTCCAGCGAGAGCAGCGCGGCCCAGAGCCGGTCGGCGTCAGTCACCGAGGTGCCCCGGACCGTCCTCGCCTGCCCCTTGCGGAACGCGTCCGCCGCGGCCACGGCGGCGCGTGCGGCCGGCAGTGGCATCAGGCCGCGTTCGTCGCGCTCGTCGACCCGGGCGTCGTCGAGGGCGGACGCGACGTACGGCCCTGGGGTGGCTCTCGGCATGTGTGCTAGGTCCTCGGTCCTCAGCGTGATCGACTTCCCGGAAGAGCTGCCGATCTCGGCGCGCGTCAAGGACATCGCGCAGGCGGTGGACGCGCACCAGGTCGTCATCGTCGCGGGCGAGACGGGCTCGGGGAAGACGACCCAGCTCCCCAAGATCTGCCTCGCCATGGGGCGCGGGCTCCACGCCGCGATCGCGGTCACCCAGCCGCGCCGCATCGCCGCGACCAGCGTGGCCGCCCGGGTGGCCAGCGAGCTCAAGGTCGAGCTGGGGAGAGAGGTCGGCTACCACATCCGCTTCGCGAAGAAGGCCGGCCCCGGCACCTACGTGAAGTTCATGACCGACGGCATCCTCCTCGCAGAGCTGCAGGGGGACGCGCTGCTGCGCGGCTACGACACGATCATCGTCGACGAGGCGCACGAGCGCTCGCTCAACATCGATTTCCTCCTCGGCGTCCTCAAGCAGCTCTTGCCGAAGCGGCCCGACCTGCGGGTCATCGTCAGCTCGGCCACGCTGGAGACCGGGCGGTTCGCCAGCTTCTTCGGCGAGGCGCCGGTGATCGAGGTCTCGGGGCGCACCTACCCGGTCGAGGTGATCCACCGGCCGCCCACGCGCGATGAGCCCGACCTGGCGGAGACCATCGCCAACACGGTGGAGGAGATCGGCGCCATCGACGCGCGCGGCGACGTGCTGGTGTTCCTGCCCGGTGAGCGCGAGATCCGCGAGGCGATGGACGCGCTCGAGTCGCACGCGCTGCCCCACACCGAGATCCTCCCCCTGTACGGGCGGCTCTCGCAGGGCGATCAGGCGCGCGTCTTCACGCGGTCGCACCTGCGGCGCATCGTGCTGGCGACCAACGTCGCGGAGACGTCGCTCACCATCCCCGGCATCGTGTACGTGGTGGACAGCGGCCTGGCGCGCATCAACCGCTACGTGCCGCGCTCCGGCGTGACCCAGCTGCTGGTCGAGCCGATCGCCAAGGCCAGCGCCGATCAGCGCAAGGGCCGCGCTGGCCGCACCCAGAGCGGCGTCGCCTTTCGCCTCTACGAGGAGCAGGACTTCGCGTCGCGCCCCGCCTACACCGATCCCGAGCTGCTCCGCGTCGGCCTCGCCGGCGCCATCCTCTCCATGAAGGCGCTCGGTCTGGGCGCGATCGAGGCGTTTCCCTTCCTCGACGTGCCGCCCAAGCGGTCGGTCGACGAGGGCTACCGCGTGCTGGAGGAGCTGGGCGCGCTCGACCCCGAAAGGCAGCTCACCGACATCGGCAAGAAGCTCGCCCGCCTCCCGGTGGACCCCCGCATCGCCCGCATGATCCTGGGCGGGGAGGAGAACGGGGCGCTGCGCGAGGTGCTGATCGTCGCCGCGGCGCTGGGGGTCCAGGACCCACGCGAGCGGCCGCTGGCCGCCCAGCAGAAGGCGGACGCGTCCCACCGTCGCTTCCGCGACGAGACCTCCGATTTCGGCTCGCTGCTCCGCCTGTGGCGCTTCTACGAGGAGACGATTCGCCCCAAGGGCCAGAGCCACCAGCGCCGCCTGTGCCGCGAGAGCTTCCTCTCCTACGTGCGCATGCGCGAGTGGAGCGACGTCCACCAGCAGCTGACCGGCACCGCAAAGGAGCTCGGCTTCACCCCCAACCCGAAGCCGGCGACGGAGGAGGCGGTCCACCGCGCGCTCCTGCCCGGCCTGCTCAGCCGCGTCGCGATGTGGAGCCCCGAGCAGCGCTGCTACCTCGGCGCGCGGCAGACGAAGTTCCAGCTGCACCCGTCGGCGGGCCTGGCCAAGAAGCCGCCGCCCTGGATCGTGGCCGCCGAGCTGGTGGAGACC
>JBKJLX010000273.1:0-3294 GCA_046596645.1 Polyangiaceae bacterium
GAGGACGAGGGACGGGGCGAGCGCGGCGCGCATCGCCGGCCTCTACCACCTCGGCGACGGCGCCGGCGGACGCCCTGGCACAGGGGCCGAGGCGGCAGCTACGCGGCGTCCGCCTCGACGCCGAGGAGGCGCGCCGCGGCGACGATGTCCTGGTAGGCGAGCAGGTCGCGCATGCGCTGCTCGACACCGGCGCTTGCGTCCTGCCAGCTAGACAGCTGCGCTACCAGGGCCTCCGCCCGCTTCGCCAGGGTCATGCAGGCACGGGCCGAGCCGAGGTCGAGGGTGCCGAGCTCGGTCGACCGGCGCTGTGCCTCGTCGCTCAGCGACGCCGCGAGCCTCGCCAGGTGGTTGCGCATCACGTGCGCACGCTGGTGGCTTCCCGTCTGGCGCGGGTCGAAAGGAGTGCTCACGTGCGTAGAGTGGCGGCCGGCAGCGAAAGAGGCTCGCCTCCGGCGCCACGGCGCTCGTCGCGGCGTGCGGTCTGTCGCACACTCGCTCTCATGGAGAGCCTGGAGGCGGAGGTCGACGCGCTGGGGCGGGCACTCGGCACCGTCCTGCGCGAGCAGGAGGGTGAAGCGCTCTTCGACCGCGTCGAGGCGGTGCGAGCGCTCACCAAGACGGCGCGACAGCAGCTCGCCGGCCCCATGGGGACCGCCGACCTGGGGCCGATCGCGACACGCCTGCGCGGCGTGACGGCCTCCGAAGCAGAACCCCTGGTGCGCGCCTTCGCGACCTACTTCAGCCTGGTGAACCTCGCCGAGGAGCGCGAGCGGGTGCGGCGCCTGGCGCCGGTCGGTACGGCGGCGGACCGACCGCCGCGCAAGCAGAGCCTGGACGAGGCATTCGCCATCCTCCGGGGCCACGGGCTCGACGCGGCGGCGGCGCGGACGCTGCTGGCGACCGTGTCCCTCGGCCTCACCTTCACCGCCCACCCGACCGAGATGCGCCGGCGCACCGTGCGCGCCCACCTCACTTCCATCGCGGAGCTCCTCCCGCGGGACGACAGACCCGGGGTGCCCGACCGCATCGCCGCCCACGTGGAGGCGCTGTGGGGCACGCTCGAGCTGCGCCACGTCGAGCCGACGGTGCTGGACGAGGTGAAGGGCGGCCTCGCCTACCTCGGCGTGATCCGCGAGGTTCTCCCGGCGCTCGACCGCGAGCTCCGCGCCGCGTTCCAGGCCGCGTACGGCGAGGAGCTCGGCGACGGGTGCCTGCCGATCCGCCTGCACTCGTGGATGGGCGGCGATCGCGACGGCAACCCCAACGTCACGCCAGAGGTGACGCGCGCTGCCCTGGAGCTGCACCACGGGCGCGCCGTCGAGGCGCTGCGCACCGAGCTCGTCGACCTCTTCGGTGATCTCAGCCAGCACCGCGCACGGCTCGGCCCCCATCGGGCTCCGCCCGGCCTGGACGCAGACGAGCCGTTCCGCGCGCGGCTCGAGGCGCTCCTCGCCCTTCTGCGGGAGGAGGGCGATCCCGACGTCGAGGAGTCCCTGACGCGACTCCACGACGAGCTCGTCGCCGCGGGACAGCAGCGCACCGCGGCCTCGCTGCTGGAGCCGGTGCGGGTGCGCGCGCGCGTGTTCGGCACCCACCTGGTGTCGCTCGACCTGCGCGAGCACTCGGAGAAGACGGGCGCTGCCGTCTCCGCGCTGGCGGTGGCGGCAGGCCTCTCGGACCCCTCGGGACTGGCGGAGGAGGACCGCTTCGCGTGGCTGGAGGGCGAGCTGATCTCGCGCCGTCCCTTCCTGGCCGCGTCCGAGGAGCCGGCGCCGGAGGTCGAGCACGTGCTCGGCGCGCTGCGGGCCGCGCGCGACGCCATGAGGCGCCATGGCCGGCGCGCCATCGGCCGCTACGTCGTCTCGATGACCGAGCACAGCTCGGACCTGCTCGAAGTGCTGGTGCTGGCGCGCGAGGTCGGTGCCACCGTGCTGCCCGTGCCGCTGTTCGAGACCCTGGCCGACCTCGAGCGCGCGCCCACGGTGATGGCCCGCGTCCTCGACTGCCCCGCGTACCGCGCTGCGCTCGGCGACGAGGTGCAGGAGATCATGATCGGCTACTCCGACTCCAACAAGGACGGCGGTTTCTTCGCCGCGAGCTGGGCGCTGCACGAGGTGCAGCGGCGCGTCGCCGCGACCTGCGCGGAGCGCGGCGTTCCCTTCCGGTTCTTCCACGGCCGCGGCACCAGCATCGGGCGCGGGGGCGGGCCCATGGCACGCGGCGTCCTCGGGCAGCCCGCGGGCACCATCGGGCGCGGCCTGCGGGTCACCGAGCAGGGAGAGGCGATGGCCGACAAGTACAGCCGCCCCGAGCTGGCGCACCGGCACCTCGAGCAGGCCGTCTTCGCGCTGCTGGTCGCGGCGGCGCGACCGCCCGAGGACCCGGACGAGGAGCGGCGCGCCGCGATGGAGCAGGCGGCGCGCGCGAGCGTGGTCGCCTACCGCGCGTTCATCGAGGACCCCGGGTTCCTCCGCTTCTTCGAGGACGTGACGCCGATTCGCGAGATCGCACGCCTCCGCATCGCGTCGCGCCCGGTGCGGCGCGCCGGCCCGCCCTCGCTGAAGAACCTGCGCGCCATCCCCTGGGTCATGTCGTGGAACCAGAACCGCGCGAACCTGCCCGGGTGGTTCGGGCTCGACGTGGCGCTGGGCTCGCTCGGCGCGGAGCGGGCCCGCGCGATGTACGCCGGCTGGCCCTTCTTCCGCGCGGCCATCGACAACGCGCAGACCAGCCTCGCCACCAGCGACGAGGCAGTGTTCCGCCACTACCTCGGCCTGACCGAGCAGCGCGCGCTGGGCGACCTCGTCCTGGAGGCGCGACGGCGGTGCATCGCGGCGGTGGAAGAGGTCACCGGCGAGCCGCTGCTCGCGCAAGAGCCGAAGCTCCTCCGGTCTATCCGCCTGCGCAACCCGTACGTCGACCCGATGCACCTCCTGCAGGTCGATCTCCTTGCGCGGTGGCGCGCCCAGCCCGAGGGCGAGGTCGATCCGGATCTGGAGCGGGCGCTCCTCCTGAGCGTCCATGGGATCGCCGCTGGCGTGCGGTCAGCGGGCTAGCGGCACGGCGCCTCGCCGGCCAGGAGCCAAACTTCGAGGGAGACGTTCGCGGTGGCCCGTCGGCGCGCGCGGTCACGCTCCGCCCGCGGAGCCTCCACCGGAGCCGCCCTGGCCTGCGCCGCCACCGCCGGAGCTGCCTCCACCCTCGCCCGGCGCGCCGCCGGAGCCCGCTCCGCCGCCGGTGCCACCGGTGCCACCGGAGCTCGACGTCGCGGTCGACGCGACGCTCGCGGCGACC
>JBKJLX010000182.1:0-2940 GCA_046596645.1 Polyangiaceae bacterium
CTCGAGGCGCAAAGGCCGGCGGCAGCGGGTCGCGAATCTCGACGCCGCGGATGTGAACGGGTATTCCGTGGACCGGCTCGGTCGCGACCGATGCCAGCTCCACGCATGACCCCGACCCCGAGCCCCCCCCCCAACCGCTCCGCCGCCGTTTCTGCACCTGCCGGTGCTGGACTTCACCGGCTGGCGCTCCCGCTGGTCGTCTCGCTGTTCCTCCCGGTGGGACTCCCGCTCGTGGCCGCCGCCTGCGTGCTGGCGCTGCCGGGCGCGGCCGCCGCGCAGGACGCCAAGGGCGAGCGCGTCGTCGTCCTCTGGGTGGAGGGCGGGGCGAAGAAGGACGCCGAGGTCCGCGAGGCCGTCAAGAAGCAGCTCCCCTCCGGGGTGCGCATCGTCGACGACGCACGGTTCCGCAAGGCGATGATCAAGGCCGGGCAGAAGCTGCCTTACGGCCGGGTGCTGGGGAAAGGCCCCTTCCGTGGCGCCGCGCTCGACCGCACCCGCAAGGCACTCACCGAGGTCGGCGCCGAGGGCGCCATCCTCGGGCTCATCCGCATCGGCAAGGGCGGGCAGGAGGTCGTGCTCCTGTACGCCGAGGCGCGCGACACCGGGGAGGACCCCGACGTCGACGTCCCCATCCTCCTCAAGGGCGACGTCTCCACGCCCGTCGGCGAGGCGCTCGCCACCCAGATTGCGGCGTGGGGCGGCGCTGCGCCCCCTCCGCCGGCCGCCGATCCCAAGCCGAAGGAGGAGGAGCCCAAGGAGGAGCCGAAGAAGGAGGGAGAAGAGCCCGAGGAGGAGGCCGCCCCCGAGGAGCCCGAAGACGGCGAGGGTCGCAAGGCCAACGTCTACGGACGGGAGATCTTCTCGGTCGCCGCCGCCTTCGACCTGTCCGGCCGGTGGCTCTCCTACAACGACGGCGTCACCGAGAACCTGCGCGACTACGACGTCTTCGGCGCGCCAGGCTTCCAGATCGGCGCCGAGCTCTATCCGCTGGCCGGCACCGACGTGACGGTGATGAAGGACCTCGGCCTGACCGGCCGCTTCGGAATGGCGCTCGGCCTCTCGTCGGAGACCGAGGGCGGCGACCCGGTCACCACCTCGTGGACGCGCCTCGACATCGGCCTCCGGCTTCGGCTGCGCACGGGGGAGGAGACGGCGCCGGTCCTCGGCCTCCACGGCGGCTTCGGCCTCGACAGCTTCGACCTCGAGGCCGAGGGCGCGCTGGGCGACGAGGTCCCGTCGGCGTCCTACAAATTCCTCCGCGTCGGTGTCGACGGCCGCATCCCCATCGGTCCCGTCGCGCTGACGGTGTTCTTCGACTATCTGGGCGCGCTCTCCGCCGGAACCGTCTACGACCGCTTCACCGGCTCCAGCATCGGGGGCATCGCCACCGGCGGTGGCTTCGTGGTGCCGATCGCGTCAGGCTTCGAGGTGCGCCTGGGCGCCGAGTACGAGCGCTGGTTCTATGCGTTCGAGCCGTCGATCGGCGATCCCTTCGTCGCCGGCGGCGCCCTCGACGAGCGCCTCCACCTCACGCTGGGTCCTGCGTATGTCTACTGACCGCCTCCTCCTCGCATCCGCTCTCGTCCTGTGGGCCACCGGCTGCCCCGGCTCCCTCGAGAACAAGGAGGACTTCCTTGCCGGCGGCGGCGCGTCCGCCGCAAGCAACGGCAGCACCGGCAGCGACGGCAGCACCGGCAGTGGAGAGGTCGACCCGGTCTGCGATGGTCTCATCACCACCAGCTGCGCACGCTCCAACTGCCACGTCGAAGGCGCCTCCACGCCCGACCTGACGGTCGAGGGGCGCGAGGAGCGCCTGCGCGACGTGCCCGCGACGGGCATCTCCTGCAAGCCGGACGCAGGCGCGGGCGGTGCCGGAGGGCAGGCCGCGTACCTCCTGGTCGACACCGCGAACCCGGAGGAGAGCCTGATGTACACCAAGTGCCTCGACGCTCCCCCGTGCGGCAGTCAGATGCCCCTGATCGGCGCGGACAAGCTCGACGACGAGCAGCTGGCCTGCCTCCTCGAGTGGATCTCCTCGCTCTGACCCGCGGACGACGAGCGCGCTGACGATCGGCGAAGCGCGATGGCCAGCGGCGCGCGTCCCCCGATCCGGCGCCGCCCCAGCCTGTGGGCCGCGCTCCTCGCCGTCGGCTACGCAGCGTTCGCGACGCTGCGCGATCACCCGGGCGACGACCCCTCGTCGACCGCGGCGGTGGTCGGCGCGCTGGTGCTCGGCCCACTGGTCCTCCTCCTGGCGTATCGCCAGCTCGAGGCGGCGGACGTGGACGACGACGGGGTCCCTCCCGGCGCGCGCTCGGCGGCTCGCGCCGTCGCCGCCGGAGTGGTTGTGGCCGGCGTTTGCTCTGCCGCCGGCTCGGCGCCCACCCGCGAGCTGGGGCTGGCCGCGGCCGCGGCCCTCTCCACCGTCGCGGCGCTGATCGCCGCGCAGCGCTTCCCCTCCGAGGGTGGCCTGCTCGCGCCGCCGCGCGACGCCGCACCGCGCGCCGAGCTGGCAGGCGTGGTGATGCTGGCGCTGGCGCACGGCGCCGCGCTCGCGGTCACATTCGGGGCGCAGCTGGGCGGCGGGGCCGACCTGCCGCCGGTGCTGCGCGAGGCCGCGGTCCCGGCGGCTGCGCTGTTCGGCGGCGCGCTGGTCGCCGCGTCGTGCGTTCGCGCGCTGATCGGGCGCCGCCTGGAGCTGGGGGTGGCCGACCGCGCGGCGGCG
Source organism: Polyangiaceae bacterium (assembly GCA_046596645.1). Classification (GTDB taxonomy): domain Bacteria; phylum Myxococcota_A; class Polyangia; order Polyangiales; family Polyangiaceae; genus JBKJLX01. Next base: position 2,726 of record JBKJLX010000182.1, read on the forward strand.
TCACTCCAGGTGTCGGCCATCGCGCTGCTCGCCGGGGTCGGCGCGTCGGCTGCGGGCGTGGTGCGCCCGCTGATCGCGCTGCCCCTCGCTGCGATGGTCGTGTCGGCGGTGACCGCGGTGGCCGCCGTCTCGCGCGAGGCCACTGCGGTGCGCGGTGCGGGGCGGGTGGTGGCGGCGATGCTCGCCGCGGCCATCCCGCCGTCCCTCGCCGCCGC
>JBKJLX010000320.1:0-17046 GCA_046596645.1 Polyangiaceae bacterium
GTCTTGCCGCCGCTGTTGGGACCGGTGACGACCGCGATCGGGGGGCCGTCGTCGAAGACGAGATCGCAGGCGACGGGCGGCGAGGCCTCCGCCTCGATCGACTCGACCAGCAGGAACGGGTTCCACAGACCCTGGAAGCGGACGGCGGTGGAGGCGGCGTCGCGCCGACCGAGCGTGGGCAGCGACGTCGACAGCCCGGCGGCCTCCGCCGCGTCGCGCAGGCCGAGGCTCCCCAGGTACGGCTCGAGGTCGAGGCCGACGCGCAGGAGCGAGAGGACGGCGTCGGCGAGCGGCGCGAACACCTCGTCGACCAGGCGCGCTACCGCCTCCTCCTCGTCCCAGCGCTCGCCGCGCAGAGCGCGGAGGACGCGGCGCACCACGCGGCGGAGCGTCGACTCGCCCTGGGGCGGCGGGCGCTCTCTCCGCGCGAGCGCCGTCACCCCGCGGATGGCCCCGTCGGCCCCGATCCGCACCGACAGCTCGACCGTCGCCGCGCCCGACTCCCAGTCGAGGAGCTCCTCCAGCCGCGCGAAGGGAGTCGCGTCGCGGACCTGCGCGCCCAGCGTGGCCACGTCGGCGAGGGGCGAGCGCGCGCCCTCCAGCGCACAGGCGGCGGTGACGGCGTCGCGCAGCGCCACCAGCACGTCCAGCCGGCGCATCCGCTCTGCCGCGCGATCGCGCACGCCACCCGAGCTGCCCAGGCGATCGCGCATCTCGCGCACACGCACGTAGAGGGTCTCGGTCGCGGTCCTCAGCGCGGGGGTCGTCGACAGTTCGCGCAGCACCGCGCGCCGGTGGGCGACCACCGCAGGGTCGCGCGGCGGTCGGCTGACCACCGCGAGCAGGCGCGGCAGGCTCGGCGCGTGGCGCACACCCAGCGCGCGCACCGGGAAGCAGCGACGCACCAGATCGGGCAGGAACAGGTCGGCGGCAAAGGCTTCGGCCTCGAAGGTGGAGGCGGTGCGCTGGGGCGGGTCGAGCGCGAGCTCGAGCTCCTCCACCCCGGCGCCGGTCGCCCAGGCGAAGTCCAGCGCTCGTCGCGCCAGCGCGCCGTCCCAGACCCTGGGGGTCGGATCGAGCAGATCGATCGGCAGGGGCTGGTCGTCGCGCACCAGGATCTCCGCTCGGACGCGCGAGGGGCACCGCGGCTTGGGAGGCGATCGCCGATCAGCGACCGCGGCGACGCTCGATGGCCGCTCGCTGGGGAGGCGGCGCGTCTCCGATGACCACGGCGCCGCTCGCGATCACGACGCCGGTGGGCAGGTCCATGGGGTCGCTGCAGGTCCAGCAGGTGTCGCCGGCGCGGGCCGCTTGCCGGTCCTCGATCAGCACCGTCGCGGCGCCGGTCTTCACCTTGGCCTCGTCCTTGGGCTTCTTCTTGAAGTCGCCGCCCTGGGGCACGTGCTTGGGGTCGTTGGTGGCGAGGCTGTCGACCAGGGCCGCCGCCTTGTCCTCGACCTGGACCGAGCTCGCCAGCTCACGGTCGAGCTTGCCCTTGAAGGGGTGGGGGAGCGGCGTGGGCACGGGCCCGCCGGGCGAGGGGATGTCGACGATGTGGATGTCGATGCCCACCACCATGTCGCCCTCGTGCGCGAGGGGACGCTCGTCGCCGCCCACGTCCTCGGGCCGGCCAGCCGTTCCGGTGGTCATGAACGTCGATGCTAGCCGCGATTCCATCTCCTCGCCCGGGGCGCGACGAACTACCCTGAGCGCCTCCGCGCCCGGCCCGGCACGCCGCCGTCGCCACGCGGGCCCGACCTGCTCTATCCCCCCGAGGTTCTTCGATGGAGTCGTTCTTCCGCGACGGTGCGAGGGACATGAAGAAGCTCGAGCAGCGGCTCGAGCAGGCGGAGCAGGGACTCCTCGGCCAGGGGAAGCAGTTCGTCGCCACCGCGGGCGAGTTCGAGAACGGCGAGGACCTGGGCGCTCCCGCCGGGCAGCGCGCCGCGCACGACGTCGCGGTCGGTCGAGGCGGCAACGTCCTGCAGCTGGCGGAGACGGTGGAGTTCATCCACTTCGGCACCGTCTACCGGGACGACGCCTCGCGCTTCCCTGCGCCGAACATGATCGACGCCCGGCCCATCGATCTCAACAAGGAGCGCGGCGCGCGCGGCCTCATGTACCGCGCGGCCCTCCACCGGGAGACGATCCTCCTCGGCGGCTTCATCCGCGCGCAGATGGCGGCGCTGGTGGCGGAGGAGCAGATGATGGGTTCGGTCGGCACCGTCGCCGCGTTCGCCAGCGAGCTGTTCGGCGCAGCCGGCGGCTTCGGCGATCGGCCCACCGCCTTCGACTTCTCCCCCTACCTGGAGAAGGTCCGCCCCATCGGCGCGGAGCTCAACAAGCGCGAGGTCGACTACGTCCGCATCCACAAGGCGGGCGTCGATCTGCACGACGCGCGGGCGAGCTACCGCAAGTTCCTCGCCAGCTACGTCGACAAGCGCCTCGCGACCAAGAAGGCCTCTGGCGGCGGCGTGCTCGACAGCGTGCCGCTGCTCTCCGGCATCGTCCCCGACGGCTTCAAGGACGTGCTCACCGTCGCCCAGCAGATGGCTTTCAAGGTCTTCGACGTGCACGCCGCGTTCGTCGGCGAGATCGCCCTGCGCATGGAGCCGGGGATCGAGCGCGCGTGCCGCGCCATGTCGATCCACGCCATCCGCGAGCGCTCGAGCCCCATGTTCGACCCCTGGCGCCTCTCGCCGCACCCGGCGCCCAAGGAGACGACGGACGTCGTCGACGCCGACGAGATCAAGGGCAAGGTCAACGACATCAAGGGCAAGATCCCTGGCTTCGTGAAGGACAAGCTAGGCGGCCTGCTCGACCAGGTGAACGACGACGCGATCGACGGCGCCTCGGGCAAGGTGAATGACGTCGGCCACCAGGTGCAGCGGGCGATGGACTTCCTCAGCCGGCCCGGCGGCTACACCAAGGGCCGCCCCTACCTGGACATGGCCTTCCAGATCGAGCCCGACTTCGCGCCCGATCGGCCCGACTGGGCGAGCCTCAAGCTGGCGGACGCGCTGGGCGAGACCGCGGTGGCGAGCTTCGAGCGCGTCACCGGCTTCAAGCTCCCGAGGAGCATCGGCCGCGCGGTCGCCAAGATCACCTCGCTCGCCGCGGAGTTCCTGCGCGCGGTCTACGGCAAGCTCATCACCCTGAAGGACACCGACGACCCCACCGAGCAGGAGTTCCACGAGGCCGCGCGCGACCACCTGGTCCACCAGGTGATCGAGGCCCTCATCGGGATGGTGCCCGACGTCGACAAGATCCGGGGCATCCGCCGCACCATCCAGGGCGTCACGGTCAGCGTCGAGGCGCTCATCGCCCGCGCCAAGGAGTTCGTCGCCCGCGAGATCGGCGCCGCGCTGGACGGCGTCTGCGCGTACGCCATGCGCGACATGCACGGGATGCTGATCGGCGTCCGCAACACCGCGAAGGAGAATGGCGCGCTGACCATGGAGGTGTACCTCGGCCTCCTCCCGGTGCTGTTCGCGCGGCTCTTCCGCAACATCTTCTTCCCGGTCTGGGATCTGCTCCTCCACCAGGGCATGGGCGAGCTCTCCAAGGCGCTCGGCTTCGAGAACGACGACGCGCTGCGCATGATCCGCATGGCGCGCCGCCAGGTGGATCTCGTGCAAAAGACGATGGAGAAGACGAGCAAGCTCCTCGAGGGCGGCGTCCACCTCATCGGCAAGGGCGCCAAGGAGGATCGCGACATCCTCCAATCGATGTTCGACCTCGATCCGCTGCCCGACGCCGGCGCCATCAGCGACCCGCTCGCCGGGTGGTTCCCGATGCCGGAGCGCCGGGCGGAGGCGAAGGCGCTCAAGGTCACCGACGAGCACCTGGTCGAGGTCGAGCCCGAGCTGCGCTGGAAGGAAGTGACCGACGAGACGGCCGCGCAGGAGGCGGGCCTGCTCGGCGGTTCCAGCCCGGCGGCTTCCGGTGCCTCCGCCGGTGGAGCGAGCGGGCAGGGCGCGGCGGGCGGCGCGGCGGCTAGTGGTCACGCGGCGACGGCAGGAGGCGCGCTGTGAACAAGATCCCCGGTCTGGGCTCCGCCAGCGAGCTCGGCAAGAAGCTCGAGGCGAAGGACCACGGCGCCGGCATCGCCGGCGCTGGCAACTCGCTGCCTGGCAGCGACGGCGGCGGCCCCCTGCGCGGCCTCGGCAAGAAGATGGGGCTCAAGCTGCCCCATGACGCCGACCCCGACGCCGAGCTGCACGATCCGGTGGTGCTCAAGCACGACGGGCTCCCCGCCGGCGCGCAGGTGCACCGCGCCACCGGCGAGGAGGGCATCTCCAGCACCTACCGCTACCGCGTCAGCGTGGTGGTCGGCGTGGGCGCGTCGGTCCTCGAGGACTACGAGGAGTCGCTGGTCGGCCACCGCGCCGCGCTGGTGTTCACCCACGCCGGCAGCCGCCGCGAGATCCAGGGCATCGTCGCCCAGGCCTCGGTCGAGGGCATGCTCGACGACCACGAGGTATCGCTGGCGGTCGACGTGGTGCCGGAGATGGCGCTGCTCGGCATGCGCGTCCACAGCCGCATCCTCCAGGACAAGAGCGCCATCGACGCGGTGAAGGACGTCTTCGACGAGTGGGGCCTCGAGTACGAGGTGCAGCTCACCGGTGAATACCCTCCGCGCGCCTACATCACCCAGTACCAGGAGAGCGATCTCGACTTCGTCGAGCGCCTGCTGGCCTCGGAGGGCGTCGCCTACTTCTTCGTCCACGGCGAGAACAAGGAGAAGATCGTCCTGGTCGACTCCTCCGCCGGCTACGCCGCGGTCACCTCGAAGGACGGCGGGCGCCCCACGCTCGGCTGGTCCCTGGGGGAGATGAAGACCGGCGAGTACCTGGTGCGGGTGCGCACCGAGCGTCGCCTGAGGCCCACCGCCGCGCGCATCGGCGACTACGACTACAAGAAGCCGGGGCTGGTCCTGCGCACGGTCCACCTGGCGGAGGATGAGCCCGCCGCGTTCGTGAAGAAGTTCGGCGCCGAGCAGCTATCGGTCTACCGCCACGGCGACACGGTGGAGACGACGGCTCCCGCCGACCGCACCGCCGGCAAGCTCGACGGCGACGACCGCCGCGCGCGCATGGCGCTCGCCCAGCACCGCCGCGACGTGGAGATGCTGTTCGGCGCGACGCGCGGTCGGCGCATGGCGCCCGGCCACGTCTTCACGATGAGCAAGCACCCGGTGGAGCGGCTGAACCGCGACTGGGCCGTCACCAAGATGCACGTCACCCTCAGCCGCCCTCGCCGCCAGCAGATGGACGACGGCCCGGAGGAGTTCGAGTGCAAGTTCGAGTGCGTCCCCGCCGACCACCTGCTGCGCCCGCCGGTGCCCGAGCGGCGCATCCGCCAGGTCAGCGAGACGGCGACCGTGGTCGGCCCCAAGGGCGAGGCGGTCTTCCCCGACGAGCACGGCCGCATCAAGGTCAAGTTCCACTGGGACCTCTCCGCGAAGGACGACGACACCGCCTCGTGCTGGCTGCACGTCACCCAGGGCTGGGTGGGCGCCAATTGGGGCGCCCAGTTCGTCCCTCGGGTGGGCACCGAGGTGGTGGTGACCTTCCTGGGCGGCGACCCCGATCGGCCGCTGGTCACCGGCTGCGTCTACAATGGCACGCACCCGCCGCCCTTCGCGCTGCCGTCCGAGGTGTCGAAGAGCGGCTTCCGCACCCAGAGCTTCCCCGGCGGCGAGGGGTTCAACGAGCTCAGCTTCGACGACCGCGCCGGCAGCGAGGTGGTGCACCTCCGGGCGGAGAAGGACCTCTCGCTCCTCGCCCAGAACGACGCCAGGGAGGTGGTGGGTCGCGACAGCGAGCTGGAGGTCGGCCGCGATCACAAGCAGACCGTCGCCGGCGCCAGCAGCCTGCGCGTCGTCGGTGGTCAGGCGATCCTGGTCGAGAAGGACCGTGACCTGCAGATCGGCGGCGACGCGGTGGAGGCCATCACCGGAAGCCTCGACCTCCGGGTGTCGATGGACCGCACCACCCGCATCGAGGGGCGCGATCGCACCGAGATCCAGGAGGCGTCGACCACCACCTACGTCGATGACGCCATCGTGCGCGTGCTCGGCCACCAGGTGACGGTGGTGGGCGACTCCGATGCGCAGCGCAGCGCCTCGCTCCACGTGGAGGGGACGCAGTCGACCTACACCACGGGGCTCACCGAGATCGCCAGCGAGACGGTGCTGGTCCTCCGCTGCGGGGAGAGCGCCATCCGCCTCACGCCGACCGCGGTGGAGATCTTCGGGCCGAAGATCTTCCTCCAGGGCGACATGCTGAGCGGCCTCTTCCAGGACACCGTCAACCTCCACGCGGAGAAGCGCGCCAACCTGACCAGCAGCAAGCGGGTGCACCTGGCGGGCAAGGTCGCCGCGGTCGACCTGATGGACGACGCGCGCGTCGACGGCAAGCGGGTGTTGCTCAACTGCACCCCCGAGCCGGACGACGGAGGCGAGCGTGAGCCGCCCAGGCCGACGCGCATCACCCTCACCGACGAGGAGGGTAACCCGCTGGGTCACCAGCGCTTCGTGGTCGTCCACGCCGATGGCTCGCAACGCAGCGGCGTGACCAACGACGACGGCCTGGCCAACGTGCTGCTCGACGCCTCGGGGGAAGTCTTCTTCCCCGAGGTCGACGACGCGAGGAAGGAGTAACCGGTGAGCACTCCCGTTCCCCAGGATGGTCTGCGCCCCTACGTCGTCCGCAAGGGCGACTACCTCACCAAGCTCGGCCACGAGCTCGGCTTCGACCCCTCCTACGTGTGGAGCCACCCCAAGAACGAGGAGCTCACCAGGAAGCGCAAGAACCAGGAGATGCTGAAGCCCGGCGACCTCCTGTGGGTGCCGGACGAGGCGCGCCGCCGCATGCCGGTGGAGGCGGAGACCGACAACGCCTACGTCGCGCGCGTGCCCAAGGTGCCGCTGGTGGTGACGCTGAAGCTGGGCGGGAAGATCCTGAAGAAGGAGCCCTACATCCTGCGCGGCATGGGAAGGCAGCGCTCCGACGGGTCGGCCAACGGGAGCGGCTTCCGCAAGGAGGAGATCACGGGCGAGACCGACGACAAGGGGCAGATCCGTCTGTCTCCCAGCGTCCACGTGAAGGAGGTCGAGGTCGTCCTCCCCAAGCGCAAGAAGGAGCTGCGGCTCTTCGTCGCCGGCATGGCGCCCGACAACGAGCTCTCCGGCGTGCGCATGCGGCTGAAGAACCTCGGCTACCTCGGCGCCAAGCACCAGGGCGCGGAGCGCTACGAGGCGATCGACCCCGCGCAGATCGAGGCGGCGGTGCGAGCGTTCCAGGCCGATCAGTCGATCGAGCAGACGGGCGTCGTCGACGACGCGCTGCGCGAGAAGCTGGTGGAGGTCCACGGATCGTGACCTCCGCGTCGACGGGGGCATCCCCGTCGCCCGAAGCGTCCCTCGCGCCGCCGCTTGCCGACCCCGAGGTGGACCTGGCGACGTTCGCTGCCGTCCAGGCAGCGATCGCCGAGGGGTTCACCGAGGAGGAGGTGCTGGCGCATCACCGCGTCGCCGCGCCGGCGTGGACTCGCTCTCGCGGGACATGGACGCAGCGCCTGGTGGAGGAGGGGCAGGGGGGGCCGTCCTTCGTGGCCTACCGCGGTGCGCTCCACCGTCGGGAGGACGAGCTAGGGCGCGAGGTGGCGCCCATCGATCGCGATCTCGACGCCTGGCTGGGGTTCCTCGCCGCGATGGCGGTGGAGGACCCGGCCTCGCTGCTCGGTCGCACTGCGCTGCGCCTGCCCGATCTGTCGCGCCTGTCGCGCGGGTGGGCGAGCCGCTTCGCGGGCGACCCCGCCCTCGAGCGCCGCGCGGCGGAGAAGCGCGAGGCCGGTCCGGAGGCGCGCGTCCCCGAGCTGCGGCTCGGCACCTCGCGCCTGGTGACCGAGGGCAAGGCGCAGGAGGCGGCAACGGTCTCCGCCGAGGCGCTGGGCACCGACCTCGCCAGCTTCGAGGAGCTCACGGTCGCCGAGTACGTGGCGATCGTGGCGAGGCTGGAGCGGCCGGGGAACCTGCTCCGCTCGGTGCTGCGCACCAGGAACGTCGACGAGCGGGTGTGGCTGCGCGAGCGGGCGCGCATCGAGGCGGCGGCCGCGGTCGACCCCGTGTTCCGCCGCGAGATCGCGGTGCTGATGTCGTTCGAGCGCAGCCGCCTCGACGTGGCCCGGTCGCCAGCGCGGGCGCCGTCCGTGCCGCCGCCTCCGCGCGACGCGCCGCCGCGCCAGGTCCGCGCCTCGGCGCCACCGCCACCGCCTCACGTCGCTGCCGATCACCTGGTGGCGCCGCCGCTGGCGCCGCCGTCCGTGCCGCCGTCCGTGCCGCCGCCGGCTCCGCCGCGCGCGGCGCCGTCGATCCCTCCGCCGGCTCCGACCCCGACCACGCTCTACGCGTTCGCCGCCCACCTCCCCCAGGATCTCCTGGAGGGGGAGAACATCCTCGACCAGGCGACCTCGATGGCCGACGAGGCAACCGCCTTCGAGCTGCCGTTCGCGCTGTCGGCGGCGGGCGCGCTGCCCTTCGCCGGGGTGGAGGTAAAGCCGCCTGCCAGCGCGCGCCCCTCGTTCCCGCCGCTGTCGATCGCGCTCGAGGACCACGCACGGCTGCACGTCGAGCTCAACGCCGGCTACGACGAGGCCGAGGTGCTCTACCGGTACGGAGTGAATCCGTCGACGCGCAGCGCGCTCGACGCGCAGGTCGACGATCTGAAGCGACGCGACCCGCTGTCGGCGGCGGCGTGGCTCGACGTCTACCAGGCGCACGCCGCCTGGCTTCTCGCGGTGGACGGCGCCGATGCGTGACGCCGCCCTGGCGCGACCGCACCAGGGCTGCTCGGTCGCGTCGCTCGTGTGGACCAGCGGCGGAGCGGTCTACGTCACGGTCGTGGCCAAGGCCACCATCGCGCTGCGCGACGGCGGCCCGTCGCAGCTCGTCACGCCGGCACCCATCGAGTCCGCCGACCGGTGGACGGGGCGCGAGAACAGCTCGAGCCTGTCGGTCGCCGGCGAGCTCTTCCCCTACCGGCCGCGGGTCGACGTCACCTACACCGGGCACGCGCACCTCCCGGCGAGCGGCGTCGCGTCGGTTCGCCTCGCCGTCGGCGGCGAGGGCGGGTGGGTCGACAAGACGCTCGAGATCCGGCCGTCGCCGTCGCGCGGTCGCACCCGCTCTCCCGCCACGCGCGTCCCCATGGTGTGGGAGGGCACCTGGGCCGACGGCGACAACCCGCTGGGCGTTGCGGCCGACGGCTCCGGCACCATCGCCTGGATCCTCGACCCGCTGCGCCCCGGCGCGTCGGCCGGCCTCGGTCCGATGTCCGGCACGTTCTCGCGGCGCTTCGCCAACCTGGAGGCGACCGATCCCAGCTTCCTGGCCGACGACTCTCCCCACTTCCCCGAGGGGTTCGACTGGGAGTACTTCCACGTCGCACCGACCGACCAGCAGCTTTCGTGGATGGTCGGCACCGAGACCCTCGAGCTGCGCGGCCTGGTCGAGGGGCAGCCCTTCCTCTCCACACGCTTGCCGGGCCTGGCGGCGGCGGCCTGGGCCTTCGCTCCATGGGAGATCCCGGAGGGGCAGCCGATCGACCTGGTGCCGGATGCCATCGCCATCGACGGCGACCGTGGGCTGGCGCACGTGACCTGGCGCGGCACCTACCCGATCCTGGGCGCCGACTGGTCGCTGTCGCAGCTGCAGATCCTGGCGTCGGTCACCGCCGCCGAGGCCAGCGAGCCGGTGGCCGTCCCCGTGGCGCCGCGCACGCTCACCGGGCTTGGACCGATGACCGCCAGCGGGATCCCGTCGCTCTTCGACACCGCGGATGAGGAGGAGGGCACCAAGCCGCTGACGCGCAAGGAGCTGCTGGCGGCGATGGCCGCCGCCGGTCGAGCGCTGCCCTTCGGTGCGCCCCGGCCGCGCTCGGATCTGGGGAAGACGGCGGAGCTCGAGCTCCCGCCGCCGTCGGCGCGCCCTCCGCCCGTCGCGCAGTCGGAGCCGGCCCGCAGCGAGGAGACGAGGAAGCTGTCGCTCGATCGCGTCTTGAGCGCCGGGATCGACGAGCACACCATCTCCGGGGCGCACGAGGACCTCGGCGCCGCCTCCAGCGAGGCGCTGCCGCCGTGGCTGCGGTCCTCGTCCGATGAGCTGTCGCGGGGCGGCGACACCCCCGGGCCCGGCATCGCGGAGGAGGACGTCGTCGCCGAGGAGGATGTCGTCGCCGAGGATGTCGTCGCCGAGGAGGACACTCACGTGAGCGACGACGACCCCTCCCCCAGGCGCTGAGCGCGCGTCACCTTCCAGGGGGCAGACGTGGAGGATCGGAGGTGCGCAGCGCTTGTCCGCGGGGGGCCGCAGGCGTCACAATGAAAGGCGCCAGCGCCGCAGCACCCGCCGGTGCCGCGGCACGGCGCCGTCGGAGGAAGCTTCATGCAACGCGCAGCGACCTGGATGATCCTCGCGACGCTCGTCGCCGGCTGCGGAGCCGATCGAGCGTTCGGTGGTGGCTCGGGCGTGGGCGGCGGGGAGGCGACCACCTCCGCCGGGACGACGGCGTCCTCGGCGACGGCGGGCGGCACGGGCCAGGCGACCTCGGGCGGCGGCGAGTCGGCGAGCGGCGGAAGCGGCAGTGGCGGCAGTGGCGGCGGCGGCGGCCGCGAGGAGTGCTTGCCCGGCACCTGCGAGAGCGCGGGCTACGACTGCGGTGACGCGCCCGACGGTTGCGGCGGCGTGATCACCTGCGGGACCTGCCCCGACGGCGCCGAGTTCTGCGGCGGCGACGGCCAGCCCAACGTCTGCGGGGACGAGGCCTGCATCCCGCGCGAGTGCGACGAGCAGGACGCCAGCTGCGGCGCGGTCTCCGACGGGTGTGGCAGCGTGCTCGCTTGCGGCCAGTGCCCGGGCGGGCAGGACTGCGAGTACGCGTCCGATGGCAGCAGCGAGTGCACCTGCACGCCGATCGACTGCGGCGACCTCGGCTACACGTGCGGCTCCATCCCCGACGGCTGCGGGCGCACCGTGGAGTGCGGCACCTGTCCCACCGACCAGAGCTGCCAGAGCGGCACCTGCAGGGAGGGCGAGTGCACGCCCACGACCTGCGCGGCCCTCGGCTACGAGTGCGGTGACTACCCCGACGGCTGCGGCGATATCCTCCCCTGCGGCGGGTGCGAGGCGCCCGAGGCGTGCAACATCGGCGGCGTCGGACAGTGCGGGTGCACCCCCACCAGCTGCGACGCGCAAGGGTGGGGCTGCGGCACGCTGCCGAATGGCTGCGGCACCAACCTGAGCTGCGGCGGCTGCGGCCAGGACCAGGTCTGCAACGGCAACTACCAGTGCGAGTGCTCCGACGCCCAGTGCGGCGGGGCGGAGTGCGGCACCGTCACCAACGCGTGCGGAGACCAGACCGCGTGCGGCACTGACTGCTCGAACGGGCGCGTCTGCCAGGGCACCTCCTGCATCTGCCCTGCGGCGCAGTGCAACGGCGCCTGCGGTACCGTCACCAACGCCTGTGGCAACTCGGTCGAGTGCGGTGGCTGCACCGACGACCGGCAGTGCCAGGCCAACAGCTGCGTGTGCCCGACGCCGGCCTGCAACGGTCAGTGCGAGGTCATCACCAACGCCTGCGGCAACCAGTCCAACTGCGGGGCCTGCGGTGGGCCGCAGGACGCCTGCATCGCCAACCAGTGCGTCTGCCAGCCCTACAACGGGTGCGGCTTCGGCTCGTGCGGCAACTACGACGACGGCTGCGGTGGCACGTTCTACTGCGACGAATGCTTCGACTACTGCGGCGGCAACGGCTCCTGCAACGGCTCGTTGTGCGAGTGCTTCTGAGCGGTGGCCGTAGTCAGCCGCCGCCTGGGGGGCCGCCGCCGCGGGGTCCGTTCGGGGGCACCGACATCCGCGCCTGCTGCTCGATGAAGTCGACGGCGCCGGTGACGAACGCGAGCATCTCCTGCTCGAGCTCGGGCGACATGGGATCGAAGGCGACGCCGAAGCCGAGGCCGGACCCGATCGCGCGCTGGTGGCGCGCCTGACCGGCCACGCGAACCGAAGCGCGGCTCTCCGGCCGGACGATGTTCAGCACCATCGGCTCGCCCTGCTGGATGGTCAGATCAGGGCCGCCCTCCAGGAAGAGACCGCTCTGGGAGATGTCCCGCGTCCACGCGAGGTGGATGTTGCGCTGGGTGCGCACCCGCATCTCCAGCCGGGCCGCGAAGCGGGGATGGCGACGCCGCTCCTCGCTCGGGGCTCGCTCGCTCATCGGCTCGCGCGCCTCGCCCCGGCTCTGCGGGGGCACCGCCGCCTCCGCGAGCTTCACCAGCCCAGCCCACGCGTCGAGGCCCCTCCGGTCCTGACCGAACAGCTCCAGCCCGACCAGGTGGCTGCCCTCGCCGGGGGCCGCGCCCTCGTTCTCGGCGACGCGCACCACGGTGGCGTGGCTGATGAAGAGCGACCCGTCGGTCGGCATCGCCATCTCGATCTTCACCAGCTGCCGGAGCGGCGGCGGCTCGTCGCAGACGATGAGGAGCCCGCGCTCGTTGACGTCGCGCAGCGTCGCGTCGCTGGCGCGCTTGCCTCGCTGCAGCCGGACCGGGACGTCGAGCGGGTGGGCCATGGGCGTGCAGCCTTCTGACACGTCCACGCGGCCGCTGACAATCGCGATGTCCAGACGACGACGCGCCGAGGCGGTGGGGCCTCGGCGCGTGGGACCGGAGCGCTCCGGGCCAGGTGTTGGGCAGAGCGCCGGTCGCCAGCGCGACCGGCTACGTCACTTGCAGGCGGCCGTCACTTGCAGGCAGCCGGCACCCCGGCGCCGGCGAGCATCGCGCGGATCTGCGCGAGGCTCTGACGACCCTGGGGGTTGGCGGCGAGCGAGTTGCAGGCGCCCGCGGCGGCGATGTAGGCGCCCTGCTGGAACGGGGGCGCCGACTTCGCGTTCTGCGAGAGGGCCTGGCAGCAGGCCTTGATGCCGCTCGCGTCGCCGGTGCCCGCCTTGGCGATGGTGCGCATCGCGCCGAAGACGCCAGCGGCGTCGCCCGCGGGATCGTCCCAGCCGCCGACGACGACCAGTCCCTCGCCGGTGGTCGCGACGTACGCGGCCGTGGTCTTCACCGCGCCGCGCATGCAGGTGCCGTCGGCGCCGGTGCCGGGCAGCTTGTCCTTGCCGATGGCGGCGAGGGTGACAGGCGCCAGCCAGCTGCAGGCGGTCAGGCCGGCCGCGGTGGCCGCCTCGTTCGCCTTGGTGACCGGATCGCCGGTGAAGGACGACGCGGCGATGCGACCCTTGTCGTCCGCCGCCTTGGCGACGGTGATGCCGTTGACCGCCGGAGCGGCGACCCAGGCGGCCGGGTGCTGGATCGTGGCGCGCGCGCCGGTGACGGCGAGGGGCTTGCCGGGCGTGCCGTCGGCGCGACCCTCCAGCTCCGTCTGGATGCGCGACCCGCCGGCGGGCGGGGTGGTGCCTTCCGGCATGACCTGGGTCGTCTGCGCCGGGGTGGGCGTGGGCGCCGGCGTCGGCGTGGGGGCTGCCGACGCTGTCGTCGGGGCCGCGCCGTCGTCCTCGTCCTTGTTGTTGCCACAGGCCACGAAGCTCGCAGCGAGCGCGAAGACGGCGACACTGGTCACGGTTCGGCGGACGATCACGTTCGAATCCCCTCCACGAAGCCCACGGATAGGGGCTCGCGCGGGGGGAACGTCCCCCTCGCGCGCTCTTTTGTCAAGGATTCGGCCACCCGGCCGGCGCGCCCCGGCTCGCCAGGACCGCCGGGCACGACTAGATCTCGGAGGTGCGCAACCGACCGCCGTTCACCTGTGCGTCCTGCGTCGCCGACCTCGGTCCGGCGACGATGTGCGCGCGGTGCGGCGCCGAGGGGCGCGATCGGGACGGCCATCCTCCCGCGCGGCCACCCGTCCGGCGGCGACGCCTCGACCGGTGGTGGTCATGGTGGCTGGTGCTGCTCCCGGCTGTCGGGCTCGTCATCGCCTTGCAGGCGACGGGCAGGGCGGCGCTCAGCCCGATGATGCTCGGCCTGACCCTCGCCGGGGCGTCGCTGGCGAGCTTCGCCCTGACCGTCGCCATCCGCTGGCGATCGACCGACGCGTGGCTGCGCGAGCGCACCGGGCGCGCGCGCGCCTCGCGCCGTCGCGACGAGGGCGGGGTCCTCCGCGCCATCGTCGACGCGTCGGATGGCGTGGTCCGCATCCGCGGTCGCGTGCGCAGCATCCGACCGGTGCCGACCCCGGGCGGGGATCTGGTCGCCGCCTTCCGGGCCCGGCGCGTCGAGGCTGCCGCGGGCCGCGGTCGCCGGGAGGAGATGGTGGAGACCACCGCGGCGGGCCGCTTCGTGGTCGACGACGGGACGGGGCTCGCCGTCGTCGACGACGACGCGTTCGCGCTCGAGCCGCTCGACGTCGGCGCCACCGCCGAGGTGCTGGCGCTGCGCGACGGCGATCTGGTGGAGGTGATCGGTCCGGCGCGCCGCGCGCCCCTTCCGCAGGACGTTCACCCGGGCAACGCCGCGGAGCAGGAGACGGCGCTGATCTTCGACGGCAGCCCGGACTCGCTGGTCCTCCTGGTGCCGCTGCCGCTGGAGGCGTCGATGGCGCCGCCGCGCTCGCGCGCCTACGGCGTGGCGACGCGCCCGGGCCCGCAGACGCTCGAGCACGACGCCCTCCACGAGGCCGAGGCCGGCGGTCGGGCCGAGGCGGAGGCGCACGGCCCGATCACCGGCCCCGACCGATGAGCCTGGACCTCGTCGTCCTCTACGAGGACGACGCGATGCTCGTCATCGACAAGCCGAGCGGGCTCGCCGTGCATCGCGGCCTCGCGGCCGAGCGCGACACCGTCGCCACGCGGCTGGCCGCGGCGCGACCGGGGAAGGTCCACCTCGTCCACCGCCTCGACCGCGGGACCAGCGGCGCGCTGGTCGTCGCTCGCAGCCCGGAGGCGGCAGCGATGCTGGGGGCGGCCTTCGCCGGGGGCGCGGTGGACAAGGATTACCTGGCCATCGTGCGCGGGTCGCCGCCGGCGGAGGTGCTCGTCGATCACCCGGTGCCGCGCGATGAGGGCGGCGAGCGCGTCCCGGCCACCACGCGGGTCCGGACGCTGGCGACGGGCGTCCTCGAGGCGTCAACCCTCCGCGAGCGGCGCTACGCCCTGGTGGAGGCGCGTCCGCGCACCGGCCGATTCCACCAGGTGCGACGTCACCTGAAGCACCTGGGGCACCCGCTGATCGGCGACACCACCTACGGGCGGAGCGAGCACAACCGCGTCGTCCGCGAAGCGTGCGGGCTCGATCGGCTGGCGCTCCACGCCCACCGTGTGCGCATCGGCGCGGTGACGGTGGTCGCCCCGCTGCCGCCGGACCTGGTTCAGGCCTGTCTCGTCCTGGGGCTCGCGCCGCTGGCCCACCCTGGGTAGGGTCGCGAAGATGTCCGCGCGCCCTGCCACTCCGTCGAGCTCTCAGCATCTTGCCCCCAGCGCGCCCGGGCCCGCGGCCAGCGGGTCCGGCCCCGCGCTCCCCGCGCCCTCGGCGGGGGAGGCGGCTTCCTTCGCCCGCGCGAGCAACGCCTTTGGCTTCGATCTGCACGCCCGCCTCCGCAGCCGGCCCGGCAACCTGACCTACTCGCCGGCGAGCATCTCGCTGGCGCTGGCGATGACCTGGGGCGGCGCCGTCGGGCCCACCGCCGACGAGATGCGCGAGACGCTGCATTTCGAGGGGCCGCCGCGCGACGTGATGACGTCGGCCGGCAAGCTGTCCGCCGCGCTGCAGGACCCGAAGAGGCCGGTCGTCCTGGCGATCGCCAACCGCCTCTTCGGCGAGAGGACCTACACCTTCCACAAGCCGTTCCTGGATGACACCGCGCACCTCTTCGGCGCGCCGCTGGAGCCGCTCGACTTCAAGACCCAGAAGGAGGCGGCGCGGAAGCGGATCAACGGCTGGATCGCGGAGCGGACCAAGGATCGCATCAGGGATCTGGTGCCCGAGTCGGGCGTGAGCACCGACACCCGCCTCGCGCTGGTGAACGCGGTGTACTTCCTCGGCGACTGGGACGAGCCGTTCATTAAGGCCGCCACCAGCGACGCGTCGTTCATGGTGAACGGCAGGACGGACACCAAGGTGCCCACCATGCGCAAGACGCATGGCTTCAAGGTCGCCGACGCCGACGGCGCGACCATCGTCCAGCTGCCGTACCAGGGGGGCGAGCTCGCCATGGTGCTGGTCGTGCCGCAGAAGGCCGACGGCCTGGCGGACCTCGAGACCAAGCTCGACGCGGCGCACTTCTCCGCGTGGACGGCGGCGCTGAAGGCTGAGCTCATCTCCCTGTTCCTGCCGAGGTTCGAGGTGGCCCCGGCGGAGTCGATCGCGCTGCGCGACGAGCTGGTGGCGATGGGGATGAAGCTCGCCTTCGACCCCGACCACGCCGACTTCACGAAGATCGCGGACCCGCCCAGCCCCGCGGATCGGCTCGTCATCTCCAACGTGTTCCACAAGGCTTTCGTCAAGGTGGACGAGAAGGGCACCGAGGCGGCGGCAGCGACCGCGGTGCTCATGCCGCGCGCCGGTGGGGCGCCGCAGAAGCCGCGCGAGGTCAAGGTGGACCGGCCGTTCCTCTTCTTCCTGCGCGACGTCCCCAGCGGTCTGGTCCTCTTCGCCGGTCGCGTCGTCGACCCCACCCAGAAGGGCTGATGGCACCCTCACCGCTCTGCCCGTGTGGCTCGGGCACCACCTACACGCGCTGCTGCCGGCCGCTCCACCGCGGCGAGCGCGAGGCGGCCGACGCCGAGTCGCTCATGCGCTCGCGCTACGCCGCGTTCGCCCGGAGCGAGTCCGCGTACCTGTGGAAGACGCTGCACGCGAAGCACGAGGATCGCGCGCTGGGCGAGGCCTCGGCGATCGCGTCGATCAAGGCGACCGCGTCCGAGCATCGCTACCTGGGCCTCACCATCCTCGACCGGCGCCCGGCGGACGAGAGCGGCACCGCGCGGGTGCTCTTCCTGGTGCGGGTCTTCCGCAAGGGCGTCGACA
>JBKJLX010000375.1:0-6379 GCA_046596645.1 Polyangiaceae bacterium
GTACGCTCCGGGTTCGCGTGTCGTCCATCGCCTCCTCCCTCCGCGCGGCGTGCGCCGCCGCCGCCGCGCTGGCCGTCGCCGCCGTCGCCACTGCCTGCGCCGGCGGCACGCCTCCACCCCCTCCGCCTCCGGCGACGGCGCTGCCGCCGCCGCTGCCGCCGCCGCCCCCGCCGCCGGTCGCCCCCGGCGCGGTGAGGACGCTCTACCGGGACGACTGGTTCGGCGCCGTCACGCTGATCGGGGTCGACCCCGCGGCGAAGCGCGCGATCCTCAAGATGGAGTCGGGGGCGCCACCGCGCCTCGCCATCGACACCGTCGACCTGAGCGCGGGCAAGCGCGTGGAGCGGTGGGAGGCGTCGGAGGCGAACATCGCCGGCGTCCGCGGTGCGCCGACCTTCCGCCCGATCACCTCCAGCTTCGAGGAGGATCTGGTCCGCTTCGCCGCCAAGCTCCACAGCGGCGGGCCGTGGTCGCTGCGCAACACGCCCATGGTCCCGACGGTCGCGGTGAGCGACGACAAGACGCGCATCCTGTTCGGCGCTCCGCCCACCGACGGCTCCGACGGCGACTGGCTGTGGGTGGTCGACGCGGCTGGCCAGCGCGCGCAGCGCATCGACGTGGGGATGCGCGCCAGCTACGCCCCCGTCTTCTCGCCGGACGGGACGCGCGTCGCCTGGCGAGGCTGTGGCGGCTCGCCGTGCGACTACGGCCTCTACGTGGCGACGGTGCCGAGCACCGCGACGACGCGCCCGGAGCGGCCGCGGCGCCTTGGCTCGGTGCGCCTGGCCAAGCCGCCGGTGTGGTCGAGGGACGGGAAGTCGCTCTACGTCGTCGGCCCGCAGAAGAAGGAGACCTGCCTCTTCCGCGTGGGGGCGCAGGCCCCCGCCAAGGTGGAGGCGGTCCGGTGCCTCGACGTGCGCGACCCGTCGTTCGCCCAGGACCCGCAGGGCCGCTCCGGCGTCCTCTGCGGCACCCGCGGCACCGCCGGCGAGCACACCGTCGAGTGCGCGTGGCTTCACCTGGACGACGGGCAGGTGAAGGGGCGGCACGCCATCGATCGGGGCATCGGCGGCGGCATCCTCGCCTCGAGCGGTCTGTTCGCGGTGCCGCTGGCCAGGGGGGGCGTCGCGGTGATCGACCTCACCACCGGCAAGCAAGGCCGGGTCGCCGAGTCGGAAGGGTGGTTCTCCGGCTTCGACACCACGCAGTGGCTCGGCGACGACGTCGTCCTCCTGCGCAAGCCGGACGACAGCAAGGGCATCGAGATCGTCACCGTCGACGGCCGGAAGGTCTCCGGCTGACCTTCAGGGGGACGGGGGCCCCGCGACGGCAGCGGGCTTCTTCGCGGCCATCTCCAGCTCGAGGACGATCCACTTCTCCAGATCGACCGCTGCGTCCTCGAAGGCCATGAACTTCCGGCCGTTGATGACGATGTGCGGCGTCCCTGTGAGGCCGGCGGCGTCGGCGGCCGCCCTGTCGCGCGCCACCGTCTTCTCCGCCGCGTCGGAGGCGCGGTCGGCCTCGAAGCGCGCGAGGTCGAGCCCGAGCTCCCTGGCGTGGCGGGTCAGGTCGGCCTCGGTCATCGCCGACTGATCGGCGAACAGCTTCTTCTCGTAGTCCCAGTACTTCCCCTGGCGTTGCGCGGCCCACGCCGCGAGCGCGGCCTTGTGGGCGTTGGGGTGCTTGGGGAGTGGATAGAACTTGTGCACCACCCGCACGTCGTTCGGGCGCTTGGTGGTGATCTCGTCCAGCAGCGGCACCATGCGGCCGCACGCCGGGCACTCGAAGTCGCTCCACACGACGACCGTCACCGGGGCCGTGGCGAGTCCCTTGGCCGGCGAGTCGGCGAGGTCGATCGCGCGCACGTCGGGCCCGAAGCGCGCCGCGGCGGCCGTCTCCGCGTCGCCCGCGGAGTCGCCGGCGTGGATGCGCTCGGCGACGAAGCGCGCGAGCGGCACGCAGCCCCCGCAGGGCCGCTGCTGCTCCACGCACTCGACGACCGAGACCGCCTGGTCCTGGCACGGCGCGTACAGCCGGGAGACGAGCCGCCACCAAGCCTGCTTCTCGCGGTCGCTCATCGCCGCGGTGTCGACGCCCGGCAGCTCGCGCGGCGGTGTCGTCGGCCCGGCGTCGATGGCGGGCAGCGGCTCGGGCGTGAACTCGACCGGGCCCGGGGTGGTCAGACAGGCCGACGCCGCGAGCCCCCCCGACAGGGCGAACCATCGCGTCGCGGCGAGGAGAGCGGCGGAGCGGCGCATGACGCGCCGGAGCTTAGCCGCGGCGGCGGGCGCTGGCACCCGCCGCGCGCGCGGTGAAGCTCACAGGCAGTCGGCGAAGCCGCTGCTCGCGTCGCAGGTGCCGTCGGGGCCGCAGGCCAGGCTCTGCAGCGCGCCTTCCTCGCACCAGGTCGCCGCGTTGTCGCGGCACTCGCCGTTGAAGTCGAGGCCCTGGCAGGGGTCCTCGGGGAGGGCGTTGCAGCGGAAGTCTTCGGGGCAGGGAGCGGTGATGCACCGGATGAGGTTGGTGCACTCCTGGCCCACGCCACAGTCGCTGAGGTCACCCTCCCGGCTCGGGTCGCAGGAGGCGGGGACGCAGGCGCGCTCCTCCTCGCTGCACTGGGTGCCCTTGGCGCAGCGGACGCGGGTGCAGAACGAGTCGTTCGGGTCCTCGCAGTTGACGCTGACGTCCACGATCTCGCTCTCGACGGTGGCGCCGGGGTGCTTGTTGATGCGGACGGTGACCTGCGGGTTGGTCAGCGCCTGGGTGACCATGCAGCCCCAGCCGGGCGAGGTGTTCTCGGTGGTGACGACGAGGCGGCGCGCGCTGCCGCTGCCGACCTTGTCGATCGACTCGATCTCGGTGGCGTAGCCGCCCGTCATCTGCACGCCCATCGACGAGTGCAGGACCCAGTGGGCGCTGAAGTTCACGCCCTGCGGGGGCTCCGCGCCGAAGAACTGCCGGTAGGCGCTCCTGGACTTGATGACGGTCAGGCCGGCCGGCGACTCGCTCTTGCGGACGTCGAGCAGCTGGAAGCCGACGACGCCGTCCTCCACGTCGCTCGTGTCCTCAGAGGCCGTGCCCTCACCACCGGACGGAGCACAGCCACCCGCGAGCAGCGCCGAGGAGGCGACGACGAGGAGGGCGGCGAGGGAACGAAAGATTGACATGTAGGTGCGCTATCTACACCCACCGACCTGGACCTGCAAGGGCAATTGCTCCGGTCGACGCGAGGCCGGGAGCGCGGTAGCTCCGCCGTCCTTGGTCGAGGAGCAGCTCTGTTTCCATGTGCAGGCGCGACCGGGCGTCAGCACCGACGACCAGCTCCGCGAGGCGCTGCGCGCCGGGGAGCTGGACCCCGAGGTCCGCCTGCGGCTGGAGGGGACCCACGTCTGGTTACCCGCCCGCGCCTGGGCGACCCTCGCCGTACGCACCTCCCTCGGCGCGTTACCCGCCCCGCCGTCGGACGAGTCGCCTCCCTCCACCGTCTCGCCGGACCTGCTGGCGGCGCCGCGGTTCATCCACGACATGGTCCTGTGGTGCATGGCAGAGGGTAACCGGACCTTCGGACCCCTCCTCGGCGCCGAGATCCGCGACGCCTTCGAGGGCGGTCGCTACCGGCGCGCCCGGGCCACACCGGTCGGCCTCGAGGACTGGATCCCGGTCGGCCGCATCTTCGATCGCACGCTCACCGACGCGAACCGCGTCGCTCCGGCCATCGCCCTCCTCGATCGCCGGCGCGTGCGCTGCCCCACCTGTCGCGAGGAGATCCCGGCCGTCGCCGAGGTGTGCCCGGAGTGCGAGGAGTCGGTCGCGACGCCCGCCGGCCCCCCGTCGTCGGCTCGCTCCAGCGTCCCGGACGAGGACCCACACGCCGGGTTCATGGCCCTGCACTGGCGGCCGGTGGTCACCCTGGGCGCGATCACGATGATCGTCCTCGCCGGGATCACCCTGCGCTACCTGGCGCCAGGGCGCTTCTCGGAGGAGCGCGTCGCCACCAGCACCCGCCGCGCGACGCCGGCGTGCGACGAGGCCTGCTGGCCGGGCGAGTCCTGCCAGATGGGGGTCTGCTCCTGGGCGACCCCCCCGGCGGCCCACCACCTCGGCGACCGTCTCCAGGTGAGCGGACCCTTCTCGCTGCCCGCGGACGCCTCCGACGGCCTGGTGCTCGACGAGGATCGCTTCGCGGTCGCGCTGCTGTCCGGTCTCCAGGTGCGCTCGACGCGCACCGGGCAGGTGCTCGGCCTGGTCAGCGAGGCGATCCATGCACGCAAGCTCTGGCGCGTCGGCGACGTGATCTACGCCGCGGCGCCGCAGCACGTCCGGGTGATCGACGCCTCGTCCACGAAGCTCCTCAAGACGATCGACCTGGGGACGATGGTCGGCGACATCGCCCTCGGCGCCAGCGGGCGGCGCGCGCTGGTGTCGCTGCCCGCGGTGCACGCGGTGGCGGTGCTGTCGACCGAGCTGCACGCCGAGATCGATCGCATCCGCTTCGGCGAGGACCCGGTGGGCCCGATAGGCGCCGACGACACCGGCACGCGCGCGCTCACCACCACCGGTTTCATCCCGGCGCCGGGTCTGCCGGAGCCGCCCAGGACCCAGGACGGCGCCGTCTACGCGTTCGATCCCAGCCGCCTCGCGACCCAGCAGGACCGCGTGCGCACCGCGGCGTCGGGCCACCCGGTCGCCGTGCTCATGACCCCCGACGGGAGCGCCAGCTACGTCGCCCTGCGCGGGCGCGACGCGATCGTCCCCCTGGAGTGGCTCCCCAGCGGCGCCGTCCGCCAGAAGGAGCCCATCGAGGCCTGCGTTCAGCCGGAGCAGATCGAGCTCGTCCGCAAGGATCGGAGGATGCTCGTGCGCTGCAATGCCGGGCGCTCGCTGGAGATCTTCGATCTGCGCACCGGCGAGATCCTGCGCCACGTCCCGTTCTCCTCGCCGGCGTCCGACCTGGCGGTGACGCCCGACGGCGAGCAGGCGATCGTGGCCCTGCCCGATCAGGACAAGGGCGCTATCGCGATCGTCGATCTGGCGACCTCCGACGTGCAGATCGTCCCCCTGGGCGCGCCGCCGTCGCGTGTGCGCGTGGCCCCCGATGGGCGGAGCGTGCTGGTGCTGGGCGACCGCTCGAAGGTCGCCTGGGTCATCCGCTGAAGGACGACGTGGAGCCACGCGTCCCCTGCACCGCCTGCGGCCAGCCGATCCTCGACGGCGCCCGCAAGTGCCGTCACTGCAAGCAGTGGCAGGTGACGCGCGGCAGCCAGCGCCTGCGCCGCGCGGCGATCATCGTCACCAGCGCGGTGGCGACGGTGGTCAGCGTCATCGCGACCTCCGGCAAGTCGACGGTGGGAGAGGCACCGCCGCTCACGCCGATGCCCGGCGAGGCGGCGGCCGCGACCAGCGCCGAGCCGTCGCCCGCGGCGATGGGCGAGGGGCCGCGCTCGCGCAGCGTCGCGCCGCCACCGCCCTCCGCCCGCCGCACCTGGAAGGCCACCGAGATCAAGCTGGGTGACATCCACCCCCTCGACATCGCGTTCGCGCCCAGCGGCGAGTCGGTCTTCGTGAGCGGCGACGACGCGACGCTGCGCGAGGTGAAGGTCCCGTCGGGGGAGGTCGTCCACCGCGCGTCCACGCCGGCGCAGGGCGACCGCATCAAGCTGCTCTTCGGTCGCTGGGTGGCCATGGTGCGGCAGAGCCCCGAGGTGGGTGTCATCCCGGTGATGGACATCACCAAGTGGGACCGCGATCCGGTCCTGCTCCCGGTCGGCCCCGGGCCGGGCGACGTGGTGGAGCTCCCCGACGGGACGGTGGTCGCCTCGACCACCCACGGCCGGCGCGTGCGCCGCTTCGGGCTGCCCTCGGGGCGGCTGCTCGGCGACATCACCCTGCCACAGGCCACCGGCCACCTCTTCCTGGTGCGCGCCGAGGGGCGCCCCTACGTCGCGGCGCTGGGCGCCCTCACCCAGTCGGGGCGACCGGCGGGGGCGTGGCTCGATCTCTTCGACCCGACGGAGACGCCGTTCGGCGCCACCCGGCGCAGCATCGCGGTGGGGCGCGAGCCGCGCCGCGGCGCCGTCACCGAGGACGGGAGCTCGATCTTCTTCGCCGACCGGCTCTCGAACACCGCGCAGCTCCTCGACGTGGCCCGGCAGACCAGCGGCCGCGAGGTCCGCGTGGGGCAGGAGCCGGAGCAGGCCTTCCTCCTGCGCGGCGACCGCTGGGGGATGACCATCGACAGCGGCTCGAAGACGGCGACGGTCGTCGATCTCTCGACATTCCAGACCACGTCTCTCGCCCTGTCCGGCGTCCCGCGGGCGGGTGTCGCCTCCAACGACCGCTCCACCGTGTTCGTCGCCCTGGGGGGTACGGAGTGGCCGCC
>JBKJLX010000543.1:0-3730 GCA_046596645.1 Polyangiaceae bacterium
GGCGGATGGCCGCGGGGCTCTTGCTCGCGATGCGATCGCAGAGCGCGCTCACCGCGGCCATCCGCCTCGGCCTCGAGGCGTGGGCGGACCAGGCGGACCTCGCGCTGGCCGACGCGCTGCCGCTCCTCCGCGAGCGCCTCGGCCGCATCCTGGCGACCGACGACGCGCGCGAGGGGCTGACGGCGTTCCTCGAGAAGCGCAAGCCCGTCTGGACCGGCAAGTAGGCTGGACCGGCAGAGCGACCTGCGGCGGATCGAACAAGGAGACATCGAACGTGGACATGCGCCAGCTGGTGAAGGACCTCGAGGAGCGCCGCGCGCAGATCGCGCGCATGGGCGGCGAGGAGCGGGTCGCCAGGCAGCACGCCCGGGGCAAGCTCACCGCGCGCGAGCGGATGACGGCCTTCTTCGACCAGGGCGTCTACATGGAGGTCGGCCAGCACGGCACGCAGATGGGCTCGGCAGCCGGCGCCGAGGGCAAGGACCGCCCCCCGGCCGACGCCGTGATCTGCGGCTTCGGCAAGGTCGACGGCCGCATGGTCTGCGCCGCCGCCTACGACTTCACGGTCAAGGGCGGCAGCATCGGCCAGACCGGGGAGGAGAAGGTCACCCGCCTGCGGCAGATGGCGCTGCGTGGGCGCTGGCCGATCGTGTGGTTCATCGATTCGGGCGGCGCGCGCATCGACCCCGGCGCCAACCACATGGATGCGATCAGCCTCTTCGCCGGCTCCGGCCACCTCTTCCGCGAGCAGGTGATCCTCTCCGGCGTGGTGCCCCAGGTCGCGGCCATGGTCGGGCCGGGCGCCGCCGGCACCGCCTACATCCCTGGCCTGGCCGACTTCGTCCCCATGGTGAAGGACATCGGCTCGATGGCGCTCGGTGGCCCGGCGCTGGTCAAGGCGATGACCGGCGAGGACATCGCCGAGCAGGACCTGGGCGGCTCCAAGATCCACGCGACCAAGAGCGGCGTCGGCGACATCGAGCTCAAGGACGACGCGGCCTGCATCGCCGCGGTGAAGGAGTACCTCTCCTTCTTCCCCTCGCACTGCGAGGAGTCCCCGCCGGTGCGGCCCTGCGACGACCCGATCGACCGGCGCGAGGAGTCGCTGCTCGACCTGCTCCCGGAGAATCCCCGCAAGGCTTACGACATGTACAAGCTGATCGGCGCCATCGTCGATCACGGGAAATGGTTCGATCTCAAGCCGCGCTGGGCGCGCTCGATCATCACCTGCCTCGCGCGCATCGGAGGGCAGCCGGTCGGCATCCTCGCCAACCAGCCCAGTCACCTGGGCGGCATCCTCGACGTCGACTCCAGCGACAAGGCGGCACGCTTCATCCAGATCTGCGACGCCTTCAACATCCCCCTGGTCTTTCTGCAGGACGTGCCCGGCTTCATGATCGGCTCCAAGGTCGAGCACGAGGGCATCATCCGCCACGGGGCCAAGCTGCTCCACGTGATGAGCGCGGCCACCGTGCCGAAGGTCACGGTCGTCGTGCGCAAGGCCTACGGCGCCGGCTACTACGTCATGTGCGGACGCGCCTACGAGCCGGACCTCATCGTCGGCTGGCCGACCGCGGAGATCAGCGTGATGGGCCCGGAGGGCATGGTGGGCATCGCCGCGCGCAAGCTGTTCGGCGACGCCCCGCCCCCGCCGGAGATGAAGGCGGCCATCGTGGCGCAGCTGCAGTCGCACATCGACGTGTACAAGGTGGCAGGTTGGGGTCTGATCGACGACGTGATCGACCCTCGCGACACCCGCCGCACCATCGCCTGGGGCCTCGAGCTCTCACGAAACAAGAAGGTCGAGCGCCCGTACCGGAAGCGGGGCGTGATCCCGGTGTGACGCGCGGGTGGGGCGCAGCCCGGTCTCACGCATCGCGCCGCGGTCGCCGCGGTTGCAGCGGGCGCGGGGACCGGCGAGCCTCCGGGGTGGCGCTGACGGAGGAGAGAACACGATGGCGGACTTCGAGCTCGTTAAGGTCAAGACGGTCAACCAGCTGCACGAGAACCTCGAGAAGCTTCTGAAGAACAAGAAGCACATCGAGTCGCTCGTGGTCGACAAGACGACCGACGAGATCAAGGTCGACCTCAGCCGGATGGCGAACAACTTCGGCAGCCCCGACTTCAAGCTGAAGCTCGTGCGGGGCAAGGGCGCCGAGGCGCAGGCGCTGCTCGAGAGGCTGAAGAATCAGAACGAGCCGATGAAGAGCCAGACCGAGGAGCTCTTCCAGATGCTGGACACGAAGTGACGCCAGCCAGGTGAGGCCAGGCTGCTGACGGCAGGCGGGCCACCCGCCTGGTCACGCCAGCGGGTGGACACGCGCGCCAGCGGGTGGGCTAGGGCGAGGCTGCAGGCGGCGGGGGTGACGCGGGAGCGTCGTCCCCGTCGTCATCGTTCCCGACCCCGGGCTCCTCGCCCTCGTCCTCGTCCTCGTCGCGGTCGCGGCGGTCGAGCTTGGCGGTCGACACCGCCCTCGGCGCGTCGTCGTAGAAGGGGAGGCGCGAGGCGCCGATGCGCGCCAGCGCAGGCTGCAGCGCGCGGACGCGGCCGCGGAACGCGTCCTTGTCGTTGACCGCCTCGCCCTCGATCGACGACTGCAGGAGCGGCGTCACCCGGAAGAGGCCGGGGCGATCGAAGGTGCCGCGCGGGCAGACCTCGGCGAGCAGGAAGGGGATCTCGAGCCGGTCACCGGGCCGGTAGTTCCGCACCATCTCCACCGGGACGCCGTGGGTCCGCTCGTCGACGACGCACTCGGTCGTGCCCGGCGTGCGGTTGTCCGACGCGAGTGGCCCCTCCACCCGGAAGCGGAGCATGCGGCTACGAAGCACCGCGGCGAGCGCACGGCCGCCCTCGTTCTTGGCGTGGATGCGGAGGACGACGTCGCGAGGTGCGCCGCCTGTGCTCCAGCGATCGACGTAGAGATCGAGATCGGGCGCCATGCGATCGGCCGGCGGCGCCGGGATCGGTGGCTCACCATAGGTCGTCGCCAGCTCGCGCTCGCGTTCGAGGCGGCGCGCCTTCTCCTTCTCCTGCTCCAGATCGACCGCCGACCTCTCGCGGAGACGATCGCCTGCGGGCGGCGGCGGCGCGCCGGCGGCGGGCGGCGAGGCCTCCCCGGGGGCTGGTGTCGGGCCTCCGCGGTCGCCCTCGCGGCGCGGGTGGTGCGGCTCGTCCCCCTGGTGGTGGTCCTGGTCGTGGCCGGTCCCGTGGTGCCCGGGACGGGCGGGCGGGGGCGGCGGGACCTTCTCCAGCGGGGCGTTGGCCCGCGAGCCGCCCGCGGGCAGCGGGTCGCCCTCCCGCGGTGCGGCCGCATGGCTGAGGACGATGGTCGGCGCGACGAGCTCGCGCACGGCGGCGAAGCTGGGAGGTGCGTCCGTGCCCTGCACCACGAACGGCTCGCGGTCCCGGCGACCGCCGCGGGGATCGAAGCCGAAGCGGAAGCGCACCACCGTCCCCCCGCGCAGCAGATCGCCCTCGGCACCGAAGCAGAAGAGCCGAGGGTCGAACGGCTCCACCCAGGACTCGCCGGGAGCGAGGTAGAGCTCGCGCGCGGCGGGGAAGCGGGAGGGCGTCTGCCCGGGGGCGGGCTTGCAGGTGCGCCACTGGCGAGAGCCCCCCTTCTGCAGCTGGATCGAGAGCAGGCGCACGTCGGCGGCGATGCGGATCCGCTGCTGTCCCTCGTTGTCGATGCGCAGCGTCCACGCGGGGTCGGGGGAGGGGGCCACCACG
>JBKJLX010000446.1:0-4607 GCA_046596645.1 Polyangiaceae bacterium
CGATGGGCAGCGTCTACCAGGCGGGCACCCTCAGCGGGAACCCGATCGCGGTGTCGGCCGGCCTCGCGACCTTCGAGCTCCTGCAGCCCGAGCTGTACGCGCGGCTGGAGGCGACCAGCGCGCGCCTGGAGGCGGGGCTGCGCGAGGCCTGCGCGGCGGCGGGCGCCACGAAGCGGACGGCCGTTCAGCGCGTCGGTTCGATGGTCACTCTGTTCTTCTGCAGCGGACCGATCCGCTCGTGGGACGACGCCAACCGAGCCGATCGCGCGGCCTTCGGCGCGTTCCACCGGTCGATGCTGCAGCAGGGCATCTACTGGCCGCCGGCGCAGTTCGAGGCGGCCTTCGTCAGCGGCGCCCATGGTGAGGCCGAGATCGACCGCGCCATCGCTGCGGCACGGGTCGCGGTCGCCGCGGCGGTCGCGCCGCCCTCGTGACGTAGTCTGGAGCGGCCCTGGCTGCCCACGATCAGAGGATCAAGCCGGGCGCGGGACAAAAAACAAAGGGCCGCGACTCGCGCGGCCCTCACGTGCCACCCGACCGGGCGGCAGCGTCTCATCACGCCATGCCGCCTTCACCGCCACCGGCCGTCACGCTGCCCTGCGTGACCGTGTTGGTGACGGTGGCGGTGGCATTGACGGTCACCGTCGCCGCGTCGGTCGACGACGTCGTGGCGCCGCCGTCGCCGCCGGTGCTGGTGCCGTCTCCGGTGTCGTCACCGCACGCCGTGATGGCTGCCACGGCGACGACGCTGATGGCGAGCGCGGCGGGCAGAGCCAGCCGTGCGCCCGAGCGGGAGTTCCTGTCCATCCTCCACTTCTACGCCTCCCGGGCGGCCCGCCCAAGAGCGTCCTTGACGGTCCGCGCCAGGGCACCAACGATTCCCGCGGTGGTCCGTCTCGCGTCGCTGTCCCTCGTCCTCGTCGCGGCGGCGCTGGGCTGCGGAGGGGAGGAGGCGGGCGACGCCTCCGGAGGCGGAGGGGGAGGACGGCTGGGCAGCGCCGCCACGACGGGCGAGCCCGAGGTGTGCCCCTGGCCCGGCGACGACCCGGGCGACCTGGTCGCGACCGGCAACGCGGTGGGGAGCGTCATCGCCGACGTGGGCAACCTCGTCGACCAGTGCGGCGTCGAGCGGTCGATCTGGGACTTCGCCGGCGGCTACCTGATCGTGGTGCTCGCCGAAGGCTGGTGAAGCACCTGTCGAGCCGAGGCGGTCAGCCTCGGCCAGAACGAGATCGACCTCGAGGCGTCGTCCGGAGTCGACTTCACGTACCTGTATTTCCTCCTCGAGGACTCGGACAAGGCCTCGCCCGACGCCGCCTACGCTGCGCTCTACGCGAGCGAGCTGGGCGTGACGAACGCGCCGGTGATGGCCGATCCCGACAAGGGCATCGCCACCGCCACCGGGCTCGACCCGAAGGTGGTCCCGGCCAAATGCGTGTTGTCGCCCGCGATGGAGATCCTCGGGTGTTACGTGGGAGCCGACGACCAGCCCGGGGTCGACATCATCGCCGCCCACGCGCCTTGAGGGCCGGGCCAGGCCACCGTCATCTCGTTCACCGAGCGCGCGTGCGCGTTCGCCGTCGGCAAGGTCCGGGCCCCCCTGGCCCCGAACCTGGGGGGCCAGGCGGCCCGACGCAGCCTGGCCGTGACCAACGCGCCCTGCCTCGTGTATCGTCCGCCGCCATGATCGGACGACGCTGGTTCGCCGGCCTCGCCATCGCCGCCTCGGCATCGATGGTGCTGGGGTGCGGTGGGGGTCAGGGGGGCGCCAAGACCGCGAACGTGCAGCCGGGCGACATGCCGGAGAGCGCGGAGTGGACGGGCGTCTATTACAGCCCGCTGTACGGCTACATCCACCTCGTCCAGGAGGGGAACGCCGTCAGCGGCAAGTGGCAGCGACCGGACAAGAGCCGCTGGGCCGACGTCCACGGCGAGGTCACCGGAAACCTGCTGAAGTTCGCCTGGACCGAGTACGCGATCGGCGTCATCGGGCCCGGGGCCAAGGTCACGGGCCGCGGCTACCTCGTCTACACCCGCCCCTCCGGCGACAACGTCGACGACCTCGTCGCCGGCCAGATCGGCCGGGGGGAGGCCGAGGTCGGCGCCGAGATCGACGGCATCAAGCAGCGCAACGTGAACCCCGACCCCGACGCCATCGGAGGCTCCAGCCCGACCGACGTCGGCGGCGGCGACTGGGATGGAAGCTCCAAGGAGGGCGGCGACCCGGAGCCCCCGGCGCCGCCTCCTCCCTGAGTGCGTTCGCGAGGCACCTGGCCGTTTTGGAGCCTTCAGGAGCCCCGACCACGCGGGAAACTCGCCCAGTGGGGGGGGCCAGCCTAAAATGAGAGACGACGGCGGCCCCCCGCTCCTTTCGAGCGGACGCTGCTGCGACCCTCATCGGGCAGCCCAACCTCCGTGGCCATCGACAGCACAGGGAACATCGAGACGTTCTGCAACACCTCGATCTTCAAGGTCGGTGACCAGGTGTCGCTCGTGTTCAGGACGCTCGACGAGAGCGATCCCCCCTTCACGGTGCGGGTCAAGGCGCCGGACGGGCAGATCATCCTCGAGCGCGTGTTGCGCGACCTGCCGACCGGCAAGCCGCAGAGCGCGCCTCCGGTTCAGTTCGTCGTCGACCTCCCCGGCGAGTACCGGGTCGACATCTGGCAGCTCTATGGCAAGGGCCGTGGGCTCGCGAAGCTGACCGCGGCGTAGATGCCGCCGAGGGGCCTCGCGCCCCGGCCCCGGGTTGAACTCCGGCCCGGTCACGGACGGCCCGATGGGGGCCACGAGGAATGACGGGCGGGGCCCGGCAGTTGCCCGGGGCGCTCTTCTCGTCGCGCTGTTCCCGGTGCTCACAATCCGGCCAGGTCGCAGGCGACCTCGACCATGTGAGGCAATTCGGCACCGTCAGGTGCTGAACGAGAAACAATTCCTGCTAGGACCGCACCCAGCATGCACGACGTTCGCGCACTGAACGAGCTCGTCGCCAACGAGAGCGCCTTCCTCGACGAGCTGTCGAACGAGGTCGGCAAGGTCATCGTGGGGCAGACCTCCATGCTCGAGCGGATCCTCATCGGTCTGCTCGCTGGGGGGCACGTCCTCATCGAGGGCGTCCCCGGCCTGGCGAAGACGCTGAGCGTCAAGACGCTCTGCGATGCCATCGACGGCAAGTTCTCTCGCATCCAGTTCACGCCCGATCTGCTCCCCGCGGACGTCGTCGGCACCGTCGTTTACAATCACAACAAGGGGGAGTTCACCTCCAAGCTCGGTCCCATCTTCGCGAACCTCGTCCTCGCCGACGAGATCAACCGCGCCCCGGCCAAGGTGCAGAGCGCCCTGCTGGAGGCGATGCAGGAGCGGCAGGTCACCATCGGCGACACGACCTACAAGCTGCCTGACCCGTTCATCGTCATGGCGACGCAGAACCCGATCGAGCAGGAGGGCACGTACCGGCTGCCCGAGGCCCAGGTCGACCGCTTCATGCTGATGATCAAGGTCGGCTACCCGACCCGCACCGAGGAGCGGCTGATCGTCGACCGCGCGACGGGCACCCGCACCCCCAGCGCGAACAGGGTGACGGATTCGGCCAAGCTCCTCCACGCGCGCAGCATCGTTCGCGACGTCTACATGGACGACCGGGTGAAGGACTACATCGTCTCGGTGGTGTTCGCGACGCGTGAGCCGGCGCAGCGTGGGCTGCGTGAGCTGGCGGCTCTTGTGGAGTACGGCGCGAGCCCGCGCGCCTCGATCGCGCTCGCGCTCGCCGCGCGTGCGCACGCCTTCCTGCGCCACCGCGGCTACGTCACGCCGGAGGACGTCAAGGCGATCGGTCCCGACGTCCTTCGTCACCGCGTCGTCCTCACCTACGAGGCCGAGGCGGAGAGCGTCACCGCGGACCAGGTCGTTCGCCGGGTGTTCGAGGTCGTCGAGGTGCCGTGAAAGAGGCGGGCCGACCGTTCGTGGCTCCCTCGGCCTCCGGCCTCGGTCCCCACGCACCTTCGAACCCGGCCCCCGAGCTCGGCTCGGGGCCCGGGTTCGGCCGGTTCGGCGAGGGCGCAGCCACGCCGCTCGAGCTCCTGCGCCAGCTGCGCGCGCTCTCCATCCGCAGCCAGCACCTGGCGACCGATCAGCTCTCCGGCGGCTACCACTCGGTCTTCAAGGGCCAGGGGCTGAGCTTCCGCGAGGTCCGCGGGTACTCCCCGGGGGACGACGTCCGCTTCATCGACTGGAACGTCTCGGCGCGCATGGACGAGCCGTTCGTGAAGGTGTTCGTCGAGGAGCGCGAGATGACCGTGATGGTCGTCGTCGACGTCTCGGAGAGCGAGCGCTGGGGCACGCGGCGTGCCCCCAAGGCCCAGGTTGCGGCGGAGGTGGCCGCGCTGTGCTCCTTCAGCGCCATCTCGAACAGCGATCGGGTGGGGCTCATCCTCTCCACCGACGTGGTGGAGCTGCTGGTGCCGCCCAAGAAGGGGCAGAAGCACGTCATGCGCGTGGTGCGTGAGGTGCTGGGCCACGTGCCGCGCCGCAAGGGCACCGACCTCAGCGTCGCGCTGGAGACGCTGGTGCGCGTCACCAAGCGCCGCAGCGTCGCCTTTCTGGTGAGC
>JBKJLX010000137.1:0-4269 GCA_046596645.1 Polyangiaceae bacterium
CCTCAACCTCGTCGGCAACGCGATCAAGTTCACGCCCGAGGGCGGGCTGGTGGCGGTGAGTGCTGTGCGTCACGGCGACGTCCTCCGCTTCGAGGTGCGCGACACCGGTCCTGGCATCCCCGCAAGCGACCTGCCGCACGTGTTCGACAGGTTCTGGCAGGCGCGCGACACCGCCAAGCTGGGGACGGGCCTCGGCCTCTACATCGCGAAGGGCATCGTCGACGCCCACGGAGGAAAGATTCGCGTCGAGAGCGATGAAGGGCTGGGCACCTCGATCTCGTTCACCCTCGCCGCAGCGACCGACGCCGAGCGGGTGCTTCGCCCGCGCGACGCAAGCGTGCAAAGGGCTCCTGCGTGAGGGCTCCTGCGTGAGGGCCCCTGCGTGACCATGACCTCCGCGGATGCGGGCCTCCGAGCCGACGTCGCCAGCGCGATCGTCCACGGCACCACGCTCGACGACACCCTCCACCTGTGCACGGGCGCGCTGGTGAAGCACCTCGGCGCGGCCTTCGCCCGGGTGTGGACGCTCGACGCCACGGGGCTCACCCTCATCCTGCGCGCCAGCTCCGGGATCTACACCCACACCGATGGCGGCCACGCGCGCGTGAAGGTGGGCGCCTTCAAGATCGGCCGCATCGCCGCCACGGGAGAGCCGCACTGCAGCAACGACGTCCTGCACGACCCGCGCGTCGACACCGAGTGGGCCCGACGGGAGGAGCTGGTTTCGTTCGCCGGCTACCCGCTACGCCTCGACGGGCGTCTCCTGGGAGTCATCGCCCTCTTCGCGCGGAAGGAGCTGCCGGACGAGACCCTCAGCCTGCTGTCCTCGGTCTCCGAGCTCGTGGCCGTGGGGATCGATCGCGACCGTGCGGAGCGCGAGCGCGACCGTCTCATCTCCGACCTGGCGCGAGCCAACGCCGAGCTCGACCAGTTCGCCTATGTCGCCTCGCACGACCTGAAGGCGCCGCTGCGCGGCATCTGGAACCTCACCCAGTGGATCGAGGAGGATCTCGGCGCCGCCGCCTCCGCGGAGACGCGGGAGCACATGAGCCTTTTGCGTGGCCGGGTGGCCCGCCTCGAGGCGCTCATCGACGCGATCCTCGCGTACTCGCGCGCTGGCCGCGCGCGCGACAAGCCCGAGCCGGTGGACATGCGCCAGCTGGTCGGCGAGGTGATCGAGCTGCTCGCCGCGCCCGCGCCAGCGCGGGTGGAGATCGCAGGTTCGCTGCCCGAGGTGGAGGGGGAGCGGGCGAAGCTGCAGCAGATCTTCCTCAACCTGATCTCCAATGCGATGAAGCACGCCGGGCGCCGCGACGTGACCGTCACCGTGGGCGCCGAGGAACGCGGTGAAACCTGGGAGCTCTTCGTCCGTGACGACGGACCCGGCATCGCCCCGGAGTTCCGCGAGCGTGTGTGGGGCCTCTTCCAGACGCTGGAGGCGCGCGACACGGTGGAGGGGTCCGGGATCGGACTCTCCGTCGTCCGCAAGATCGTCGAGACGCACGGCGGTCGGGCCTGGGTGGACGCGGATCCCGCCCATCCCGCGACACGCGACACGCCGGCGCACGGCACCACCGTCCGCTTCACGTGGCCGAAGTCGATGGGGGCGGCTCGCTGATGGAAGGACGCCCGCTCAACATCCTCCTGGTCGAGGACGACCAGGTGGACGTCATGAACGTCCAGCGCGCCTTCAAGAAGGCCGGCATCACCAATCCGCTCTACCTGGCGGGCAACGGCATCGAGGGGCTGGAGCTGCTGCGGGGGACGTCCCTCCCGCACGACCGGCGGATGGTGCTGCTGGACCTCAACATGCCGAAGATGAACGGCCTCGAGTTCCTCCGCGAGCTGCGCAAGGATCCGGAGCTCCTCGCGACGCCCGTCGTCGTCCTCACCACGTCGAACGACGACCGCGATCGCGTGGAGGCCTACAACCTCAACGTGGCCGGCTACCTCCTGAAGCCGGTGACGTTCACCAGCTTCGTCGAGCTCATGGTCGCGCTGAACCGCTACTGGACGCTGGTCGAGCTGCCCTGAAAAAACCGCGCGCCGGACGACGAGCCCAGCGGCGGCTTCAGAGGTCGGCGCTATCGCGCGGGGGGACCGTCTCCGGGCGGGGTGAGGCCGCGTCGAGGGCGGCGAGGAAGCCGGCCGACCACGCCTCGGCGGTGTTGGTCATCACCGGCGCGTACGACGCGCCGTGCCGCGCCACGCGCTCGCCGAGATCCATGTGCAGCGCGCGGTCGATGTCGCGGGCCAGGCCCGCCGCGTGGAGGGGATTGGTCAGGACGGCGCGGCGCAGCTCCACCGCGGCCCCCGCGAAGCGCGAGAGGACGAGGACGCCAGGGTCCTCGGGGTCCTGCGAGGCGACGTACTCCTTGGCGACCAGGTTCATGCCGTCCCGAATCGGCGTCACCAGCCCGACGTGCGCCATGCGGTAGAGGCGCGCCAGCTCCGTCGGGGCGTAAGACCGATACAGGTAGCGGACGGGGACCCAGTCGGTCTCGCCGTGCTCGCCGTTGATGCGGCCGACCAGGCTCTCCACCCGCGCGCGCTGGTCCTGGTAGTCGGGCACCTCCTCCCGCGAGGGGACGGCGATCTGCACCAGAACCACCTTCCCCCGCCACTCCGGAAAGTCGCGGAGGAGGCGCTCGAAGCCGATCAGGCGCTCGCAGATGCCCTTGGTGTAGTCGAGGCGATCGACGCCGAGGATGAGCTTCCGATCGCCGAGGGTGCGGCCCAGGCTGGCCACGTCGTCGTCCACCTCGTGGGTCGCGCTCTCCACGAACACCTTGGGGTCGATCCCGATGGGAAAGGCGCCGACCCTGCAGCGGTGGCTGTCGACCACGATGCCGTCCGACGCGCGGCGGGCCCCGATCAGATCGCGGGCGACGGCGACGAAGTTCCGCACGTAGCGGGGCGTGTGAAAGCCCACCAGATCGTAGGCCGCCATACCCTGGATGAGCTCCTCGCAGCGCGGGAGGGTCTCCACGATCTCGGTGGCGGGGAACGGGACGTGGAGGAAGAAGCCCAGGCGCCCGGCGAAGCCGCGGCGGCGGAGCGCCGCCGCCAGCACCAGGTGGTGATAGTCGTGGACCCAGACCGTCGCGGTGGGGGCCGCAACGCGCATGACCGCGGCGGCGAAGCGATCGTTCGCCTCCAGGTAGGCGCGCCACGCGTCGTCGTCATACTTCACGCGCTCGACCATCCCGTGAAGGAAGGGCCACAGGACTCCGTTGCAGAAGCTCGCGTAGTACGGCTCCGCCACCTCTGCGGGGAGGTGCAAGGCGACGCGGGCTGGGCACGTGTCATCCTCCACCGCGATGCCGTCGGGCGGCGCCTGCGCGTCGGGGCGGCCCGCGTCCCACCCGATCCACACGCCCTTGCGCGAGGACAGCGCGGCGCGCAGGCCCGACACCAGGCCGCCGACGTTCTGCCGCCGCCCCGCGTGCTCGCGCGGCGGTAGACGGTTGGACACCACCACGAACTCCGCCCGAGCCCGGGCGGGGGACGCGATGGGCGCAGGGGAGGGGACGGTGATTCGCGCGGCCACTCCGTCCATGGGGCGCGACACTTCAAGCCGGATGCCACCTCGGATGTGCGACAACTACCCGCTTTTATGCGTCTGGTCCGGGGCGTGGCGCCCCGATCGAGGCGCACCGGCGTCGGGGAAGACCTGCCCGCAGCCCCGATCGGCGCGGCACTCCTCGTGCAGTGCGTCGCCGCGTGAACGTCGCCGGCGCGATGGCAAGGAACAAGCTCCGCATCGCAACCGGGGTGCTGGTCATCGCCGCCGTGCTGGCGCTGCTCCCCCTCTGGCCTGCACTGCTCCTCGCCGCGTGGGTGGGCTGCATCGCGAGGCCCCTGCTGCAGAGGACGACCCCCCTCCTCCGCGGGCGCGGCCGCGCGGCCGCGGTGCTGACCATCGGTCTCATCGTCCTCACGATGGTTCCGCTGGCGGTTGCCATCGCCATGGCGGTCATCGACGCCATCGAGGTGATCGAGATGCTGCGGACGACGACGCGGGGCCGCGAGATGTTCGCGGTCCTGGTGGCACCCGACGCCGGCGGCCTCAAGCCGGACATGCCCCACGTCGTCAGCCTGGTGCAGAGCTACGGCGAGCGCGCGTGGGCCATCGCCGTGACCCTGGGCGCCACCGCGACCGAGATGCTCATCGGGCTCATCGTCTTCTTCTGGGGGACCTTCTGGACGCTCTGCTACGGGCCGCGAGCCTACGTCTGGGTCGAGCGGAACTCGGGCTTCGACGCCGAC
>JBKJLX010000250.1:0-10731 GCA_046596645.1 Polyangiaceae bacterium
CGTGGTAGCTGCCGTTGGAGAGCAGGTGCACCTCGGGCGTCGCCGCGTCGGGCGACGTGAAGACGCGGATGTCGGGCTCTGGCTCCGCCGCGGGGATGGGGACCGACGTCTCGGCGGGGTGCGGGTCGACCGAGAGCGCGCGGGGGACCCGCTCCTGCAGCAGGAGCTCGGTGGCGCGAAGCGCGGGATCGGCTTCGAAGCGACGCTGCATCGGCCGCTCGAGGAGCGCAAAGGCGAGCGACAGGAGCGCCATCCCCTGGTGGTGCGCCATGTACGAGCGCACGGTCACGTACGGCTCACCGGGCGGCACGCGCGCCGGCGTGTGATCGATGGCCTCGTAGAAGCCGTGCTCGCCGAGGAAACCCTCGTCGGCGAGGCGACGCAGGTTGGCGCACGAGGCAGCGGGCGCGACCATCACCGCCATGACCGAGGCGTAGGGGGCGATCACGAGGTCCTCGGCCAGGCCGCGCTTGAACCCGAGGCCGGGGACGCCGAACGCCCGGTACTGGTAGTTCAGCTGCGCGTCGGTCTTGCTGTACCCGGACTCGGAGACGCCCCAGGCGACGCCGCGCTCGCGGCCGTACGCGATCTGCCGGGCGACGACCGAGCGGTAGGTCTCGTCGAGCAGCGTGCCCTCCCAGGTCGGCATGACCAGGAGCGGCATCAGGTACTCGAACATGGAGCCGCTCCACGACAGCAGCGCGGGTCGGCCGCCGGCGGTGGTGAGGGAGCGGCCGAGGCGGAACCAGTGCTCCTGCGGCAGCTTGCCGTGGGCGACCGCGACGAAGCTGGCGAGCCGCGCCTCGGAGGCTAGGAGATCGTAGCAGCCTGCATCGAGGCGCCGATCCGACACGTTGTACCCGATGGAGAGGAGGTGCCTGCCTCGGTCGTAGAGGAACTCGAACTCCAGGTCGGCGAGCTCACGGCAGCGGGTGGCGAGCGAGTGCAGCGCGCCGAGCCTCGCGGATGCGCGCTCCGCGGCCAGCGTCATCGCGCCCTGCACCGGCTCCGCGCGGTCGGGGAGGGACACCGGGGCGAGGCGCGCGGTCTCGACCAGGGTGAGCAGGCGATCGAGCTCGACGTCGACGGTGCCTTCGCCCTCCGCGGCGAGCTCCAGCCAGGGGGCGAGGGCGATCAGCTCCGCCAGCGCGGCCCCTGCCTGCGACTGTAGTGCCGTCGCCCACGCGGCCGCGGCGGGGTCGACGGCGTCGTCGAACACCAGGTCGGCGGCCAGCGACGAGACGCGGACGAGCGCCGCGTGCGCGGCGGACGACGTCAGGGGGACGTGCAGGAGCTCGCTGCGCAGGAGCGCCAGCGTCGCTGCGTGCACCTCGGTCGCGCCGGCGGCCTCCTCCACCAGGTCCACGGTGTCCACCAGCCCCGCGAACACCTGG
Organism: Polyangiaceae bacterium; assembly: GCA_046596645.1. GTDB lineage: Bacteria > Myxococcota_A > Polyangia > Polyangiales > Polyangiaceae > JBKJLX01. The sequence goes on from JBKJLX010000250.1 coordinate 1,395, forward strand.
GAGCGAAACGCCGGCCGCCGCTCCATCTCGTCCAGGCCGGCGGCGAGGACCAGGAGGTGCCCGGAGAGGTTGCCGCTGTCGACGGTGGAGACGTACAGCGGCCGCAGCGGCTCGAGCGTCGTGGTGTCGTACCAGTTGTAGAAGTGGCTCCGGTGGCGCTCCATCCTGCCGAGCGTGTCGAGCGTCCTCGCGGTCCTCGCGGCCACCTCGCCCGCCGGCACGTAGCCGAAGTCGTAGGCGGCGAGCGTCGCCACCAGCGACATGCCGATGTTGGTGGGCGACGTGCGCGGCGCTGCGCCGCGCGGCGGGTCCTCCTGCACGTTGTCGGGCGGCAGATGGTGGTGCTCGGCGGTGACGAAGGTCTCGAAGAACCGCCAGGTGCGGCGAGCCACCTGGCGCAGGAAGCGGACCTGCTCCGGGGCGAGCGCAGCCGACCGGGCGGAGCGTGGACGGCTGAGCCACCACGACAGCGTCGGGCCCGCCAGCCACGCCAGCAGCACCGGCATCGCCCAGGGCAGCGCGGCCGGCTGGACGCGCACGAGAACCCCCAGCGCGAGGGCGGCGAGGAGGGGGCCGCTCGCCATGGTCCGATGGGCGGAGGCGAGGTCGCCGCGCGCACCGCGCTGGGCGTCGCTCGCCGTCCTCCACTCGAGGAGGTGCCGCCGGGTCACCAGCCGGACCGCGGTGCGCCCGATCGCGCCCAGGGCCATGGCGGCCTCCTGCGGAAGCCAGGCGAGCGCAAGCGCCTCGCGCGCGAGCTGCCGCGCCAGCGCCTGCGCAACGTCGCGCGTGTGCGGGGCCGCGGGCTCCTCGTCTGGCCTCCGCATCAGCGCCGCGATCGCGGTCACCACGCCCGGGATCCCCAGGAGCAGCACCGCGGCGACCGTGGCCGTCGCGGCTGCTCCCGGCAGGAGCCAGCCGACGACCAGGAAGGCGAGCAGCGAGGGCGGGACCAGGCTGCGCCGCAAGTTGTCGAGGATCTTCCAGCGCGACAGCGCCGAGATCGGGTTCCGTGACGCGCCGTCCGGCCCCGGCGCCCAGGGGAGGAGCCATGCGGCGATCTGCCAGTCGCCGCGGATCCAGCGCCGGCGACGACTGACGTCCGCGGCATGCGCGGAGGGGTGGTCCTCGACCAGGAGAACATCGCTGACCAGGCCGGAGCGCGCGTACGCTCCCTCCAGGAGATCGTGGCTGAGCACGCGGTTCTCGGGGAGTTGGCCGCCCAGGGCCGCGCGAACGGCGTCGACGTCGTAGATGCCCTTGCCGACGAAGGACCCCTCGGAGAAGACGTCCTGGTACACGTCGGACACGGCGCGCGTGTACGGGTCGATGCCGGGCTCCCCGCCGAACAGGGCGGCGAAGCGCGTGCGCGCGGAGCTGGCCATGCTCACGCCGACTCGCGGCTGCAGGATGGCGTACCCCTCGGTGACGCGACCGCGCGCGACGTCCAGGACCGGCCGGTTCGAGGGGTGACCGAGCGTCCCGACCAGCATGCGCGCAGCATCGCGCGGCAGCGCGGTGTCACTGTCGAGGGCGATGACGTACCGGACGCCCTCCAGCCGGGCCGAGGGGCCCACCACCTCGTCGAAGCGATCGAGGGAACCGCGCAGCGCCTCGTTCAGGTCCTCGAGCTTGCCGCGCTTGCGCTCCCACCCCATCCACACGCCCTCGCGCGGGTTCCAGCGCCGCGCCCGGTGGAGGAGGAAGAACGCCGCGCCGCGACCGGCGTGTGCGGCGTTGAGCGCGTCGATCCCGCGCCGGGCACGATCGAGGAGCGCGTCGTCGCCGTCCTCGGTCTCCGCGCTGGCGTCGCGAAAGTCGGTGACCAGCGCGAAGAGGAGGTTCTCGTCGCGGTTGGCGAGGAAGCGGACCTCGAGCGCCTCGACCAGCGCGTCGATCTCGCGGGCGTGGGTGAGCATCACCGGGACCGCGACGAGCGTGCGGTGCTCCGCGGGAATGCCGTCGTCGAAGTCGAGGCGCGGCAGCAGCGTGGGCCGCACCAGGAGGGTCGCCCCCCAGTGCACCAGCGCGAGCGCCAGGTGGCTCGCCGCGACGACCAGCGCTGCCCACCACAGGGCCTGCGCCGCGCCGGCCACCGGAAGCGGGACGGCGAGCGAGAGGATCCAGGCGGCGGCCGCGGTCGTCGTCGCGATCGACGCCGCATAGACGAGCGCACGGCCGCTCGTCAGAGCTCGGCGTGCGCGGAGCGCCAGCGGCGGTCGGTAGCCGACCGCGCGCTCCAGCGCGCGACGCCCGGCCCCCTGAAGCGAGGTGCCGACGTGGCGAGGGGCCTCGCCCGAGGGTGGCGCGAGCGCCAGCACCACCGCCGCCTGCGCGACCCCCTCCTCCCCGGCGTCGCAGCCGCGCGCGATCTCCTCGACGGCGTGGCGGTAGACGTCGCGGGTACCGAAGGTCATCGCGGCGTAGATGCCAGCAGGATCCGTCCGGAGGACGCGCTCCACCTCGCTCGCGTCCTCCACGAAGTCGCGCCAGTCGATGGCCGCCATCGATCGGAGGCTGCCGATGCTGTTGCCGATGGACACCTGGTCCGCGGCCTGGCTCTGGCTCACCTGCTGGAAGACGTGGTCGACGGTCTGGCCCTCGGCCGCCAGGCGTTGCTCCAGCCAGATCATGGCAATGGACAGCGGCGCGCCGTGCCGGTGGAGCCTCGTCGCCAGCTCGGCGACGAAGGCGCTGGTCAGCGCCGGACCCTCGGCGACCATCTCCGCGAGCACGAGGACGACGCGGCCCGGATCGGTCGCAGCGACGTCGCCCATGGCGTCGACCCAGGTCGCGGCGCGCTCCCGATCGTGCCGACCCGCGGTCACCGCCGCGACGACGCGCCGAAGGTTCTCCAGCAGCGCCAGCCGGAGCATGATCGGGATGGCCCACAGCTCGCCGAGGCGCAGCGGCTGCACCTTCTGGTAGGCGGCGACGAAGGCACGCAGGCTCTCGACGTCGAGGCGTCCGTCGGCGTGCGAGATCAGCTCCAGCGCGATGTCGTAGACGCGCGGTGACCCCGCCGAGGGCGCGTTGATGAGGCGCGGAAGCTCCCGGTCGTAGGACCGCGGGAGGTGCCGTCGCGTCGTCCGGACCTGCTCCTCGACCAGGTGGTAGTTGTCGATGAACCACTCGGCGGCGGGCGTGATGGCCCGCCCCCGCTGGACCGCCTCCGTGATCAGCCGGTACGCGTCGGCGAGGACGACCTCGTTCTCGCGCAGGCGTTCGCGGAGGCGATCGTCGCGGCGGCCGCGGACCACCTCGTGCCAGCCAGCCATGGTGCGCGCGTGCCGCTCCAGCTGGCTGACGCTGAACAGCTCAGCCCGCATGGGCGCCTCGTCCAGCGGCCTGGACGAGGGGGATTGACTCGAGCGCGGCTGCGTCGGGCTACTTCTTCTTGCCGTCCGGCGCCTTGGGGGTCGCCTTGTCCTTGGCCGCGTTGGCCTTCTGGTCCTTCTTCCCCTTCTCCTGCTTCTTGTTCTTGTCCTTGTCCTTCGGAGACTTGTCACCCATGGGGCACCTCGCTTTCAGAGCCTTGGCTCGCGCAGTTTCCACGCAGCGCCCGACGACGCTGCTCATCGAACGAGCGAGGACGCTACCACCGAACCCCCCACACGCGAGGAGAGGCCTGGCGCGGATCACCGTCGGCCCATGTCTTGCTTCAGAGGGTTCATGAGGTACGCGCGGCTCATCGGGCGGATCGTCGAGCTCGCGGGGCTCCAGCAGGCATCCGAGGCCGAGCGGGCGATCGAGGCCACGCTCCCGACGCTGGCAGAGGTGCTGTCCCAGGAGGACAGCGAGGCACTTCGCCTCGCACTTCCCCCTGCCGCGGGGCGCTGGCTGCGGGCGGAGGGCAACCACCCCGTCTCGGGGGTGGAGGCTTTCTACCGGGCGATCGCGGTGCGTTCGGGCCTGGCGCTGGGGGTGGCGCGCGAGCAAGCGCAGGCCGTGCTCGCCGCGATCGGGGAGCTCGCCGACGACGCCTCCGCGGTGGGGCGAATCGCCAAGCACCTCCCGACGGCCCTGGCCCGTCTCCTCATGGAGCCGGGGGAGGTGCACGCCGCGCCTCGATCGTCCCGTACACCGGGCGCGCTCTCCACGGTCACGTCGAACCGATGTGAGCCTCTGCGGGCCTTCTCTCCCACGGTCCGCTGACGCGGGTGCAGCACCGGCGCGGTGCTGCCCGACGCCTCACCCGCGGCGCCAGCGCATGCGGTGGACGGGGAGCCCGTCGGCGATGGCGCGGTGCTCCCGCGGGCTCCGCGCGCCGTAGGGGTTCTCCGCGAGGACGATGGAGCCGGGCTCGTCGCCGGCGGGGACGAGCTCGGACACCCGCGCGACCTCGGCGGCGTACTGCTCCGCCCGCTCCTCGACGTCGGTCTGGACGAACAGCTCGCCCGAGGGAGCCAGCAGCCGCACCACCTCCCGCAGCAGCAGATCGCCGACCACCAGGCGCTTGGCGTGGCGCTTCTTCCACCAGGGGTCGGGGAAGTGCACGAAGAACGCTCGCACCGACGCGTCGGGTCGGAGCCTCGGCAAGGCGACCTTGGCGTCCTCGGCGAGCACGCGGCCGCGGCCGGCGAGCCCCAGCTTGTGGAGTCGCTGATCGACCAGGTGCGCCCACTTGAGGCGCACCTCGAGCCCGAGCAGACGCACCTCGGGGGCTGCGGCCAGGCGCTCGAAGACGAAGCCTCCGCGGCCGGGCCCGATCTCGATCTCCAGCGGACCGGCGCCGGGCAGGACGTCCTCGAGGCGGACGGCGGCGCCTTCGGGACCGGCGTCGACCACCGCGATGGGCAGCTGAGCCGCGTGGGCGTACGGGTGGTTCGGCCGCGGGCACATCGGGTAGGGCGCGCTGTGTACACTGCCGCGCCCGACCTTTGAAGAGCCCCCGCGAGATCCTCACCGCCGCACGCGTTCGCGCGCGGCCCTACCTGCCGGCGCTGGCGGTGAGCGGGGCGCTCGGCGCGATCGCGGTGCGCGGCATCCTGGACAGGACCCACCGCCCCGCGGTGCCCCTCGACGACTCGTTCATCCACTTCCAGTTCGCACGCCGCATCGCCGAGGGGCACCCCTTCACCTTCGGCGACGGCGGCGGCTTCTCCAGCGGCGCCACCAGCTTCGCCTGGCCGATGCTGATCGCGCCGTTCCACCTCCTGGGCGCGCGTGAGCTCGCCGTGATCTGGGTGGCCTGGGTGCTCGGCACCCTCTTCCACGCCGCGACCGCGGTGGAGACGACGCGGCTCGCGACGCCGCTGGTCGGCCGCGCCGCGGGCCTGGGCGCCGGGGCGATGAGCGCGCTCTTCGGCGCGTTCGCGTGGTTCGCCTGGAGCGGGATGGAGACCATCGCCCTGGCGTGGGCGCTCACGCGAACCGCGCGTCAGGCCGCGGAGTGGGCGGAGCGGGCGCCGCACGAGCGCTCGGTTCGCGTGGGCGCGCTCGGGGTCGGGGCCACCGGCCTGGTGGCGCCGCTGATCCGTCCCGAGGGCGCGCTGGCGGCGCTGGCGGCGTTCGGCGTGCTGGCGATCTGGAGGGCGACCCCCGCTGGATCCCTCGACTCGCGCCGCGATCTGCGGGTCGCGCGCACGGCGCTGCGCGCGCTGCCCGCCCTCCCCCTGGTCGGCGTGGCGCTGGTGCCGCTGCTCAACCTCGCCACCACCGGCCACGCGTCATCGGCGACGTCGATGGTGAAGCTCCTGGTCGGCAACCCCCACTACACCGGCGCGCGGCTCTGGGGTGCGATCGGCGCCAACGCCCAGCTGATGGTCTCCGACCTCCTGGTGGGTGGCACGTACACGGCCGTGTTCCTCCCGCGGTGGAGCCTGTGGGCGTTCGCCGCCGGCGTCCCCGCGCTGGGCTGGCTCGCCTTGCGCGAGCGGCGCTGGCCGCGCGCGGTGCTGGTGCTGCTACTGGCCCTCGCCACGCTCGTGGTGTGCGCGTACCTCACCATGCTGTGGAACCGCGTCCGCTACATCTGGCCCTTCGCGCCGGCGTGGTTCGTCCTGGTCGCCGCGGCGGCCGCCGCGATCGGGAGGCTGGCGGAGCGCTGGTGGCGCGAGGGCGCAGGGGTCGTCGGCGGCGTCCTGGCCGGGGTGTACGCCGGCGCGCTCGCCGACAAGCTTCCGTGGGCGCTCGAGGATCTCGCGACCTCGGCCGCGGCGATCGACGGTCAGCAGGTCAAGCTCGGCCTGTGGGCGCGCGGTGCCCTGCCGGCGGACGCGCGCGTCGGCGTGAACGACACCGGCGCCATCGCGTACCTCTCGCGGCGACGCACCTTCGACCTGGTGGGCCTCACCACCGAGGGGGAGGCGCGCCACTGGGTCGCCGGCGCCGGCGCGCGCTTCGAGCACTACGAGCGGATGCCGCGCGATATGCTCCCCACGCATTTCATCGTCTACCCGCAGTGGATGGGGCTCCCGATGCTGCTCGGCGAGGAGCTCACCAGCGCCACCGTGCTCGAGCAGAGCATCCTCGGCGGCGCCACCAAGACCGCCTACGTCGCCCGGTGGGACGCGCTGGGGTCGGGAGCGCTCCCCGACGACGACGCGGCCCAGCTCGCCGCCGAGGTCGACGTGGCCGATCTGGAGAGCGAGGTGCGCGCCGGCTACGCGCTGCTCGATGGGTGGGACGCCGATTGCCAGGCCATCTCGAGTGATGACGTGCCCGCCAGGGTCGACGGCGGACGCCTGAGGCGCACCCTGGACGCGTTCGACGTCGACCTGCCCGCAGGTGACGTGCGAATGACCATGCGCCTGGGCGCCGAGGAGCCGACCTCGGTGAACGTCACCGCCGGTGGCGAGGAGATCGGGTCGGTCGACGTCTCCGAGGGGACCTGGGTCGAGCGCAGCGTGCTCCTGCGTGCGCTGCCGGGCGGAAGGACCCGGGTGGAGGTCCGGGTGGCGAAGGGGCAGGCGCCGTTCGCCTCCCTCCATTATTGGTTCTTCCATGCGTCGTGACCTCTACCCCGCGATCGAGCCGTTCGAGAGCTCGTACCTGCCGGTGTCGGACCTCCACACCCTGTACGTCGAGCAGTCCGGTAACCCCAGGGGCAAGCCGGTGGTGTTCGTGCACGGCGGGCCGGGCGGCGGCTGCGACGCGAAGCACCGCCGGTTCTTCGACCCCGCGCGCTACCGCATCGTCCTCTTCGATCAGCGGGGGTGTGGGCGAAGCACGCCGCACGCGTGCCTGGAGCAAAACACCACCTGGGACCTGGTGGAGGACATGGAGCGCATCCGCACCCGCCTCGGCATCGAGAGGTGGCAGGTGTTCGGCGGCTCCTGGGGCTCGACGCTAGGCCTCGCCTACGCGGAGAAGCACCCCGACCGCGTGACCGAGCTGGTGCTGCGCGGCATCTTTCTCCTCCGCAAGCGGGAGATCGACTGGTTCTACCAGGAGGGCACGTCGCGCATGTTCCCCGAGGCGTGGGACCAGTACCTCGCGGCCATCCCCGAGGCCGAGCGCGGCGATCTGCTCACGGCGTACCACCGGCGGTTGACCGATCCGGATCCGGAGGTACGCGTCGCGGCGGCGCGCGCGTGGAGCACCTGGGAGGGTCGAACCAGCTGCCTCCTCCCCAACGCGGAGCTGGTCGACAAGATGGGCGCGGATCTCTACGCGACCGCGTTCGCGCGCATCGAGTGCCACTATTTCATGAACAAGGGATTCTTCGAGCGCGACGATCAGCTGCTGCGAGGCGCCCACAAGCTGGCGGCCATCCCCGGCGTGATCGTGCAGGGTCGCTACGACGTGGTGTGCCCGGCGGAGAGCGCGTGGGCGCTCCACAAGGTGTGGCCGACGGCGCAGCTCCGCATCGTTCACGACGCCGGGCATTCGGCGTACGAGCCGTCGACCATCAGCGAGCTGGTCGCCGCGACCGACGCCTTCGCGGCCCGCCCCTGAAGGCTACTCGTCGTCCTTGAGGATGACCGTCTCGTCGCCGCGGATCTGCAGCACCTCGAGCGGCCCGCCGTAGTGGCGGGAGAGGCCGACGTCGATCCGCCACACCTTGCCGTCGCACGCCGCCTTGATCCCGCCGCGCTGCACGGTGTGCCCGATGACCAGCCGCTTGGCGCCGTACGCGCCGAGCACCTCGTCGAGGATGCCGCACTCCACCCGGCCCGGAGCCGCACCGTAGAGCCGCGTCCACATCATGCCGTCCTCCCCCATGGCGCTGCGCGGCGGCGACGGCTGGTCGCCCAGCAGCCAGGCGCGCACCTCGCGATCGGTCTTCGCGAGGCCCTCGCGCACGTGCTTGGGGAGGATGCCGCCGTGGACGAAGAGGCTGTTGCCGACCCACGCGGCGATCGGCCGCTCGGCGAGGCGCTTCGCGTAGGTGCCGCCGGGCGCGAAGGCGGCGGCCCGGCCGCGCTGCGCCACGGGAACCTTGCCGGCGAGAGCAGGCGACGCCTTCTGGGCGAAGTCATCGAAGGGCGCCAGGGAGCCGTCGGTGACGTAGCGAAAGTCGAGCTGCACGTTCATCAGCTCGTGGTTGCCGAGCGTGGCCACCACCTCGCCGCCCGCCTCCTTGGCCTCGGCCTTCAGCCTGTCGAAGAGATCGAGGATCGCGCGATCGTCGTCGCCGCGGTCGACCTGATCGCCGGTCTGCACCAGCGTCATCTTGCCGCCGATCCACTTGCCCTTGTCGTCGATGGCGCCGGCGAGCTTCAGCGCGCGCAGCGTGCGGACCAGGTCGCCGTGCAGGTCGCCGATGGCGACGATGCGCTCGGGGGCAGGCCTGTGGAGGGCCTCGTCGTCAGGGCTCGCCTTGAGGACTGGCCCTGCCGCGGCGGGCGCCGGATCGCGGTCGCCGGAGACCGCGGTGCCGGGCGTGGTCGGCGCGCGCGGCGCGTTCTTCGCCGGGTCCTCGCAGCCGCCCAGCGCGACGAGGCCCAGCGCGATCAGGCCCAGCGCGGGGAGAACGCGCCCGGCGGACACCGCGAGAATCGCCGCGGCGAGCAGGCGCCAGAGCGGCAGGGCGGGGAGCGGGCGCGAGGTCATCCGGGAAGATGGTACAACGTGCCCGCGATGCGCAAGCGTCCCCTCGGTCGAACCGGCCTGGTGGTGAGCGAGCTCACGCTCGGCACGTGGGGCCTCTCGGGTGACGCCTACGGTCCCGTCCCCGAGGCGGAGGTCGATCGCGTGATCGACCGCGCGGTGCAGGTCGGCATCACGCTGTTCGACACCGCCGACGTCTACGGGTTCAGCACCTCACAGGTGGGAGCCATGGAGCGCAAGCTGGCGCGCCGCCTGCCCACCGCGAAGACGCACGTCGTCACCAAGATCGGCACCAGCGTCGAGGGTTACCCGCAGAAGCAGTTCGACGCGCAGTACCTCTTCA
>JBKJLX010000503.1:0-6961 GCA_046596645.1 Polyangiaceae bacterium
AGCGCGAGCCGCTGGCTGCGCTGCTGCGCGCGCGGGGGCTGGGCCCCTACCGGGGCTACGGCGAGCTGCTGGGCGCCGCGGTGTCGGCCGCGGACCGTGGCGCCGGCGTCGCGCGCCTGGGGCGGAGCCCCCAGGGCGAGCCGCTCTTCGCCCTGCACTTCGGCGCGCGCCCCACGCCGACCACGCGCACCTCGGTGGTGCTCGCCGGCGTCCACCCGCTGGAGTGGATCGGCGTCGAGGTGGCGATGCGCCTCATCGAGCGGCTCGTCGCCACCGACCTCGAGGGGCGCTCGGTCGTCATCCTCCCGGTGGTCAACCCTGACGGCCTCGCCGAAGTGGAGGCCAACCTCCGCGCGCGGCGGCGCCGCTTCGTCCGCCACAACGCGCACGGGGTGGACCTCAACCGCAACTTTGACGTCGCGTGGGGTCGGGCCGGCCTCGTGCAGCGCCTCCTCCGCCGCGTGTTCGCGCCCGGCGCCCGACCGGCCAGCGAGCCGGAGGTGGAGTCGATCGCCCACCACCTCTCCTCGCGCCGCGTCGATCGCGCCCTGTCGCTCCACAGCTTCGGCGGCGCCGTCCTCACACCCTTCGCCTCGCGCTTCTCGGCCCCCCACGACGCGGAGGAGCACGCGGCGTGGGCCCGCCGGATCGCTCGCGCCGCCGACCCGACGAAGCCCTATCGCGCGGTGCAGTGCTCGCGCTGGGGCTGGAACACCTCCGGCGGCATGGAGCTCGACTGGTTTCACGAGCGACACGGCGCGCTCTCCTTGCTGGTCGAGTGCTCGCGCGGCGGCCGCGGCCTGCGCCCCTCGCGCCTCCTCGACCCCTTCGCCTGGTTCAATCCGGTGCGGCTCGACGCGGAGGCTGACCGCATCGCCGGCGCGGTGCTCCCGTTCGTTAAGGGGCTCGATCCGTGAGCGTCGAGGGCGCGGCGATCCGGCCCTTCCGCCCGTCCGACGTCGGCGCCTTCGTCTCCCACCTCGCGCGCCAGGCCCGCGAGTCGGGCAAGGAGGGCGCGCCCCACTTCGCGCCGCGGGCCGACTTCGACCGCGACGAGATGCGCGCGCGCATCGAGCGCCAGGCGGCCACGCCGCTCGTGCAGCCGCACTGGGAGCGCGCCTGGATGGTCTGGTCGCCCGACGTGAGCGATCGGCGGAGCGGCGAGCGGGTGGTGGGCCACGTCGACCTGCGAGGCGGGCGGCTCCCGGCGGAGATGCATCGCACCGTCCTCGGCCTCGGCCTCGAGCGCGCCTTCTGGCGGCGCGGCCTGGGCGAGGCGCTGGTCCGCACCGCGGTGGCCTGGGCGCGCCAGCAAGAGGCCCTCGGCTGGATCGATCTCTTCGTCTTCGCCGAGAACGCGCCGGCCCGCGCGCTCTACCTGAAGGTCGGCTTCGAGGAGCGCGGCGTCGTGGAAGATGCGTTCCGGCTCTCCGACGGCACGACGGTGGGCGACGTACGCATGGTGCTGAGATTGCGTTGATACCCTCCCTTTTAGCACCTCGCGGCGCTGGAAGGGAGCCCATTCATTGGACATGCAATGAATGGAGCTCCAACGAGTCACGCCTACATCCTCGCCCCTTTGTTGGCCCGCGAAGGGCGTTTCGGGGTTGCGCCCTCCGGTGGGCGCGGGTACCCCCGGTTCCCCTCGCACTCACAGGAGGTCCATGCAGGCCGTTCCCCCCGCTTCGCCGGCTCCTCGGAGCGCGCTCCGAAGTCTCATCGTGCTGCGCCGCCTGACCGTCGGCGTGACGACGCTGGTGCTGCTCGCGATGGCGCTGCTGGTGGTCGGTGCGCTCGCGCCACAGCTGGCCGTGGCGAAGAACCGCTACGCGCTCGAGCCGCCGGAGGTGGAGCACACCGCTGCGTTCCGCTACGCCGAGCTGCAGCAGAGCGAGTGCCTGCGCGAGCTGGACCGCCGCAAGGTGCCCTACAAGCGCATCGACGCGGTGAAGCAGGTCGACACTCCAATCCGCCTCACCGGGCCGCTGCACGGGGTGGACTTCAAGCTGACCTACCGTGCCCCGCCCGACGTCGCCGAGCCCTACGCGTCGATCCTCGACTGCCGCCTCGGCGTCGCGCTGGACGACCTGGCCGCGATCGTCGCGGAGCGGGGCATCACCAGCGTCGAGTACATGTCGATGTACCGCCAGCGCGGCGTGGGCTGGGTCAAGCCGGGCCGTCGCCACCCCGCCGGGCTCGCCATCGACATCGCGGTGCTCCACCGCAAGGACGGCGCAGTCTTCAGCGTGCTCCGCGATTGGGCCGGCGTCCCCGGCGCGAAGACCTGCGGCGACCACGCGGCCAAGCCGCGGAAGGACACCGAGGGCGCGCGGCTTCTCCGCGACGTCGTGTGCGAGCTCGACCGCAAGAAGAGCTTCAACCTGCTCCTCACCCCTCACTACGACTGGGGCCACCGCGACCATTTCCACTTCGAGGTCCGGCAGGGCATCCGCTGGTACCTGACGCAGTGACGGCGTCCGTCGTCTGACGCACCGGCCTCAGCCCTCCGGCCTCTGGCAAGTTGCCGCGCGGCTCGCGTAGCATGAGTGCATGAATAAGAAGACTCTGCTTGCCTCGGCTTTTCTCGTCGCTCTCTCCGCGTGCAAGGGTGAGTGCAGCTGCGGCGCCAGCGGCGACGATGATGATGACGGCACGGGCGGCAGCTCCACGCAGGCCACGGCGGCGGTGACGACCAGCGTCACCAGCGGGACCGGCGGCGGCGCGGGCACCGGCGGCACCGGCAATGGCGGCGAAGCGGGCACGGGCGGCGCGGCGGGCACCGGCGGCGCGGCGGGCACCGGCGGCGGCGGCGGCGGCGTGTGATGGGACGCGGGGCCTGCCAGAGCAGCCTCTGAAGGGCCCTCTGGGTCGGTTCGGGACGCCTGGGTCGGACGCCAGCTTCAGGCGTCCCAGGCGCCCTGGACTTCGCTCTCCCACCCGGCGAGGACCAGCGGTCAGACGGAGGGCACCGAGGACGTGCGGGAACCGCACACGCCGGACCGTCGTTGCAGGCTTGGGGCGACCTTGGCAGGAGCCGGGATCCCGCGATGTGACGTGATCACGGGCGGACGTCGATCCAGGTGAAGGGCACACCCATGCCGGGCGCGGCGGCCACCGCGTACCAGCCCTCGGGCAGGCCGGGGTCCATCCAGTTGAAGAGCCAGCGCGCGTCGCGCGGGGCCATGTTCACGCAGCCGTGGCTCTTGGGCAGACCGAAGTCGTCGTGCCAGTAGGCGCCGTGCACGGCGTAGCTGGCCTTGTAGTAACCGACGAAGGGGACCTCGTCGACGGCCCACTCCTTCCCCTTGTCGACGCCGTTCATGTCGGCGCTCAGCAGCTTCCACCCGACGGGGTAGATGCCTCGCCTGGTGGTGTGACCCTGCGGCCGCTCGGTGACCCCATCCATGCCTGGTGAGATCGCGGTCGCGTAGACAGGCATGTCGCCCTCGTAGGCGACCAGCCAGCCCCAGGTCACGCGGACGTGAATCCACTTGTCGTTCTTCTTCACGCCCTGCGGCCGCCCCCCCTCGCGCGGCTTGATGACGGAGACCAGATCGTTGCGGACGTAGAGGTCGTCCTTGGTCTTCCAGTAGACGCCGCCCGGACCCTTGCTCGACTGCTTGGTGAGCTCGAAGAACGTCTGCCGCGGCCACACCTCGCCGGTGTCGGTCAGGACGCCGCTCGGGTCGCGGCGGAACTTCTTCGCCTCGCCCAGCCAGGTGTAGGCCATCGGCAGCTGAGGCGCGCCGGCGGCCTTGAGGTCTACGCCCGCGAGCGCGCTCCACCCCTTGGTTCGCACCTTGTCCTTGGGGACCAGGCCGACGTCGGCGGTGAGGAGCCAGGTCCGTCCTTCGGCGTCGAACTCGCGCGTCCACGCCATGCGGCGGCCCGTGTACGCCGCCTCGTCGGCGAGGAGGCGCGGCTTCGACTCCCGCATGTAGCGGAGCAGCTCCTTCGGGGGCGGCGAGCCGGCGGGCTTGCGATCGATGGCGCCACCCTGCGCGTCGTCCGCCGGGAGGGCGCGCGCGAGGTGCGCGGCGAGGCCCGGCTCGTTCGCCTCCTGCTCGGCGCGGGTAGGAATGCGCGCGTACATCGGCGCGCCGATCGAGGTTCCCACCGCGAACGGCAGGTCCTGCGCCGGATCGGGGAGCGCGAGCTTCGCGATCCCCACGCGGGGGTCCTTCGGATCGAGCGTGGTGAAGTCGTTGAGGCACACCACGCCGCGCGGCGCGACCTCGTACCAGCCGTTCTTGCACGGCCCCATTCCGGGCTTGTCGAGCTTCTTCCCCGTGGTCAACGGCACGCCCTGACCTGCGCGGATCATCCCGATCATCGGCGACTTCGGATCGGGGAGCTGCATCACCTTGGCGAAGAGCTGCACCGCCCAGATGCGCGCCTTGCCGTCGTCGCCGACGATGGGCGTAGTCGGCGCGCTCGCCGGAGCGCGCGTGGCGGCTACGGCGTCGGGATCGCTGGATCCCAGAGAGATCTTCGTCTCGTCGGCGGCGTTGGCGACCGGCGCCTCGTCGGGCGCCTCGGGCGGCTCGCCGTGCGAGGCGCGCGGCGGGTTCTGCGTGGAGGAGGCCCCGGTCGCGCACGCGGCCAGCGTCAGCGCGACGGTCAGGGCTCCCAGAGTACGACTGAAAGCAAGTGGCCCGACCATGCACCTCAGTGTGATCTACGCCGCGCGTTCCAGCGAACTTTCGTGCTCAGAAAGCTACGATCCTGCTCGAGCCTGGAGGTGGTCTGGATGGTCGACGTCGATGCTCGCGCGATGAAGGTGGAGCTGCGCATGCGCCTGGTGGGTGTGCTGGAGCAGGAACGCGACACGGTGGCCGCTGCGCAGCGCCGTTCGCAGGAGGGCGCCACCCACGAGGACAACCGCCCGGAGGGCGACAAGGACATGCGCTCGACCGAGGCGTCCTACCTGGCGCGCGGCCAGGCTCTCCGCGTACGCACGCTGGAGGACGACCTGGCCCGGGTGGTGGGAATGACGCTTCGCGCCTTCGACGGTGACGCGCCGGTGGCGCTGTCGGCGCTGGTCGATCTGGACGGTGACTCGGGGCGCTCGACGGTGTTCGTGGCGCCAGCCGGTGGCGGCACGCGGCTCGAGCTGGGCGCGGCGACGGTCCTCGTGGTCACCCCCGCGTCGCCGCTGGGCAAGGCGCTGGTGGGCGCGCGCAGCGGCGACGAGGTCGAGGTCCACAAGGGGGGCACCATCGAGATGATGGAGATCGTCGCGCTGCGCTGAACGCGCGCTCGCCTGACGCTGCGCGTTGCACGCCCGTCTGGGCGGGAGTGGAGGCTCAGGCCTCGGCCATCAGCCGCTCGACGTCGGCCGGCGCCTTCTCCAGTGCGCCGGTCAGCACCTCGGGCTCGCCGTCGGTGCAGAGCACGTCGTCCTCGATGCGGATGCCGCGGACGTCGGCGTAGCGGGCGAGCACGGCGCGATCGAGGTCCGCCCCGAAGCGCTCGACGTGCGCCGGATCGGAGAGGATGCCCGGCACCTGGTAGAAGCCGGGCTCGATGGTGACCGCCATCCCGGGGGCGAGATCGCGATCGAGGCGGAGGAAGCGGTCGCCGAAGGCGGAGGCGCGCTCCCGCCCCGGCGCGTAGCCCGCGCGATCGCCCAGATCCTCCATGTCGTGGACGTCGAGGCCGATCAGGTGGCCGACCCCGTGCGGGAAGAAGAGTGCGGCGGCGCCGCGCTCGAGGAGGCCGTCGACCGAGCCACGGAGCAGGCCCAGCTCGACCAGCCCCGAGACGATGGCCCGCTTCGCGGTCTCGTGGACGTCGCGGTAGCGGACGCCGGGTCGCACCCGGTCGATCGCGAGGCGCTGGGCCTCGATCACCACCTCGATCATCGCGCGCTGCGTCGGCGAGTACACACCGGACACCGGCCAGGTCCGCGTGATGTCGGCAGCCCAGCCCTCCGGCGTCTCGCCGCCGACGTCGCAGAGGAGAAGGTCGCCGGCCGCCATGGCGCCGTCGTGGTCGTGCGAATGGAGGACCTCGCCGCTGACCGTGACGATCGGGCCGTAGGCATCCTGCATCCCGCGGGCGCGCAGGGTGCCCATCATCGCCGCCGCGACCTCGCGCTCGACCCGCGCTCCGCGCGTCGCCCGCATCCCGGCGCGGTGGGCCTCGACCGACGCCGCGGCCGCCGCGCGGAGCTGCGCGACCGCGGCCGCGTCGTGGATCAGCCGTCGGGCGATGACGGCATCGGCGAGGCGCGCGTCGCCCGAGCCCGGCTCGAGGCGAGCCCCCGACCCGGCCTCGATCGCCCGCCCGAGGAGACGACCGAGCCACCCCGCCGTCGCCGCGTCCTGGGGCGGGAGCGTCGTCACCCGGGCGCGGGTCGCCGCCAGGGCGGCGCCGAGCTCGTCGGTCGGTCGGGCCTCGTCGGCGCCGGCCGCCGCCGCGCGCTCGGCCAGCGATGGGCGCGGCCCGTGCCACAGGGCGTCATCGGCGTCCGGCGGATCGCAGAACAGCGTCGAGCGGCCACCCTCGAGGAGGATCGCGGCACCCTCGACTGGCGGGCCGCCGAAGTAGAGAAAGTGGCTGGCGGCCCGGAAGCCGTAGGCGTTGGCCGGGTAGTTCCGCGCCGGCGGCCGGCCCGCGGCGAGGACCACCGCGAGGTCGGGCAGGGCGGCGGAGAGGGCGCGGCGGCGCGCGCTGAAGGCTTCGGGAGGGGTCCGGGGGAGCTGCACCTGGGGGAGGATAGGGCCGTCGGGGCGGAGGCATTGGATGGTGCGAGCATCCAATGTCGCATCGATCATCGCGTTTCACCGCGCTACAGATCGGGGCTATCTCAGCGGTGGAGGTTCTTCGATGAGCGATCGAGACGAGCTGGCGCGGCGAAGTTTCCTGCGGAGCGCGGCGGGGGCGGCGGCGATGGGCCTCCTGGGCAGCGGCTGCGGCGATGACACCGACAGCGGCGGCAGCGGCGGCAGCGGCGGCG
>JBKJLX010000156.1:0-9179 GCA_046596645.1 Polyangiaceae bacterium
CTCGCGGTGCGGCTGCAGCGCCAGTACGTGCGCGCGCTCACCGGCCGGACCGAGAGCGGCCTCTCGCTCTCCGACGCCGACTTCGACGCCGACGACGCTCGCTCGCAGATGGAAGCAGCCGGGTTCGACACCGGCCTCGTCATGCACGACCTCCTGCGCGCGATGCTGGCGTTTCATCACGGCGCCATGTCGGCAGCGCAGTCGTGGCTGGATCGAGGCGCGGTGAGCCTGCCGGCCGCGTCCGCCCTGCCGCTGGAGACCACGTGGGCGCTGTTCGACGCGCTGGTCGCGGCTGGGGCGTGGGGTAGCGCGCCTCCTGAGGCGCGCCTCGCGCTCCTCGCGAGGGTCCAGCGACTGGAGTTGCGGCTTCGTGGCTGGGCCGAGGGCTGCCCGGAAAACTTCGGCGCGCAGCACCTGATCGTCGCGGCCGAGCTCGCCCGGCTCGAGGAGCGCGCCGCCGATGCCCTTCACGGTTACGAGCGCGCCATGGATGCTGCGCGGAGGGTGGGGCAGCTCCCGCTGGAGGCCATCGCGGCCCGGCTCGCGTACCGGCTGGCGCGGACGGCGGGGCTCGACCGCGCCGCCCGCCTATGGCTGCGCGACGCCCACGAGGTGCTGGAGCAGTGGGAGGCGACGGCGCTCCGGGGGGCGCTGGAGGCGGAGACCCCGGGGCTGCGCCTCACACCCGGCAAGCCAGACGCGGGGATGGTCTTGCCGGCGGTCAGACAGCTCGACGCCCTCACCGCCACCAAGGCGTCGCAGGCGCTGTCGCGCGAGACGACGATCGAGGGGCTCACCGGCGCGTTGCTGCGCGTCGTCATCGAGCACGCGGGCGCTCAGCGCGCGGTCGTCCTCCTGGTCCAGGGAGGCCAGCTCGCGCCGGTCGGTGCGGCGTCGACCGACGGAACCACTTCGCGCGAGCTCCCGGAATCGGTCGTGCGCTACGTCGAGCGAACCGGCGACCCCGTGCTGCTCGTGGATGCCTGCGTCGACGCGACCTTCGGCTCGGACCCCTACGTCGTCGCGGCGAGGGCGCGCTCGGTGCTCTGCCTCCCCATCTTCGTGCACTCCGACCTGGTCGGCCTGCTTTACCTGGAGAACAACCTGCTCGCCGCGGCGTTCTCCGCCGATCGACTCGCCCTGCTCGAGGTGGTGTCGACTCAGCTCGCGATCTCGCTCGACAACGCCAACCTCTCCCAGGAGCGGCAGGAGCGCGCCGAGGAAGCCGCTCGCCAGGAGGCGACCACGGCCACCGCCGTCCTCGAGCGGAGCCGGCTCGCTTTGCTGTTCGAGCAAGCGCCCGCGGCCATCCTGGTCCTCGAGGGGCCGCAGCACACCGTCGCGCTCGCGAATCCGCCCTACATGCGCCTGGTGGGGGAGCGTCCCCTGCGCGGCCTGAGGATTCGCGACGCGATCCCGGAGGCGGTGGAGCAGGGATACCTCGAGATGCTCGATCGCGCGTTCGAGAGCGGGGAGCGCCACGAGGGGAGCGAGGCGTGCTTCACCGTGGCGCGACCGACCGGCGGCGGGGTCGAGACGCTGTATCTCGACTTCATCTATCAGCCCTTCCGCGACCTGACGGGCGTCGTCGTCGGCATCATGGTGTTCGCGTTCGACGTGACGGATCGGGTCATCGCCCGCGACGAGCGGCAGAGCCTGATCCAGCGCGATCACGATTCGCGGCGCGATGCCGAGGCAGCGAACCGCGCCAAGGACGAGTTCCTCGCGATGCTGGGGCACGAGCTGCGCAACCCCCTCGCGCCCATCGTCACCGCGCTCCGGCTCCTGCAGCTCCGCGACGGCGACCGCAACCAGCGCGAGCGCTCGATCATCGAGCGGCAGGTCTCGCACCTGGTCCGGCTGGTCGATGATCTCCTGGACGTGTCGCGGATCACCAGCGGCAAGGTGGAGCTGAAGCGCGAGCCGACCGAGATGGCGACCGTGGTCAGCAAGGCGATCGAGCTCGCCAGCCCGCTCCTCGAGCAGCGACGGCACGAGCTGGTCGTCTCGGTCGCCCGCCACGGGCTGGCGGTGAACGCCGACGTGACGCGCCTCGCTCAGGTCGTCTCGAACCTCCTGACCAACGCGGCCAAGTACACCGAGCCGGGAGGCCGGGTCACCGTGGTCGGGGAGCGCGTCGAGGGCAGCATCGCGCTCCGTGTTCGCGACAACGGGATCGGCATTGCTCCTGCCATTTTGCCGCGGGTCTTCGACCTCTTTGCCCAGGAAGCCCAGGCGCTTTCACGGTCGCAGGGGGGGCTCGGGCTGGGGCTCGCCATCGTCCGCAACCTCGTGCACCTCCATGACGGTACCGTGTCGGCCGTGAGCGACGGGATCGGACACGGCACCGAGGTCACCGTCCTCCTCCCGGCGGTGGAGAGCCCTGCAACGGTCCCTGGGGTGGACCTGGTCTCCGAGGTGGGCAGCGTGGAGCTCTTGTCGCCGTCGGGGTTGACCCTCCTCGTGGTCGACGACAACGAGGACGCGGCGGAGATGCTCGCCGAGGCGCTCGGCCACTGGGGCCACCAGGTGCGCGTCGCCTTTGACGGGCCGACCGCGCTCCGGCTCGCGACCGAGCTCGCCCCCAGCGTGGCCCTCCTCGACATCGGCTTGCCAGTGATGGACGGCTACGAGCTCGCGCGACTGCTGAAGCAGGCGCCCGGCCTCCGCGAGACCCGTCTCGTCGCCCTGACCGGCTATGGCCAGGAGGCGGATCGTCGACGCTCGCACGAGGCGGGGTTCGACGCGCACCTGGTGAAGCCGGTCGACCTGGGCGGCCTGCAGACGCTGCTGGCAGCGTGGTCGACCAAGGCGCTCTGAGGCTCGGTCAGGCGGGTGCCTATCGCCCGTACCGCAGGTCGAGCAGCAGATCGGAGACCTTCTGCTGTCGCGGGATCGGCCCCAGGACGCCCGCCACCCGGCGCTTGATGGTCGCCGCGTCGACCCCGGAGTTGGCGACGATGAGGGGGATCTCCGAGTCCTTCGCCGACGGACTGCCGTGCCACGACTGGTACGGCTCGGCGAAGTAGTAGCGCTCCTCCGGCGTCTCCACGTTGCCGTTGGTGGAGATCAGGAGAACATCACCGGCGCGCTCGCCGCGCGGGCCCACGCCGAGATCGCGAAGGCGCTCGTCGAGCGCGCGGTAGGTGGGACGCGGGTTGGCGGCGAGCCACTCCGCGACCGGGACCAGCTTGTTCTTGCCGACGTAGACCTCGAAGGGCGCGTCGACCTCGGCGTAGGGCTTCGGGCGTCGCGCGAGCACCATGTCCAGGGTGCCCTTCATCCCCGGCACGCCCATGCCCTCGGTCGTCGCCATGTAGAAGGCGTCGGCTGCGGCCAGCACGTCCTCCTCGAAGCGTGGCGGCTTGCGCCAGTCGCAGGCGCGCTCCTTCTCCACGCACGTCGATCGGTCGGCGAGGTAGACGAAGGCGGTGGCGCCCTCGTAGGCGAGGACACTCTGGAAGTCGGCCTTGGGGTCGACGTCGAGCTTGAACGGTCGCACGCGGAAGCCCGCGTTCTCCAGGACCCTCGGCGGGTCGTCGGCGCCGTCCATGGAGAGGGCGTGCTTCTCGTCGTGCACCACCTGGGTGTGGCCGTGGTCGCTGGTGATGACGACCCAGCGGCCCTGGAGCGCGCCGCGCGCGATCAGGTGGTCGGCGAGAACTCCCACCTGCCGGTCGAGCACCTCCGCCAGGTAGGTCGTGCGCGCCTCGTCCGGTCCCTCCTCGGCGATGTGGCCGTAGAGGTCGGTGCCCGATAGGTAGACGGTGAGGACGTCGGGCAGCGTGGCGCCGTCGTTGTCGATCTCGTCGACGGTCACCTTGATCACCTGGCGGTCGAGCGCCTCGTAGGTGTCGCGCCCCTCCTTGCCCTGGCCGAGCTTCTTCACCGTGGTCGCGACCTCGGCCTCGAAGGCGTTGACGAAGGCGGAGCGCTCGGCGAGCAACAGCACGTCGGCGCCGCGGTGGATGTGCTGCATCGCCACCCAGATGAGGACGTCCGGGTCGCGCTCGCGCATGCGCTCGTAGACGGTCGGCGCCTCGATGAGCTTGCTGCAGTAGGCGTCGCTGGTGAAGCAGGCGAGGGTCGGCGTCGAGTCCTTGAACGTCACCGGAACCGGCGCTGCGAACTTCAGCGTCTCCCGGATGAAGAACTCGTTGCCGCTGACGCCGTGCTGGGCCGGCGTCGACCCGGTGAACATCGTCGTCCACGCCACGATGGTCGACGACGGCATGGTCGCGAGGAGGGTGTCGTCGAAATGGGCGTGGGGAAACGCCCCGGGCGCGGCGGGAGCCGACGGGCCGCCGGTGGACGCAGGCGCGCCGCCGCTCCCCAGGAGCTTCGCGAAGCCGGGGAGCTTCCCTTCACGGAGCAGGGCGTAGAGGAGGGCGCGGTCGACGCCGTCGAGGCCGACGACCAGGAGCGGCGCGTGGCCGGGCGAGCTCTTCGGCGCACCGTCGGCGCGCTTGCGGAGCTCGCGCGAGTCGCCGGCGAGGACGATGCGCGCCGCCTGGGCGCCGGGCGCGCACGCCGTCAGCGGCGCGGCGAACGCGCCGCATGCGAGGAGCGCCAGCGCGCGGCCCAGCGTTCCGCCCGGCTGGCGCGTTCGACCTGCGTGGTAGTCTCGACCCATGGAACTTCCTCTCGTCTCTTCGCGTTCGGCGCTGGCGCTCATGATCCTCGGGGCCGCGTTCGCGGCAGGGTGTGGTGACGACTCCGGCCATGGTGTCGGGGGAAGCGGCGGCAGCTCGTCGATCGACACCGGGGCCGGCGCGGGCAGCCCGGAACAGACCGGTCAGGAGTGCACCGACGCAAGCGAGTGTTATCCCAACGTCGCGGACGGCGAGCTGGCGGGCGACGCAATCTGCCTCGACAAGGTGCGCGGAGGTTACTGCACCCACGCCTGCGAGGCGGACGACGACTGCTGCGGTGCCGAGGGCGAGTGCGACACCGACCTCGCGCAGGTCTGCTCGCCCTTCTCGTCGACCGACGGCAAGATGTGCTTTCTCTCCTGCGAGAAGGACGAGCTGGGCAACCTCGACGAGTCTTCCTACTGCCAGCGCGAGGCGGGGCGCGACTTCATCTGCAAATCGAGCGGTGGCGGGAACGAGAACCGGAAGATCTGCGTGCCCGGCGACTGCGGCGTCGGCGCCGCTTGCAGCGCGACGGCGGACTGCACCGGCGATCTGGAGTGCGTGACGACCCTCGACGGCGGGTACTGCAGCAAGCGCGACTGCACCGTCGACGCCGACTGCCCCGAGGACACGCGCTGCGTCGAGCAGGCCCTGAGCGGCGGCGAGCGCGTGTGCCTCAAGCGCTGCAGCGCCGACAGCGACTGCAGCTTCTGCCGCGGGGACGACCTGGCCGCCGTGTGCGACGACCAGGTCGACTTCCTCGACGGGACCGGCGAGCCGGTGTGTGTGCCCCAGGATTTCTGAGCCCTCCACGTTCGGGAGCGCCTCGGCGGAGGCGCTCAGAACGTCCGAACCTGGCCGGACTCCACGCCGGCCAGGAGGCGGCTCACCTTGTCGCGGAGGATGGCGATCTCGGCGCGGGTCAGGCCGATCTGCAGGTGCTCGCCGACCCAGGCGATGCCGCCGGGTGATGTGGCCGGGGCCGCCGTCGGCTCCTCCCGCACCAGCATTCCGCCGGCGAGGGCGTGCTGCTCGACCACCAGCAGGCGATCGAGGTCCTCCGACTTGAGCTGCGCCAGGCGGTCGACCGTCGCCTTGCGGATGGCGGGGACCTTCAGCTTGGACCAGTCCCAGTCCTCGCCCAGGCCCGGGTTTCGGTAGTGGGAAAAGGCGATGGTGTTGTCGACCAGGTGCACCGCGGGCTGGTCGGCCGTGCCCGTCACCACGAACTGACCGGGGTGGCTGTCGCCGTGGCTGATCAGATGAGCAATGACGTTCACGTCCGCCACCGACCGGCGAAAGGTCGCACTCCTCCGCGCCGTCTTCTCGTCGAGCGGTGTCTCCTCCTCGAGGACGTCCTCGTCCTCGGCCTTGTCGAGGCTGCGCGCGTCCTCCAGCCAGTAGGAGAGGAAGCCGAGGACGCATGAACCGCCGCGGAAGGACGGCGGCTCTTTCGGGTCGACGACGCGCTGGTAGGAGCTCACGGGGAGGCAGCGACCGGCCGCGGGCGGGACGACCCAGTCCTCCGGCGCGAGGAGGAGCTTCTGCACGGCGTGCGCGGCGATCTCCTTCCGGGGACTGTTGAGCTGGTGCGCCGTGGACGCGGCGCGCCACTTCGCGCGGAAGATGACGCGCCCCCGCGGAGCCTGGGCTGCGAGGGTGAGCACCTTCACGCCCTGCTTGCCCGCGGGGGGATCGTTGCTCTCGAGCACCTCGAGGGGTGCCGTCGCGAGCCAGGTCTCCACCTCCTTCGGGTCGAGGCAGGGGCGCTCGGGGGTATCGCCGACGCACAGGTGCTTGGGCCCGGTCAGCGCCACCTTGGCCTCCGGAGTGGAGCCCCCACAGCCGATCGCGAGGGTGGCCAGCGCGAGCACTGCGGGAAGGGACCAGCGAGCGAAGGTCATCGCGCGCCCGCAAAGCATCCGACGTGCCGCAGGGTTTGGGCCCTGTTCCGGACGCCTCGCCGTGGCAATGTGCCTCGGACTGGCGCGGCACTGTGCCCCGGTGCACACGTCGAGACCACGTTCGTGGGAACTTCCAGCGAGCGACCTGCCTCTGGAGGCCGTGCAATCCGGGTCACGTCAGCCACGCCTCGCCCGCCGTCGACTCCTGGAGGCAGCCGCGTCCGTCGCCGCAGCGGCCGTGGCGGCCGGCTGCGCCCCATCTCAGCGCATGGCCTCTCCGGCGCTCGTCGCGGCTCCCGAGCCGCCGCGTCGCGTGGTGGTGGTCGGCGCCGGACTGGCGGGGCTGGTCGTCGCCGACGCACTCGTCCGCTCGGGGCACGAGGTGCTGGTGCTGGAGGCCCAGGCGCGGGTCGGGGGCCGCATCCTCACCATCCGCGACCCGCTGCGCGAGGGGCTGTCGGTGGAGGCAGGCGCGACGCACGTCGTCGGCGATCCCGATCTCCTCGCCGTGATCGAGGGGGCCGGGGTCGCGCTCGCACCGCGGGCGCAGCGCCAGCGCGACCTGGCCTCCGTGGCCTGGACCCAGGGCGTCCGCCGTCGCCTGGCTCCCGACGAGGAGACGCCGCCTCCTGCCCTCTCGCAGGAGGAGGTGGCGCTCGGTGAGCAGGGTCGTCGGCGCAAGTACCTCGGCGCTCCCGCGGGGACCGATCCGACAGTGCTGCTGCCGCCCGAGCTCGCACGATGGGACCGGATGAGCGTGCTCGAGATGCTGCAGGAGCGAGGCGCCTCGCCGGCGTGGATCGCGTCGTTCGCCGACAGCGGGTATGGCGAAGGGCTCCCGTCGGTGTCGGCGGCCTTCGTCCTGCGCGAGATGGCGTGCATCGACCGCGAGATCGCGCTCGGCGGCGGCGGCCGCATCGCCGGGGGCAGCGACGCCCTGCCCCGCGCCCTCGCGTCGCGGCTTGGCGCGCGCATCGTCCACGGCGCCGCGGTCCAGCGCATCGAGCACCGGGGCGGCGGCGCGCGGGTGGTCCTCACGCGACGAGGCCGCGTCGAGTCCGTCGAGGCGGCGCGCGTCGTATGCGCCGCGCCCCACACGGCGCTGCGCCAGGTGGAGTTCGCCCCCCGCCTGTCGCCCGCAAAGGAGCGCGCGATGCGCGAGGTGCCGGCCACCTCGGTGACCCGCATCTGGGCGCAGATGCAGACCAGGTTCTGGGCCGAGCGCGGTGAGCGGGGCAGCGCGGACACCGATCGCGAGCTGGGCCGCGTGCGCGACGAGACCGAGCTCCTCCCCGGCACGTCGGGCGTCCTCGGCTCCTACCTCTCCGGCGAGATCGCCCGCCGCGTCGGTCGTCTCTCCGGCGAGGCGCGCGTCGCCGCGCTCGTCGCCCACGCGGAGCTGGTCCACCCGGGGGCGGCGCGCGCCTTCGTCGTCGGCGTCTCGAAGAGCTGGGACGAGGATCCCTTCGCGCGCGGCGCTTACGCCTGGTTTCGCCCGGGTCAGCTGGGCGAGCACGCCGCGGCGCTGGGCTCGGCGGAGGGCGTGCTGCACTTCGCGGGCGACCACACCTCGTACCGACCGGGCTTCATGCATGGTGCGGTGGCGTCGGCGCGGCGCGTGCTCGCCGAGCTCGCGGCGGCGCGCGCCGCTCACGGCTGAACGCGAGCGCCGCCACCCACGGCGACGATGCTCCAGGTCACTACGGCATCCCATCATCGCGCGATCCCGGGGCTTCCGAGGGCGGCTACGGTGGCGGCCGTGGCTCGACGGAAGATCCAGCGACACGCAGCATCGCCTCTGGAGCCCGACGAGAGCGCCATGCGCGCCATGCTCGAGGCCGCGTCCGAGCGGGTGGTCCGCCATGTCGCCTCGCTCGACCGGCAGCCGGTGCACGCGACGCGCGGCGGCAAGAAGCTCGCGGAGTCACTGCGCGAGCCCATGCCGGAGCGCGGGGCGCCGCTGGAGCGGCTGCTGAGGCTCCTCTTCGGGCGCGTGATCCCGGCCAGCCTGAACACCGCGTCGCCCGGCTACCTCGCCTACGTCCCTGGGGGCGGCGTGTTCGCGGCGGCGGTGGCCGAGCTGGTCGCACTCGCCACCAACCGTTACGCCGGCGTGTGGCTGGCCGCGCCCGGTCTTGTGCAGCTCGAGCAGAACGTCATCGACTGGTTCGCCGCCGCGGTCGGATATCCAGCGGCACCAGGTGCTGGACCAGGACCAGCGTGCACCAGGAGCGGAGGCCTGCTCACCACCGGCGGGTCGATGGCGACGCTGATCGCGATGGTGACGGCGCGGCGCGAGCGCCTACCGCCCGATTTTCTGCGCGGCGTCGTCTACACCAGCGACCAGGCGCACCACTCGGTGGCCAAGGCCGCGATCGTCGCTGGCTTCCCCGAGGACCGGGTCCGCGCCATCGCGACCGACGACTGCTTCCGCCTGCGCGTCGACCTGCTGGAGGAGGCGATCGTCGCCGACGCGCGCGACGGACTGACCCCGTTCTGCGTCGTCGCCAGCGCGGGAACGACGAACACCGGCGCGATCGACCCCCTGCCCGCGATCGCCGATCTCGCGGCGCGCCATCGGCTGTGGCTCCACGTCGACGCCGCCTACGGTGGCTTCTTCGTGCTGACCGAGCGCGGGCGC
>JBKJLX010000226.1:0-2808 GCA_046596645.1 Polyangiaceae bacterium
CGTCGTGCAGCCGAAGTGCCTGACCTGGGTCGAGGGCGCGGTCTACGCCTGCGGCAGCGAGCAGCTCGAAGGCTTCACCGTCGGCGTCTCCCACGATGACGGCGCCACCTTCGTACCCAGCTACTCCCGCTTCTGCACCGAGGGGCCGCTCGACTGCCCCGCGGGGACCCAGGTCGGCGATCTTTGCGACGCCGAGTGGGTGACCACCAGGCCACAGATCGGCGCCGATTCCTGCGGTGACTCCACGTCCGGCGCGGGCGCTGCGGCGGCCACCACGTCGACCGTCACGGCGCCTTCGGGCGAGGGAGGGGGTGCGCAGGCGACCGGTGGTACCGCGGCCGACGCCGATGGCGGGTGCTGCACGGTGGCCCCGGGGGGCGCGCAGCGGAGGACGTCCTCCCTGGCGGCCTGCGCCGCCGCTGTCGTCGCGGCGGCGTGGCTCGCCGCGCGACGACGCCGCTGTGGTGGCTGAGGAGTCGCCCCGACGAGGTCTTCTGCCTCATCCGCGGTGGGGATGCCTCAGGCCTTGACGTCGGGGAGGTGCGGGTCCTGGTAGGCAGGAACCGTGGGCGTCCCAGGCTGGTAGATCGCGGGCTCGGACGGCTGGGCCGGGATCTCCGGCTGGTTCGGCATCGGCGTCGGTTCCGGCTGCGGCATCTCGTTGGGGCTCGTGTGATCGGGCTGCACGGGCGAGCCCGGCGTGTTCGGCTGGGTCTGCGGCTGCTGGATGCTCATGCCGCGACTGCTGCAAGGTCGGCACCAGCCCGCCGAACCACGTGGCCGACCCCGCCCCCAAGGAAGCCGCAAAGCCATCAGTCCTCGTCCCTTTTCCCCTTTCCCTTCTTGCCCCTGTCCTCGTCCCTTTTCCCCTTTCCCTTCTTGCTCTTGTCCTCGTCCTCGTCTTCGCCCCGCGGGGGCGCGGGCGCGGGTGGCGGCGGCGTGGTCGCCGGCGGATGCGGCGTGGTCGCTGGGGGAGGTGGCTTGGCCGGCGGGGGCGGTGAAGTCGTGGGCGGCGCCGGAGGGGGAGCGGCCGGTGCGGGTGCCGCTGGGTCGCCGGGCCTCGGGGCCACGGGGGCGGGGCGATGCGCGGCGCCCGGGCGCGCTGCGCCGGGGGCAGCCCCCGTAGCCCCCGGCGCGCCACCTGGCGCGACGCTGCTGGCGTCCGACGGCGGGAGCTGTACAGGAGCGAGCGCGGCTCCGCCGGCCTCGCGCGCGCCTGCCGGGGTGCCCCCGCCGCGGAGCGCCCAGAGGGCGCCGCCCGACAGCAGGCACCCGATCGCGATCGAGCCGCCGAGCACCCACGCGATCGCCGGTACCTTGCGGGCCCGCGCGTCGGGGACGGTGGCGACCGGCCGCGCGTAGGTCGTCGCCGGGACGGCCCTCGGGGCGGCCGTGGCGCAGGCCGCCAGCGCTCGCTCCGGGCGTCGCCCCTCGCGCAGCGCGCGGACGTCGGACTGCATCGAGGCCGCGTCGGGGTAGCGGCGGTCCCGGTCGAACGCGAGCGCGTGATCGAGGACCGCGCAGGCGTCGTCTCCCAGCCCCGGCGCGAGCTGCGCCACCGGTGGGACCGGCTCCGACGCCATCTTGAGGAAGAGCTCGGCGTCGCTCCCCGCGTCGTGGATGTTTCGCCCCGCCACCACGCGCACCACGGTGGCCGCCAGCGCGAAGACGTCGGCGCGCGCGTCGATCGGCCTGCCGCGCGCCTGCTCGGGCGGCATGAAGGGCACCGTGCCGATGGCGACGCCGGTCGCGGTGTGCATCGACTCGCGGGTGACGTCCCGCATGTGCGCGATGCCGAAGTCGAGGAGCTTCACGCCGCCGTCGCTGGTGAGGAACACGTTGTCGGGCTTCAGATCGCGGTGGACGATCCCCATCGCGTGGGCCGCCACCAGCACGTCGAGGAGCTGGTCGGCCCAGCGCAGCGCGTCCCCCAGGGGCACGCACCCCTCGCGCTTGCAGCGATCGGCGATCGTCTCGCCCTCGAGCAGCTCCATGACCAGGAAGGTCGAGCCGTCCTCCGCCACGTCGATGTCATCGATGCGCACGACGGCGGGGTGCGCGAGGCGGCCGACGGCGTGGGCTTCCTGCTCGAACCGAGCGCGCAGCTCCTTCGATCGTCCGGCGCTCGGGTGGAGCATCTTGATGGCGTCACGGCGACCGATGTGGTGCCGACCGACGTAGACCGCGGCCATGCCGCCGACGCCGAGGAGGCGCTCGAGCGTCCACTTGCCACAGAGGACGGTCCCGACGCGCCGCTTGAAGAAGTCGTCATCCATCGAGATTTGGACCTCCACCGAGGATAGCCCCTTCTGCGGAGAACCACGCGCTGGGCGCAGTGAGGCCCCGCGCCGGGGCGCGACGCCACACACAAGAGGGCCGCCTGCGGTCGACGGTGCGAACGCGCCTCCCGCACATCTCGAGGTTCTGGCGCTCGGAAGCTCTGGGCATGACCCGTGCACCTCCGGGCGCTCTCAGGAGGTCTTGGTGTCCAGCAATCCAACGTCCGTTCCTTCGACGTCCGTCCAGATCAGTGATGAGAACGGCAGCTTCCTGGTCTCGCGGCCGGGGCCCGCGATCATCCACCTCGAGGTCGGCGGGCGCAGCGTGGAGGACCTGAAGGAGGCGCTCACCCACGAGCTGGAGACGGACTTCGTCATCCAGGGCAGGCTGAGCCTCTTCATCGACGGCCGCCAGGTCGCCGCGGCGGAGATGCTGCAGAGCGCCGCGTGGGCGAGCTGGTTCCAGACGCACCGCCCCCAGATAGAGCGGGTGGTGGCCCTCGTGCCCGCCGCCTTCGCGAAGACGACG
>JBKJLX010000600.1:0-2637 GCA_046596645.1 Polyangiaceae bacterium
TCGGGCGGCTCACCGTGGTCGCCGGCGTGAGCGGGTCAGGCAAGAGCACGCTGGTCTCGAAGGTCCTGTTTCCCGCGGCGCGGAGGGAGCTGGGGCTCGAGGCGCGCCCGCCCGGGACCTTCGGCAAGCTGGTCCTCCCGAAGTCGCTGCAGCGGGTCGTCGCCATCGATCAGTCGCCGATCGGCCGCACCCCGCGCTCGGTCCCCGCGACCTTCCTCGGGATCTTCGACGAGGTGCGCCGCCTGTGGGCCTCGTGCCCCGACGCGCAGGTGCGCGGCTACGGGCCGGCGCGCTTCTCCTTCAACACTCCCAGCGGCGGCCGCTGCCCGGCCTGCGCCGGGCAGGGCGTGATCAGCCACGAGATGGCGTTCCTTCCCGACGTGACGACCCCCTGCGAGGCCTGCGCGGGCATGCGCTTCGAGCCCTCGACGCTGGCGGTGAAGTACAACGGCAAGAGCATCGGCGACGTGCTGCAGATGACGGCGCTCGAGGCGTCGGCGTTCTTCCACGCCCACCCCCGCATCGCCGGCCCCATCCGCACCATGGTGGACCTGGGCGTGGGCTACCTGGCCATCGGGCAGGGGTCACACACCCTGTCCGGAGGCGAGGCGCAGCGCCTGAAGCTCGCCGCCGAGCTCGACACCTCGTGGCGCGGCAAGCCGGCGCTCTACGTGCTCGACGAACCGACCACCGGTCTGCACTGGAGCGACGTGGCGCGCCTCCTCGCGGTGCTCGATCGCCTCGTCGATCGCGGCGACACCCTGGTCGTCATCGAGCACCATCCGGCGGTCATCGCGGCCTCCGACTGGGTGCTGGAGCTGGGGCCGGAGGGCGGAGCCGAGGGGGGCCTCCTGGTGGCCGAGGGAACACCTGCCCATGTGGCAACTTGCGACACCCCCACGGGCCGGGTTCTGCGCGATCTGTTCGGCGCCGGCGCGAAGAAGGTGGGCAGGCGCCGCCCTCGGCAACCCGCGGCGTCCCCCTAGCGACGACCGCCGCTCGGCAGGGTGGGTTCCCGCCGTCTTGCCACCTGCGGTGCGGCGTTAGCGACCGCGGCGGGGGCCGGCGCGTAGGTCGTGGTCGTGGCGGGTCAGGTCCTTCCGGCCCGATGTGAACCCATCGAGCCGGATCGCGACACTCCTGCTGCGGAGCAGCGGTCGGCGACCAGTTCCCGCGCTGCCACTTCCAAGATCGGAGAGCTTCGATGAATACCCTTCGCACGCTGTTTGGCACAGTCGCCACCGCCACCTTGGCCCTCGCCGGCTGCGGCGACGACAACACGACCACCGGCACCGGTGGGGGCGGTGGCGCCACGTCCACGTCCACCTCCACGTCCACGTCCACGTCCACCTCGGTCACCGTCACGTCCACCGTCACCTCCACGGTCACGAGCTCGTCGAGCGAGTCGGGCGGTGGCGAGGGCGGTGGAGGCACCGGCGGCGACGGCACCGGGGGCGACGGCACCGGCGGCGCGGGCACCGGCGGCGCAGGCACCGGTGGCGCCGGCACCGGCGGCGCAGGCACGGGCGGCGCGGGCACCGGCGGCGCAGGCACCGGCGGCGCAGGCACGGGCGGCGCAGGCACGGGCGGCGCAGGCGGTGGCGCGCCGCTCGAGGCGACCTCGCTCTTCGTCGCGTCGAACCCCGCCGGCCGCGACGGTGACGCCATCGCGCGCCTCCCGCTGGAGCTGGCGGCGGCCGCGGCGACCTACGGCGGGCTGGCCGACATCATCAGCATCCAGAACGTCGACCTCGGCGTGGGTGGTGACGGGTACGTCAGCTACGACCGCCCCGGCGCGACCGGCGGGCTGATGTTCGTGGACGACCTGGAGACCGCCGCCAGCGGGACGCTGGGCGACGGCGCCCGCCGCGTGGAGGGTCCGGCGACCCTGCTGCAGACGCCCAAGGGCGTCCGCATCATCGACGTGGTCGACATGCTCCAGGTGGTGCTGGTGGCCGACACTGCCGCGCGTGACATCAAGGCCTTCGCGCTCTCCGCCATCGGCGACGAGGCGCCCCTCTTCGTCGTCGACGATCTGGGCAACGATCTACGCGCGGTGTGGGACGTCGATTACGACCCGGTGGCAGACCGCCTGTACGCGGCCGGCACCGACGGCGTGGTGCTGGTCTATGACGACTTCTCGGTGAGCGAGGGAGTGGGCGGCCCGGATCGCACCATCACCCCCACCGACGGGACCTCGAAGATCTCGGTCAACCTTCATGGCATCGAGCTGATCCCGGGCGGGATCCTCGACCCCGAGATCCTCGTCCTCAGCGACGTTGGCGACGCCGGAAACGCCGCCGACGGCCAGCTCTTCACCATCGACAACCCGTCCATCGCCGATGGCGACACGGCGGTGCGCGCTCGCTATGCGGGCGCCAACACCCTGCTGGGCAACCCGGTCGATCTCGACGTCATCGGCACCGACGTGTTCGTCGCCGAGAAGTCGAATGACCGCATCCTGCGCTACTCGCTGATCAACGCGGCGGTTGCTGGCACCCAGAACACCGCCGCCGGCAGCGCGGCGACCGTCACCAAGCCGGAGTCGGTGGTCGTGCGCGGCCCTGCGCTGGCCCCGCAGCTGGTCGCCGTGAGCAACCCCGCCGCGCGCGACGCCGACGCGATCGTCCGCCTCGA
>JBKJLX010000797.1:0-6639 GCA_046596645.1 Polyangiaceae bacterium
GTTGATCCTGGAGGGGATCATCGTCGCCGTCATCTGCATCATCTTTCTCTTCAGCGTCCGCTCGGCGTTCGCCGCGATCGTCGTCCTTCCCCTCGCCGTGCTGATGACCTTCATCCCGGCGTTCCACCTGGGGATGACGATCAACATCATGTCCCTGGCCGGGATCGCCATCGCCGTCGGCGAGCTGGAGGACGCCTCCACTACGTTCGTCGAGAACGGCGCGCGGAAGCTCTCGCTGGCGCCCGCGGGCGCCGATCGGCGCCGCGTCATCATCGACGCGCTGAAGGAGGTCGGCCGGCCCACGTTCTTCTCGCTCCTGCTGGTCACGGTCAGCTTCATCCCGCTGCTCAGCCTCACCGGCCAGGCCGGACGCCTCTTTCGCCCGCTGGTGCTCACCCACACGTTCGCGACCTTCGCCGCCGCGCTCCTCTCGGTCACGGTGGTCCCGCCGCTGATGCTGCTGGTGATGCGAGGAAAGTTCCGCCGCGAGGAGAAGAACCCGGTCAGCCGCTTGCTGACACGGCTCTACCGACCGCTGGTTCGCCTCGCCGTCCGGGGACGCTGGTTCGTCCTGGCTGGAGCCGCCGTGCTGGTCGCGGCCACCGTGCCCGTCGCACTGCGCCTCGGGACCGAGTTCATGCCGCCGCTCGACGAGGGCTCGCTCCTCGTCATGCCGACCACCTTCCCCGGGATCTCGATCGAGGAGGCGCGCCAGGTCCTCACGGCGCAGCACCAGGTGATCAAGAGCTTCCCGGAGGTGGACTCGGTGCACGGCAAGGCCGGCCGTGCCGACACCGCCACGGACCCGGCGCAGCTCGACATGATCGAGAGCGTGGTCACCCTGCGGCCCCGGGACGACTGGCCCACGCGGTTCACCGCGCGCTGGCACAGCGGAGCGCCGGAGTGGCTCGCGCCGCCCCTGCGCTGGGTCTGGCCGGAGCAGCGTCCGCGGACGATGGACGAGCTCAGCCGTGATCTCGATGCGGCGCTCCGCACGCCGGGCTTTCAGATGGCGGTCGCACCCCCGATCCGGACGCGCATCGACATGCTGACGACCGGCGTTCGCACGCCGGTGGGCGTCAAGGTCTTCGGCCCCGACCTCGCCGAGATCGAGCGGGTCTCCATCGCGCTCGAGGGGATGCTGCGGAATGTCCCGGGGACGCGCAGCACCTTCGCCGAGCGTCAGACCGGCCGGGAGTACATCGACGTGGTGCCCGATCGCGAGGCCATCGCGCGCTACGGGCTGACGGTGCGCGACGTGCACGACGTCCTCGAGGCCGCCGTCGGCGGGATGACGGTCTCGACGGTCATCTCCGGCCGATCCAGGTTCTCGGTCAACCTGCGCTATGCCTCCGACTATCGCGCCGATCCCGAGGCGCTGCGCGGGATCCTGATCCCGGTCGCCAGCTCCGAGGCGGTGGGCGAGGTCGACCTCGGTGGCTCGGGGGCCGGGTCGTCCCCGGTGTCGGGCCCCATGCAAGGTGGCTCCGCGCCGATGCAGGCTGGGGGGGGGTCGATGGGCGGCGGAGGGCGGGGCGGTCCGGGTCGGTCGGGAACGCAAGGGAGCTCCCCCGGTGCTGCGCCCGCCGCGGGCATGGCCGCGCCGGCTGGATTCGAGGCCGATCCCAGCGCCCGGTGGCGACAGGCGGGCGCCACCGTTCCGCTCGGGGCGATCGCCGATGTCCGCGTCGTGACGGGACCGCCGATGATCAAGGACGAGAACGGCGTCCTGGTCGGCTACGTCTTCGCGGACATCGACGCCTCGCAGCGCGATCTCGGCGGCTGGGTCACAGACGCCAAGCTGCTCGTCGAGCGCGAGCTCTCGTTGCCTGCGGGCTATCGGCTCCAGTGGACCGGACAGTACGAGTTCATGGAGGAGATGGAGGCGCGCATGGCCTGGGTCGTGCCACTCACCCTCCTCCTGGTCGTGTTCCTCCTCCGCCGGGCCATGCGCGGCTGGGCTCAGACCGGCCTGGTCCTCACCAGCCTGCCGTTCGCCCTGATCGGCAGCGTGTGGCTCCTCCACCTGAAGGACTACAACGTCTCGACCGCCGTCTGGGTGGGGCTCATCGCCGTCGTGGGAACCGCCTCCGAGACCGGGATCCTCATGGTCGAGTTCCTCGATCAAGCAGTCACCCGACGTCTGGGAGGGAGCGGGGCGCTCGAGCCCGCCGACGTGCACGAGGCGGTGGTG
This sequence comes from Polyangiaceae bacterium, assembly GCA_046596645.1. Lineage (GTDB taxonomy): Bacteria > Myxococcota_A > Polyangia > Polyangiales > Polyangiaceae > JBKJLX01. The sequence continues at coordinate 2,195 of JBKJLX010000797.1, forward strand.
GAGGGCGCCTCATCGCGCGTGCGCCCGATCGTGATGTCGGTGGCCAGCACGGTCCTGGGCCTTCTTCCCCTCCTCTGGGAGTCGGGCCCCGGCGCGGACGTGTCCGCCCGCATCGCCGCGCCCGTCGTGGGCGGCCTGCTCTCCTGCCTCGTTCTCACCCTGGTGGTGCTGCCCGCCGTGTACTCGATCTGGCGCTGTCGGCAGGTGCGGCGGACCGCGCGGGAGATCGCTCCGACAGCTCTCGAAACGGTGGTGCCTTGATGGACGCCGGTAGAGGCGAGCTGCCCCGGCGCGAGCGCGGTCGTCGCGAAGAAACGCGGAGCTGGCCCGATCGTTGCCGAAGCTTCTCCCATGTCCCTGCCCGCCTACGCTACGCGCCCCATCGGCGTCCTCTACGCCACCCGCGAGGGTCACGCCCGGCACGTCGCCGAGCACGTGGCGGCGGCCCTCCGCGCCCGCGGCCTCGCGGCCATCGTCGCCAACGTCGCCGACGACGGGCGCCGGGTCGTCTTCGAGGAGCTCGGGCTGGTGATCGCGATCGCATCGGTCCACGCCGGCAAGCACGAGCCCGAGATGGTCGAGTTCGGACGGCGGCACGCAGAAGCGTTGACCAGGCTCCCCTCCGCCTTCCTCTCGGTGAGCCTCACCGAGGCGACCGTGGAGGACCGCAGCCAACCAGTCGAGACCCGCGACGCTGCGAACGCCGACGTGCAGCGGATGATGGCGCGGTTCTTCGAGGAGACCGGGTGGCACCCGGCACGCGTACTGCCCGTCGCCGGATGTGTCGCGTACACGAAATACGGCGTGCTCGAGCGCTTCATCCTGAAGCGGATCGTCGCGGCCAAGGGCGGGCCCACCGACACCTCTCGCGACCACGAGCTCACCGACTGGGAAGCGCTGGACCAATTCGTCCGTGATCTCGTCGCGCACGCCGAGCAGCACGGCGCCGGGCTCAAGCACTTCTGAGCCGCGAGCGGCGCAGGGCGAGCCATCGCCGGCCACCAAGAGCGCCGCCCAGTCCCGAGATTGCACCTTCGTGTGCAGCTTCTGCACCCGTTCCGGCACCCTCTTCTCGGATTCCCGCTCGAGCTTCACGGCGGCGCGGACCGAGGATTGCACCGGGCATGCCGCGCTCGACAACCCACCTCGTCGGTCGACGCGTGGCCTGAGCCCAGGACAAACCGCCATGACCATGACCATGCGTGCTGCCGTCTTCGAGGCGAAGGGAGCGATCAAGCTGCGGGAGATCGCGCGCCCGGAGCCGGGGCCGGGTGAGGCGCTGGTGCGCATCACCCTCACGACGATCTGCGGGACCGACGTACACATCCTCCGCGGTGAGTACCCGGTGCGCGCCGGCCTGATCATCGGCCACGAGCCGGTCGGCGTGATCGCAGCGCTCGGTCCTCACGTCGACGGATACCAGGTCGGCGACCGGGTGGTCATCGGCGCCATCACCCCCTGCGGCCACTGTCGGGCCTGCCTGTCGGGTTGCGGGGCGCAATGCTCCCAGGGCGGTGACGGCTTCGCCGCGGTCGGCGGCTGGCGCTTCGGCAACACGCTCAACGGCTGTCAGGCCGATTACGTCGTCGTGCCCGACGCTCGCTGCAATCTGGCCAGGATTCCGGACGGGCTGACCGACGAGGACGTCATCCTCTGCCCCGACATCATGTCGACCGGCTTCGCTGCGTCGGAGCGCGGTCGGGTCCGCCTCGGCGACGCCGTCGCGGTGTTCGCGCAGGGGCCCATCGGGCTGTGCGCGACCGCCGGCGCCAGGATGTCGGGGGCGTCGCTGATCATCGGGGTCGATCGGCTGCCGGCCCGGCTCGCCATGGCCAAGCGCATGGGCGCCGACGTCGTGCTCAACCCCGACGAGCAGGACGTCGTGGCCGAGATCAAGCGACTCACGGGTGGGGGCGTCGACGTGGCCATCGAGGCGCTGGGCCAGCAGACCACCTTCGAGGGGGCACTCCGCGCGGTCCGGCCGGGCGGGACGGTCTCCAGCCTCGGTGTCTACGCCGGTCACCTCGCCGTCCCCCTGGACGCCATGAGCGCCGGCCTCGGCGACCACACCATCGTGACCACGTTGTGCCCCGGGGGAAAGGAGCGGATGCGCCGCTTGATGAGCGTCGTCGCCGCGCGCCGGGCCCCGTTCGGGGAGCTGATCACGCACACCTTCCCCCTCGACCGGATCGAGGAGGCTTACGACCTCTTCGCCAACCAGCGGGACGGCGTGGTCAAGGTGGCCATCCGGCCATGACCGGATAGCGATGGACGTCCAGGCTCCGCTTCTCGACCTGGGGCTGGCGCTCGCCGCCGGTCTCCTGGTCGGGCTCGAGCGCGAGCAGTCGCGTGCCCCGGCCGACGAGGGGTCATCCTTTCTCGGCGGTATCCGGACCTTTCCGCTCTTCGCCCTCCTGGGCGCCCTCTCCGTTCTGGTGGGGCGGTCGTCGTCCGTGTGGGTCCCGGTCGCCGCGCTGGCCAGCCTGGCCGCGTTCCTCGGCGTGGCGTTCGCCAGTGACGTGCGCGAGGGTCGTGACCGCGGCCTCACCACGGAGATCGCCGCGCTGGTGACCTTCATGCTCGGGGCCCTCGCCGCGAGCCACGAGGCCATCCCCTCGCCGGCAGAGCGCGGCATCGTCGTCGGAGCCGCGGCGGTGGTGGTCACGCTGCTGCTGTCGTCGAAGCCGCGGCTCCACGGGCTGGTGCAGCGGGTCTCTCCCGCAGACCTCTACTCCAGCGTGAAATTTCTCATCGTGGCGGTCGTCATCCTGCCGCTCTTGCCCAACCGCACGCTGGGTCCGCTCGGGGTCTTCAATCCATTCCACGTCGGCCTCATGGTCGTGCTCATTGCCGGCCTCAGCTTCGTCGGATACGTGGCGCAGCGGGTCCTGGGCACCGGGCGGGGGCTGGCGGTGACCGCGCTGGTGGGTGGCCTGGTCTCCTCGACCGCCGTCACCCTGGCGTTCTCGCACCGGGCTCGTCGGGATGCGTCGTTGGCTCCGATGGCGGCGGTCGCGGTCCTGCTTGCGTCGATCATCATGCTCGGCCGCGTCCTGATCGAGGTGGCGGTCGTCTACCCTCCGCTGGTCCGCACGCTGGCCGGCCCGATCGGTGCCATGGTGGCGGTGGGCATCGTCGTGTCGGCCCTCCTCTATCGCGGAATGCGAGAGCGCGCCCCGCAGGTCGGCGACGTCGAGCTCTCGAATCCCTTCGAACTCGGGGCCGCCGTGCGCATGGCCCTGCTCTTCGGAGCCGTGCTTTTTGCCAGCCATGCGGCCCAGAAGTGGGCTGGTGACGCGGGGATCTACGTCGCGGCGACCGTCGCCGGCATCGCCGACGTGGACGCCATCACCGTGTCCACCGCCAGCCTCGCGCGGGATGGCCTGGACCCCGACGTCGCGACGACCACCGTTCTCCTGGGAGTGGCCATCAACACCGCCGCGAAGAGCGCGATCGCCGCCATGGTGGGCGGACGTCGCCTCGGTGCGACGGTGGCGGTCGCGAGCGCCCTCATGCTGGCTGCTGGGGGGCTGGTCCTCGCCATCTCGCGGGCGTGAAGAGGACGCTGCCTGGCCCGCACGGGGCGTGCAGCCGCTGCATGTCGAAGTGCAATGCTCGGCAAGAGACGAACGGCCGAATCGTGCGATGGAATCCATTCCGTGACGATGGCGGTGCCCGACCGTTCATCGCAGCTCACACGCCCGCCTCGGCGTGGCGATCGCGGCGCCACAGGTGGGGCGAAGTCGCGAGCTTGGCATCTGACGAGAGCACCTGGCATCGCGGCGGCGCATCGCGAAGGATGCGGTGCAACCGAGGAATAGGCGTACCGTGCCTCGACGCTCGTCGCCGATCGCATCGCTTCGCCTCCCGCTGCGCCCCCCTCGGCGCGCGGTCTGGCGCCAGGACCCATCATGAAGAAAGAGCCACCAACGGCCAGCTCCGAGCTGGGCCACGCGCAGATGCTGCTGAAGGCTGGCGCGCTCCAGAGCGCGATCGTCAACAGCGCCAACTTCTCGAGCATCGCGACCGACGCCAAGGGCGTCATCCAGATCTTCAACGTCGGCGCCGAGCACATGCTCGGGTTCGCGGCCGCGGAGGTCCTGAACAAGATCACGCCCGCGGACATCTCGGATCCGCAGGAGCTCATCGCGCGTGCCAAGGCCCTGAGCGTCGAGCTGGGAACCACGATCACGCCGGGCTTCGACGCGCTGGTCTTCAAGGCCTCGCGCGGGATCGAGGACATTTACGAGCTGACCTACATCCGGAAGGACGGCAGCCGCTTCCCGGCCGTGGTGTCGGTGACGGCGCTGCGCGACAACGAGGGCGACATCATCGGCTACCTGCTCATCGGGACCGACAACACCGCCAGGAAGGGCGCGGAGGAGGCGCTCCTCAAGGCGGGTGCGTTGCAGAAGGCGATCTTCAACAGCGCCAACTTCTCGAGC
>JBKJLX010000019.1:0-6859 GCA_046596645.1 Polyangiaceae bacterium
ATCGTTCCTCCGGGCGACGACGCGAGGGGGACGGTGTCGCCGGAGACCGGTCGACGCTCGACCATCGTCGGGTCCTCGGTGTGCCGGTCGCGCTCGTCGTCGGTGTCGCTCAGGCGCACGATCCTACACCTGCCCCCCCTCGCCCCGGCTTCGCCTCGGCGGTCTCCCCCAAGCCCGTGCTCGGGCGCGCCGGCGAGGTCGGCGCGAGTGGGACCGCGATCGAGGGCGCGTCACGTGCGACGCGCGACCGCGACCCGCCCTGAACGTCGCTCAACGCGACGTTGAGGGCGAGAAGAGGCCTCGTCCCGGGTCCAACGTCGCATCTGGCGACGTTCAGCCCGGGGCGATGGATGGAATCACTGCGCGTCGGCCACGGGAAAGGCGGTCGTCCGCTCGCGTGGCGCGGGGAGCGCCGGGGTCGCGCTGCTAGTTCTTCTTGGCGGGGAGGCGGAGCATCGCCGAGCCCCGGTAGAGGTTGTGATCGGACTTGCCCATGCCGAGGACGCGGCCCTCCAGCTCGCCGGAGATGCGGTTGTTCGAGAAGAAGACGTGGTCGAGCTTGTTGTTTCCGTGCGTGGGCTCGCCGCTGCGGCAGGCGCCGGGGGCGCAGGAGACGCCCTGCTCGCGGTACTCCTCGCGACGCGGGTCGGTCTGGTCCGCCTCGTCGAAGAGTCCGCCGCCCCATTCGCCGTTGCGCTTGAGCCGATAGATCGGATCGAGGGTCTCCTTCTTCGGGCCCGAGTTCAGGTCGCCCGCGATGACGACCGCCTTGCCGTCTCTCACGATCGGGTTGACGGTATGGACCAGGGCCTCGACCTCGAGCGCCCGCCTCCGATCGCTGTCGGCGGGATCATCATCGTTCCGGGAGACGAGGTGGGTGCTGCAGGCGCGCACCGAGCCCTTCCGCTTCTCGAACTTCACGTTGCCGCAGAGGAGCGTGACCGACTTGCCGACGTCGGCATGGCCCAGATCGGTCTCGGTCACGTCGTCGAGCCCGTGATGCGAAGCGAGGAGGTGCCCGAGCGGGCCGCACTTGGGGTGGTTCGGGCGCGTGACGCGGAACTCGACGTCCCATGCGGGATGGGAGGCCATGAACGCGTCGGCCTGCGTCTGGCAGACCTCCTGGAGCATGACGACGTCCGGCCGGGCCTCCGCGATCTCCGCCTCGACCTTGTCGAGCGCCTCGACCCGGCCGTAGTTCAACATGCCGCCGGCGATGTTGTGCGTGACGACGTCGAAGCGGACGTCGTCGCTGATCGCGTCCTCGTTCTCGGCCGTGTCGTCACCCTCGTCGGTCTCTCCGTCGTAGGCGGGGGCGCACGCGGTCAGCAGGACGGCGAGGACGCTCAGCGCGAAGAGTCGGGGCGAGCGATCGATCGGCATGACCGACCGTTGTGCAACCGCGATGCCAGACCGTGTTCGCCCCGCCTGGAGCGGCGGTGCCGCGAATTTCCCGGCAGCGCCCGGGCCCACCGGGGCCCTGGCGATCCAGGCCAATGCAGCGGATCCAGTGAGAAAATGTGCGATGCGCGCCTCGTCGCGTGGTGCCGACCTCGTGGCCGCCGAGGGCCCGACGCGCCAGCGCGCGCGCCGCTGGTCACGTCTGCGAGCGCAGGTGCTCGGCGAGCTTGTCGAGCGTCTGGTAGCCGAGCTCGACGGCGCCGAAGCCGATCCCGATCGCGCGCTGCTCCTTCGTCGGGTGGAGCTGACGCATCGTCATCACGGTCTTCCTGTCGCTCTGCTCGTCGAACGTGATGGTGACGTGGAAGCGGCCCGGGTCGTCGTCCTTGTCGGAGCCGTGGTCGAACACGATGCGCTCCGGGCGGTTGATCTCGAGAAAAACGATGCGGTTGTCCCAGACCTTGCCGTCGGGAGCCTGCATGTCGAAGCGCAAGCGGCCGCCCACCCGCATGTCGCCCTCCCTGATCGTCGTGACGAAGCCGCGGGGGCCGAACCACTTCGCGAAGTGTTCTTTGTCCGTCCACGCACGAAAGACGAGATCACGCGGTGCATCGAACACGCGCGAGAGCACGATCTCCCGGTCGAGTGCCCATGCCCGCTCAGCGCTTCTTCCGTCTGCCATCGCCATTCTCCTTCTTGGGGTCCTTGGTTTCGTCGTTCTCTCGTGCCTGCAGAACGCGCAGGTACTCGTCCAGCCGCTCGAAGCGCTCCTCCCAGGCGCGCCGCGTGTGCTCGGCCCATGCCGTGACCTGCTCGAGCGCTTGCGGTCGCAACCGACACGGCCTCCGCTGCGCATCGCGCCCCCGCGAGATGAGGCCGGCCTCCTCCAGCACCTTCAGGTGGCGCGAGATCGCCGGAAGGCTGATGTCGAAGGGCGCCGCCAGCTCGAGGACGGTCGCCTCGCCCGCCGCGAGGCGCTCGACGATGGCCCGCCGCGTCGGATCTCCGAGCGCGGAGAACATGATGTCGATGGGCGCTTCACGCACGAGCAGGCTCCCGGCAGCTCCGATACGTATTTAGCATTTATGTTAAATAAGATCGATGGTCGGTCTGTCATCGCCCGTCCCTCGCCGATCCTGCGCCCGGGCGGCCCTTGGTCGGGAACCCGGAGCTCGCCGAGGGGAGAGGTGCCCGGCCGGCGCGCCTGCCCTTCGGCGCGGCTGGCGTAGACTCGACCCGTGGCGAATCTCGTCGAGCGCAAGGCGTGGCTGACGCGGCTCGCGGCGCGGACGCCGGCGGTGCCGATCGAGGATGCCGAGACCGGCGCCACGATCTGGCTGAAGCTCGAGTACCTGCTCCCGAGCGGGTCGACCAAGGATCGCGTGGCGTCGTTCGTGCTGTCGCACGGGGTGGAGACGGGCGCCCTCACCAGCGACTCGATCGTGGTCGAGGCCTCCAGCGGCTCGACCTCGATCTCGCTGGCGATGGCTTGCGCGGTGCTCGGCGTGAAATTCCGCGCGGTGATGCCGGAGAACGTCAGCGCCGAGCGCGTCTACATCATCAAGCGCTACGGCGGTGAGGTCGTCCTGCTGTGCGGGTCGGGCGGTGTGGGCGCCGCGATCGAGGAGACCAGGCGGATGGCCGCCGAGGACCCGAAGGTCTTCCTGGTCCGACAGTTCGAGAACCCGCTCAACGCGCGGGCTCACCAGCGCGAGACCGGGCCGGAGCTGGTGCAGCAGGTGGGGACGACCATCCATGGCTTCGTCGCGGGCGTAGGCACCGGCGGCACGCTGATGGGCATCGCGCGCGCGCTGCGCGAGGCGGGCCACCCCACGGTGATCGCGAGGGCGCTCCCGGCGAAGGGCAGCGTGTGCTTCGCCGGGCAGCCCGAGATCTGCGGCGGCATCCCCGGTGTCATCGAGGGGCTCAGCACCATCCTCGACGCGGACGAGATTGGCCTCTCCGACGACGTGCAAGTGCTGGAGCACGACTGCATCGACGCCGCCCGCTGGCTCTGCGCCCGCGGATTCCCGGTCGGCCCCTCGAGCGGGCTCAACTTCGCCGCGGCGCGCGTCCTCGCGCGGCGGCTGGGCCCCGGCAAGACGATCGCCACCATCGCCTGCGACAGGATGGAGCGTTACTTCAGCGCCGACCTCTTCGCCGACCTGCGGCCACCGCCCTGCTGACGGTTCCGGTTCCGGTTCCGGTTCCGGTTCCGGTTCCGGTTCCGGTTCCGGTTCCGGTTCCGGTTCCGGTTCCGGCTCCGCCCCCGCACGCCGCACCGCCGACGGTTACGCCGACCAGCATCGCGAGGACGGCTCGAAAGGGAGGCGAGAACCGAGGCACGGCGCCCGATCGTGGCGCGCCGCCGGCAGCCGGGCCAACCCCGCGGCGTCCGCCGCGGCCAGGGTCAGCCCATCGCCGCGCGGAGGGCCTCGTCCATCGCCACCAGCGGCGCCGGCTGGCCGGTGTAGAGCGACCACTGACCGCCCGCCTGGTGCAGGAGCATGCGGCCCCCGTGCACCGTCCGCGCGCCTGCCGCCCGTGCCGCGCGGAGCAGCTCCGTCTCCACCGGCTTGTAGACGATGTCCATGACCACCAGCCCCGCGCGGAGCGCGGCCCCGGGGAGCGGCGCGCCGGCCGGCTCACCCGGCGCCACCATGCCCACGCTGGTCGCGTTGATCACGACGTCCACCTCCGCCACGGTGGCGGCCGCGTCGTCCCAGGGGACAGAGCCGCGTGCACCACAGGCGTCGGCCACCTCCCGCGCCCGCGCCTCGCTGCGGTTGGCGATCACGACCTCGGCGCCGGCGTCGACCATCCCGAACGCCACCGCCCGCGCCGCCCCGCCCGCGCCGAGCACCAGCACCCGCGCGCCATGCGGGTCTCGCGCCTCGCGCAGCGCAGCGACCGCGCCCGAGGCGTCGGTGTTGTGGCCGACCAGGGTTCCCGCGTCGTTCACCACGGTGTTCACCGCGCCGATGCGCGTCGCCAGCGGGTCGACGCGATCCAGGTGCGCCATCACCGCGAGCTTGTGCGGCATCGAGATGCCGAGCCCGCGGATCCCGAGCGCGCGCATGCCGCGGAGCGCCCCCTCGAGGTCGCGCTCGACGGCGAAGGGCACGTACGCCCAGGGAAGCCCGGCCGCCCGGTACCCCGCCTCGTGCATGGCGCGGCCGAGGCCGACGGGGTGCAGGGATATCGAGCCGCAGAGGACCACCGGGGGGCTCATGGAGGTGGTCGTACCCCGGGCGGCGTCCATCTTCTATGATCGCGGTGCATGCAACGCGCTGAGTGGCTCTCGTCCCTGGCCTTGGTCGTCGCGCTCACGTCGTCGTGTGGCGCTGGGGCGACACCCACCAACGCCTCGGACGCCACGCTGGACCTCCAGCCGCCGTCCGACCCGCCGCCCGGGGGCGAGCCGGAAGCCGAGCCCCCGCCCGACGAGCCGAAGCCGATGCCGGGGCCGCCCGGAGGATCCAGCGACGAGCCGGACCCCAGCGCGAAGTTCCGCGACATCACTCCGCGCGAGTGCCGGGCGCTGGCGGGGAAGTACGGCGAGCTCACCAGGTCGGATGAGACCGCCAAGCTGAGCCCCAAGCTGACCGACAAGCAGAGGGCCCAGGCCGGCGAGTCGATCGACGCCGCCGCGCGCACGCTCGAGGCCCGCTGGGCCGAGTCGTGCGCGTCGAGCCTCGTCGGCAAGGTGGCGGAAGAGGCTGCGATCACCTGCGCCATGAGCGCGAAGAACGTCGCCGCCTTCGACACCTGCCTCAACGGGCCGAAGTAGACCGGACGGGGCCTCTGCTAGGCTGAAGCGGATGGAAGCTGTGTCGCTCGAGCCCTGGCTGGCCGACATGGTCGACGCGGCCGTCGCGCCCTACCGCGGCACCGTCTCCGACGACGAGCTCGCGTGGATGCGCGAGCAGATCGCGTCGCGGCTGAAGGAGGACGCGGAGCTGCAGCGCCTGGCGAGCGACGCCCGGGGCCGCCCCGAGGTCGACGAGAGCGGCAAGCTCGTCCGCAGCGACGTGCTCGGCTCCGACGGGGCGGAGGACGCGCGGGCCGTGGGCGGCCGTCGCGGGGGTTGACCCCATGCCGACCGTCGGCGGCGGACCGCCGTTCCTCATCGAAGATGCCGACACTTTGATCGACGACGCGCCGCCGCTCGACGACGACACGCCGCGCGACCCGCGTGCGCTCGACGACCACGATACGGGCCCGACCGATCGCCCGCCGCCGGTGACCCTGGCCACGCTGATCGACGACGCGCGGGGGATGGTCGAGCCGCTGGCGAAGAGCTTCGCCCGCCGAGTCGGGTACCGCGGGGAGATCGGCGAGCTGTGCTCGGTGGGGCGCGCCGCCCTGGTCGAGGCGGCGCGCGATCACGACCCGGCGCGGGCGCCGTTCGAGGCCTACGCGGCGATCCGCGTGCGCTGGGCGATGATGGACCACGTCCGCAAGGAGACGCACGGCCGTGGCGTTCGTCGGCGCGCGGCCGCCCTCCTCGCCTCCGAGCTGGTGGCCGACGCCCTGGCCGAGGCGCCGCGCTCCGCCGAGCTCCCCACCGAGGAGACGGCGCGCGCCGCGCTCGCCGACGCCCTCTCCAGCCATGCCGCGGCCCTCGCAGTCGGGCTCGTCGCGTCGCGCGCTCACGTCGAGCGCATCGAGGACCCGGGCCCGGATCCGGAGACGGCGGTGGAGGAGCGGAGGACGCTGGAGCGCCTGCGAGACGCCATCGGCCGCCTCCCCGAGGCGCAGCGCACCCTGGTGGAGCGCCACTACTTCCACGAGGAGCGCTTCGATCACATCGCCGAGAGCCTCGGCGTCTCCAAGAGCTGGGCGAGCCGCCTCCACGCCCGGGCCATCGCCGACCTCGGCCGCTCGCTGCGCGGTCGCTGAGGGGCCGGCCGGGCCGGCTGCGCTTGCGACGCGGCGCCGGCTCGGGCAGGTAGCGCCTCACCACGCCGCGCTCCGCGCGGCCACGGAGGCTTCAGCGATGCGACTCGAGGACAGCAAGATCATCGTCACCGGCGGGGCGCAGGGCCTCGGCCGTCACTTCTGCACGCGACTCGCCGAGGCGGGCGCGTCGGTCGCGGCGGGCGACGTCAACGAGGAGGGGCTGGCGTCCCTCGCCGAGGAGACCAAGGGCCTCAAGGGCAAGGTCTTCACCCGCAAGCTCAACGTCGCGGACGAGGGGGAGACCGCGTCCTTCGTCGACTGGGCCCACGAGCAGATGGGCGGCCTCACCGGCCTGGTGAACAACGCCGGCATCCTGCGCGACGGCCTCCTGGTGAAGAAGGACAAGGAGAGCGGCAAGATCGCCAAGCTCTCGCGCGCCGACTGGCAGGCCGTCATCGACGTGAACCTGACCGGCGCCACCTGGATGGTGCGCGACGTCGTCGCCAAGATGGCCGAGAACGACCAGAAGGGCGCGATCGTCAACATGAGCTCGATC
>JBKJLX010000116.1:0-2658 GCA_046596645.1 Polyangiaceae bacterium
GTCAGGGCGCCGAGGCCGACGCCTTTCTCACGAAGAAGCGGAGCGAGGTACCGAAGAGCGCGGCGATCCCTGCGGCCCTCGCCGAGGTGAAGTCGATCTCCGGCGACACCGGCTCCGCCCAGCAGATCGCGCAGGAGGCGCTGAAGATCAACCCCAACTACCGCCCGGCGATGATCGTGATCGCGCGCGATCACTACCGCCACCGGCGCATCGATCTCGCCCTCTACTCGCTCCAGGCGATCCTCGACGGCTTCGACCCCAAGGCGGAGAACCCCCCGCGTGACAAGGACAACGCCGAGGCGCTGCTGCTGCGCGGCCTCATCCTGAAGGAGCAGGGGAACCGCGGCGGCGCCATCGACCAGTTCCAGAAGGCGATCGCGAGGCGGCCCGATCTGGTCGAGGCGCGCGTGGCGCTTGCGACCTTCCTCCTCGAGGCGGGCAACGCCGAGCAGGCGCTGCCGCTCCTGGAGGGCGCGCTGCGCTTCGACGCCGAGAACGTCCCTGCGCACCTGGCGCTGGGCGACACCTACCGCCTGATGGGTCGCTACCCCGAAGCCAAGCAGCGCTTCGAGTACGTGATGCAGAAGAACGCGTCACTGGCCCAGGTGCACTACAATCTGGGGCTGCTCTACCTCTTCGCGCCGAGCATCCCGGGGATGACGCCGATGCAGCAGGTCGACGCCGCCAGCGCCTCGCTGACGAAGTTCCAGCAGCTGCGCAAGAAGGGCGAGCCGGACGACTCCGACGAGCTCCTCCAGCGCGCCAAGTTGAAGCGCGGCGAGCTCGAGGCGGCCTCGGCGGCGGCCTCGGCGCCTCCCCCGGCCGCTCCACCCGCGGGCGGGGTCAAGCCACCGGCGGGCGCGCCGCCAGGCGCAGCCAAGCCTCCGGCCGGTCCGGGCGGTGCCAAGCCTCCCGCCGACGACGGAGACGAGTAGCGTCGCCGCCGTCGCTCGGGGATGATCACGGGCAGCTGTCCCAGACGTCACCGGGAGGCACCCATGCGTCCGCTCCTTCTCGCCCGCCTTCCGCATCGAAGCGGCAACGCGTCGCGCACCCTGCTGAGGTCCACGTGAAGATCACCTCGTTCTCGTTCGCCACTCTCGTCCTGGGTGCGGCCCTCGCGATCGCTGCCCCGTCGAATGCGCATGCGCAGCAGCCGGCGCCGCCTGCGGCCGCGCCGGCTCCGGGCGGCGGCGCCGTGGTGCCGCCGGGCTCGGCCGGCGTCGATCAGCGCGGCGTCATCACGCTGGCCGAGGTGACGATCACCGGCCGCATCCAGAAGCCGATCGCCGCCGTCGATGTCAGCCGCATTCAGCCGAAGCTGACGCTGGCGGAGTTGCGGCAACCGTTCCTCGATCGCATCGAGAAGGCAGTCTACAAAGACCCGTTTTGACAGGGAGTTGGCTCCCGGTCGCCGTCGGCGGCCTCTCGGCCGCTGCGGCGGTAGCGCTCGCCGTCGCCAAGCACCGGCGGGTCTTGTCGCGGCCCTCCGCTGGCGCGCCGCGCCTCGTCGCCTCGTTGCGGAGGGCACCCATCGAGGACCGCCTGGCCCTGGCGAGGGCGTCGGCTCCGCCCGGCTCGTGGGAGGCATCGCTGGTCGCCCAGCTCGGCGCGGCCTCCGATGGCGACGCGCGGGCCCTCGAGGTCGACGCTGCGCTGGCCGAGGTCGACGGGGCCCTCATCGTGGTGCGAGGCTGGTCAGCGGCCGGTCTGCGCGTCGGCTTGCTGGGAGGTCTCCTTGGCGCCGCGCTGGCCCTGCTCGACGGTCGCAACGTCGCCGCCGTCCTCTCGGCGGTGGTGGGCGGCCTGGCGGCGGCATTCGCGGGCGCGCTGGGGCTGCGAAGCGACGCCCACGAGGTCACCCAGCGCCGGCTCGTCGACGAGCTGGTCGGGGTGCTGGTGGGGGGCCGTGTGGGCGCCGCGCGACCCGGAGCGTCCGTTCGCCGCGTCCCGACCCGCCCGGTGCTGGACCGGACCGATGGGGCCGGATAACCTTCTCGGGAACTTTCGCGCTCGGGTGTACACCGAGCCGTTGCGGGGCCTCGTCCCGCTTCGACGGAGGACCTTCGAATGACGCAGCAGACGCCCACAGGACAACAGCCGGCTGGAGCCGCCGGACGCCCTGGGCAGATGACGGCGGTCATGCGCGCCATCGCGCAGCAGGCCGGTCCCAAGGTCCTCCGCATCGGTCTGGTGCAAGGCGGCAAGGTCATCGAGGAGCGCGTCATCAAGCAGCGCACCCACGTGACCGTCGGCCCCAGCGAAAAGAGCATGTTCGTCCTGCCGACGAAGAGCGTGCCCCCCAACTTCAAGCTCTTCGAGCTGGTGGGCAACGACTACGTCCTGAACTTCCTCGACGGCATGGGCGGCCGCGTCGCGCTGAAGACGGGCATCAGCGATCTCAACGCGCTCCGCGGCCAGGCCAAGCGCGTCCAGCAGGGCCCGGCCCAGGCCTACCAGGTCTCCCTCAGCGAGGAGGCGCGCGGCAAGGTCGTCATCGGTGAGACGACGTTCCTCTTTCAGTTCGTCGCGCCTCCTCCGATCCAGCCCAAGCCGCAGCTCCCCTCGAGCGTCCGCGGTGGCCTGATGATCGACTGGACGACCACGATCATCGCAGCGTTCTCGTTCCTCTTTCACTTTGGCCTGGTCGGCTCGATC
>JBKJLX010000196.1:0-9596 GCA_046596645.1 Polyangiaceae bacterium
GTCGCCTTGTCGCCTTGCCGCCCGAGGAGCCCGCGCTCCACGCCGGCTGCCAGATCGCGGCTCGCCGCGCTCCTGCAGCCGCTCTCGGGCGCGACGGCGAGCCGCGATCTGGCAGCCGGCGTGGAGCGCGGGCTCCTCGGGCGGCAAGGCGACAAGGCGACGGCGCGCTACCGCTTCCAGCGCCCGCGATGAGCCGGAGCGGTCACGCAGTGAATCGCGCGAAGGCCTGGAGGAGGAGGCGCGCCTCGACCGGCGCGGGCAGGCCGAGCGCGGCGGCGACCTCCGGGTCGCGCTCGCCGCGTGTGATCTCGGCGCGCAGCGTCGCCAGGGCCTCGACGCGCGCGACGTCCACCCGCGCGCGGTCCGCGGCGTCGAGGTGGCGCGTGGCCCAGGCGTCGATGGCGAGCGAGAGGCCGGCGTGCGCTGCCTCGTCGCGGGCGATCCGCACCATGGCCGCGCGGATTGCAGGGTCGCCCGCGCGGTGCGCCTGCCAGCGGCCGACCACGGCGCCGAACGCCTCGCGCACGCAGCCCTCGCGCGCGTTGAGGATCGCCACGTCGACCAGCGGCCGGGGCGCCGCGCGCGGGACCGAGGACCTGGACGGGCGCCCGCCATGGCGGCGCGCGAGGCGGCCCATCACCTGCGCGTGTCGGACCTCGTCGCGCCGGGCCCGGTGGGCGCGGCGGACGAGCGAGCGCGGCGCGCCGTGGGCGGAGAGCTCGCGCCCCAGCTCGGCAAACGCGGGGACCGACTCGGCCTCCAGCTGGGCCAGGCCGGCGAGGCGTGCCCCGAGCAGCGTGGCGCCGCGGCGGTGGATGGCGGAGGCGCAGGCGGGGCGGCGCCCGACGCAGGCGTCCTCCGACGAGATCACCTCCTCGTCCAGGACCTTCAGCGTGCCGTCGGTGGAGATGGCGATCAGCTCCTGCCGCAGCTCGATCAAGCAGAGCTCTCTATACCTGGCCGTCATTTCCCACCCCTCTCCCGCCGCGCGCACGCCGGTGACCTCGGCGTTGCCGCACGTCAGCTGGTATCGGGCGAGCCCGGCGATCCACGCCGCCTCGGTGGGCGTGTCGATCGGCAGGAAGAGGCCGTGCACGCCCTCGGCGCCAATCGCTGTGACCTCGTCGCCGCGCGTCGTGACCAGAAAGTAGAGGTCGCAGACGTCGCCGCAGTCTCCGAAGAGGAAGGGCGACGGAGGCGGGTCACCCTCCCCGTCGTAGGGGGCGAGGAGGGCCTCGGCCGCGGCCCTGCACGCCTCGGCGTCCGCCGCGCCGGAGCACCGCGTGCCCCGCGACGCGATGACGCTCGTTGCGCCGTCGCCGAGGGCAGCCTGCTGCACGAGCTCCACCGAGTCGTACTCCGCCGACAGCTCGACGTCGCCCAGCGCATCGAAAGCGCCGTCGTTGCAGGGGACCGCCTCCATCCCCTCCACGTCGAGCCCGCCGCAGCCGCCTCCGACGATGCCGAGGACCGAGGCGACGACACCCTGCGCGATGCGATCGAACGAGCGACGACGACGAGCCATGACCAGAGGATCGACCATCGGTGGCTAGCTGCCAACCTCGCTCCGCGCCGGAAGCGGGCACGGGGCGCGTGGTACCCTCTGCGTCTCGCGAACGGCACCGAGATCGTGGCCAGCGACGGCGTCGGTGCAGTGGAAGGACGGCAGATGAAGGTCCTGATCGCCGGCGCTTCCGGCTCGGCCGGCGGCAGCGTGCTCCGCGCCTGCCTCGACGCGTGGAACGTCGACGAGGTGCGCGCCATCGCTCGCAAGCGGCTGTCGATCGAGCACCCGAAGCTGAAGGTGACGCTGCACCGCGATTTCCTCGACCTGGCGCCGGTGACGGACCTATTCGTCGGGCTCGACGCCGTCCTCTACTGCCTCGGGGTGTCGAGCACCCAGGTCTCCGGTGAGACCGAGTACCGCCGCATTACCCACGACATGGCGATGGCGGCCGCGCGCGCCCTCTCGGCAGGCAGCCCCGAAGCGGCGTTCCACTTCATCAGCGGCATGAGCACCGACGCCGGCAGCAAGTTCATGTGGGCGCGCGTGAAGGCGGAGACGGAGCAGCACCTCATGGACGAGGTGGGCGCCGTCTGCTGGCGCCCGGCCATGATCGAGGGCGTACGCTCCGACTCGGCGCCGTGGTTCGTCAACGCGGCGCGCCCGCTGGGCGTGGTGCTGCGACCGTTCAAGTCGCTGTCGGTGAAGGGCGAGGCCGTGGGCCGCGCCATGCTGCGCCTCACCGCCGAGCGCGCGCGGCGTCGCATCGTGGAGAACCGCGAGATCCGCGAGCTCGGCGACGCGTCGACGTAGCGACCTACATCTGACGAACAATGTCCCGTGACATTCTCCGACACTTCGCGGACGCGGTGGCGGGGCGCATCTTCCGGGCATGCGCAACACGAGCTCGGCCCACGCGAAGGAGCAGCTCTCCCTGATCGATCTGGCCCCCGCGCCCGCCGCCACCCGAGGGGATGCGCGCCGCCGCGGCGACGGGTCGCGTCGCGCCCTGCAGGCAGCCACGAACGCCCGCCGCTGCGAGGAGCTGCTGGCGGCGCTCGACCGGGTCGCGGACAGCCCTTCGCTCGCGGCGGTGGCGACACGACCTCGCCCAGCTGCCAGCAAGCCCGCGCGCGTGCAGCAGGGACCCTTCGCCGCCGCACCCGAGCTGGGGAAGGAGGCCGCGCGGGAGGAGGCCGTGAGCGAGGAGGTGACTGCGCAGCACCTCGCCGAGCTGTACGCCGCGTGCGAGCGCGCGAGCGACGAGGCGGTGGCCATCCCGCGGCGAGCGGCGCGCTGAAATCGTCGCGTCGCGCCGGGATCCAGTACCGTCTCGACGCGCGCACTTCTCGCGCGCCAAGGGGGCCCTCACATGACCGATTCCACCGCGATCGCCGCCGCGACGACGCCGACGCGACGCAACCCGCTCACGACCTGGCTCATCCCCACGGTGTTCTTCATCCTGGCACCGCCGCTCGGCAACGCGCTGGGGACCACCGCGTTCCGCTTCGCGCCCACCGCAGCGATCCTCGTCGGCGTGGCCCTCACGTTCTTCAGCGCTGCTGCGATGGTGCGGGAGGTGAACGCCGCGGCCGGCAGCGAGCTCAAGCCGTGGCACCTCTTCATCCCGATCTACGGGATCTACTGGGCCGCGGTGCTGGTGCCGCAGCAGGTCGCGATCGCCAAGCAGAAGGCGGGGAAGCCGCCGCCGAGGGGGCTTGTCGTCTACCTGTTCCTGTTCCTCTACGCGCTGGCGGCCGACATCAACGATCTCGCTGCCTGAGGCGGCTGCCGCGCGAATGCGTCAGTGAAGCAGGCCGCCGGGACCCGGGTCCGCCTCGTCCTCCGACGCGGCGGGGGCGGAGACCGCACGCGCCATCTTCTCCCGCACCTCGGCGAGGCGCTCGGCCGCGGGGGGCGGTGCGTCGGCGGCGGCGTCAGCCAGCTCGCGGTTGCGCGTCGCGTTCGCCTCGTAGGCGACGCGGTACTTGCCGGGCTTCTCGCGCTCGGCGGCGCGATCCCACTGGTGGGCGGCGTCGCGCAGCGCGCGGATGCGGGCGATGTCGTCCGGCGCGTCGGCCGCCTTCTGCTCGGCGGCCTCGGCCTTGGCGACGTACGGATTTCGACCGAAGCTCATGCGCTCCGTCTAGCGCGACGGGGCCCGTCCGTGAAGGCGCGCGCGGGCGGAGAATGTCCGGACCCGCCTCGGGCGCCCGCCCCTCGAGCGCCGGTGGGAGCCGACGCCTCAGCCCAGCAGCGCGTCGATGGTCCCTGGCACTTCGCCGAGCTCCGTCTCCACCCCGACCGCGCGCATCGCGGTGTTGATGACCTCGACCGGGTGTGACCCCTCGGCCACGATGTGCTGTCCGCCGAGCAGCCCGCCGGCGCGACCGCCGACCAGCACCGCCATGTTCTCGGTCGAGTGCGCCATGCCCTCGGCCACGCCCTCGGGGTCGAAGCCCATGCCGCCCTCGAATGCGAGGACCATGGCGGTGGTATCGAGGAGGCTGGAGCCATCGGCGTCCTCGGTGTCGCGCAGCTTCTGGAGCAGCGTCGCCCAGTGCTTGACGTGCCAGGCGACGCCGTCCGCCATCGCGCCGGCGCCCTGCTCGCCGCCGCCCATGGAGAAGTGGCTCATCTCGTGGAGGTCGGTGGCGTAGGTGTCGCCGTAGAGGGGCGCCATGTTCATGAAGCACTGCGCCTGGGTGAACATGACCGAGGCGACGCGCGCCAGGTCGCAGGTGAACGCCATGTGGATGAGGTCCATCATGACGCGGGCCCGCTCCTCTTCCCCGCTGTAGGCCCCACCCGCGGCGTAGCCGCCGGTGTCGCCGTTCTCCACCGCGCCGCCGATCGCGGGATCGTCGCCCGGGTCGGTGGGCAGCACGCACGCCGGCTCGGTGGGCGGCGCGATCGACGCCAGCCGGTTCTCCAGGGCGCGGATCTCGTCGAAGTGCTGCTCCATCCGCTGCCGGTCGCGCGCGCCCAGCCGGGGCAGGAGCCGCTCGGTGTCGCGATGGACGAGATCCAGCACGCTCCTGCGGCGCGCGAGGAGCGCCGCCGCAGCCGCCGCCTCTTCCCCGTCGGGCGGAGCGAAGCCGCTGAAGAGGTTCTCGAAGGCGAGCCGCGGACTGATGATGGGCTCGATCGGCTCGACCTCCTGGCTGGCGTTCAGCCGGGCGGTGATGCGCCCGCGGTCGCCGCCGGTCCCGTTGCTGCCGCGGTAGTACGCCGGCTGCACGCGGTAGGTCAGCGCGTGGTGGAGCACATCGCCGGCGATCACGTCGGCGACCACCTGATCGTTCGACGCGCCGTGCAGGCTCTCGTCCCCGGTGGGGCCACCGGCGACGCCGGTCACCAGCGGTGCCGGGCTCGAGGCGTGGAAATTCACCGCGCGCCCGCCGGGCGGGATGCCTGACCCGGTGTCCCACGGGATCAGCAGCCCGGAGACCAGCGACACCTCGTCGAGGACGCCCAGGTCCGCGAGCGGCGCCAGGCCGCGGGTGGCGGTGAGCGCACCGGACGTGGTCGGTACCACGAGCTGCGTGCTGTCCATCCCGAGCGAGCTGCCACCGAACGCGAACACGTACCGGGTGGGCCCCGACTGTGCGCGCGCGATGCGAGGCGTGGTCATGATCTCGAGGAACGGCAGCGCGACGCCGAACCCACCCAGCCCGCGCAAGAGGGCGCGGCGCGAGAGGCTTCTCTGCTTCAGGAATCGCATGGCTTCGCTTCTCACTCCGCTTCCGGCTCGCGACGAAACCGGAAGGCCGGCGCCGACACCATGTCGAGCAGCACCTCGGAGAACCGCAGCTCGCCGGTGGCGGTGGCGTCCTCCACCAGGCGGCCGATGAAGGCCCGATCGGGATCGTGCAGCTCGTAGCGGCCCATCGCGAAGCGATAGAGCTGCGTCACCACGCAGTCCTCCAGCCCGCCCGCCTCGATCATCAGCGACGCCAGCTCGGCCGGCCCGCTGAACGCGCCGACGCCGGCGAGCTCGCCGACCCCGTCGATGCTGCAGTCGGGGCGACCGTCCTCGGTCAGCCGGTAGCGACCGGCGCTGTCGTAGCTCTCGAGGCCGAAGCCCACCGGGTCGAGGAGGGAGTGACAGCTGGCGCAGCCGCCCGCGCGGTGCTGCGCGTACCTGTCCACCTTGCAGGCGTCGGGGTCGTCCGAGACGGGCGGCGTGTCGACGTCCACCCCCGGCGGCGGGTTCTCGATGGTCTGGCAGAACAGCCGCGTGCGGATGAGGAGGCCCCGCTGCGTCGGGCTGGTGTCGTCGAACTTGGCGAACGACGAGAGGAACGTGCCGTGGGAGAGCAGGCCCTGCCGCTGCGCGGCGCCCTGCTCTTCGGGGTAGGCCACCCAGCCTGGCGCCTCGCCCGGCGAGGGGAGGCCGTAGTGCTCGGCGAGCGTCGCGTCGACGAAGGTGTCCGGGGATCGGAGGAGATCGGTCCACGGACCGCCTTCGTCGAAGAGGACGCGCTCGATCAGCGCCCGCGACTCCGCCTGCATCGAGGCGGTCAGCGCCGGCGCGTGCTTGAGCTCCTCGTAGCCCATCCAAAGGCTGTGAAACCGCGCGATGCGAGCGCGCGCGCGATCGTCGTCGAGCATGTCCGTCGCAGCGGCGCGGATGGCGTCCTCACCGTCGAGGCCTCCCGACTCCGCCGCGTCGAGCATCCACACCGGGGGGGTGCTGCCCCAGGTCAGGTACGCGATGCGCGTGGCGACTTCGCTGGGGGTCAGACGGAAGACGCCCGGCTCCTCCTCCACCGGCTCGCCGATCTCGACGCGGTAGAGGAACTCGGGGTGCTGAAGGAACAGCCGGATCGCCGAGTCGACGGCGACCGCGAAGTCGCCTGCCTCCTCGCCGTGCGCGATCAGCGTCGACCAAAGCTCCACCTCGGCGTCGGTCGGCGCGCGGCGGATGGCGCTACGCCCGAACGTGCGCAGGAAGTCGGCGAAGCACGCCGCGTCGCCCGGGCCCGACGGTTCGCAGGGGAGGACGTCGGCCACCCGCGACGGGTCGGACGAGACCTCGGTCGCGATGTCGGACGCGAGCAGCTCCGCCCCGGCGATGAGCGCCTCCGACGGCTCCTGCAGCGTGTAGTCGTTGTCGTAGGGCGTCCGCCTGTTCTCGGGGAGGAGCAACGTACTCGACGCGTCCTCCACGCCGAGCAGATCGCGGACCGTCGCGTCGTACTCGGCGGGCGTCAGGCGGCGAGCCAGCGTCTCGCCGATCTCGCCCAGCGCCTCCTCGGTGGGGACCTCTCCGCCGCCCCCGCTGCCGTCGGCACCACCAGCGCCGTCCGCGTCGTCAGAGGCCGCGTCGTCCCCCGGGTCGCCGAGGAGCCCCACGCAGCCCGCGCCGACCAGCAGCCCGAGAGGGAACAGCCAGGCGAGCGACGGTCGAGGAGTCGAGCTGGACGAGATGGACCGCAAGCGCATCGCAAAGTCTCTCCGTCGCCGATCGCACCCGCGGAGCCGCGCGCGGTCAACGACGGTTTGCCTTCACGCGCGCGAAAGACTCCCGCCAGGGCGGAAATTTCGGGTGGCGGCGTGCAGGCGGCTGCCGCGTCCCGGAATGGCCGACCCGGCCGAGCACCAGCGACTAACGTGCAGGCCCATGCTCGAGGATCGACGAGCCGACGCGGGGCTCCTCCAGACGCTGCTGCGGGACGCGATGGTTCCGCGCGAGCGCGGCGC
The DNA here is from genome assembly GCA_046596645.1 of Polyangiaceae bacterium. Classification (GTDB taxonomy): domain Bacteria; phylum Myxococcota_A; class Polyangia; order Polyangiales; family Polyangiaceae; genus JBKJLX01. Next base: position 7,211 of record JBKJLX010000196.1, read on the forward strand.
GTTCGAGGACGTGGCGGCCTTCGTGGGCGCCGTCGCCGCAGGGCCCGGGATGGGATCGACCGTCGCTCGCGCGGTGCGTGGCGGCGCCGCGGCCGACCGCCTCGGCTTCGCGTTCGTGGCGGGTTACTTCGCCGCGCTCGACGCGATGGGCCCCGGGATCCGCCGCGGTCGCACGACGTGCCTCGCCGCTACCGAGGTGGCGGGCGTGCACCCTCGCGCGATCGAGACGACCCTCGCCCATCGCGCCGGCATCGGCCTGTGCCTGCGGGGTCAGAAGACGTTCGTCACCCTGGCCCCGCTCGCCGACGATCTGCTCGTCGTCGCGAGGCGGGAGGCGGTCGACGACGCCGGCCGCAAGCAGCTGGTGGCCGTCCGCATTCCGGCCGATCGCGACGGCGTCCGCATCGAGGCGCGCCCCCCCACCGCCTTTGCGCCCGAGGTTCCGCACGCACGCGTGCTCCTGGAGGACGTCGTGGTGGACGCGGGCGAGGTGCTCCCCGGCGACGGATGGGACGACTGGCTCAAGCCGTTCCGCACCGTGGAGGATGTCCACGTCCTCGCCTCGACCGCCGGCTATCTGCTGTCGGTCGCCGCCCAGGCGGGTCTCGCCGCCCGCGTTGCCTCCGACCTCGCGACGGTCGTGGCGACGGCCCTGACGATCGAGCGCGAGGGGTGGTCGAGCGCCGGCGGCCACGTCGCGCTCGAGGGCGCGTTCGGGACGGCGCGCGCGGCTCTCGGCCACCTGGTGCCGGCCCTGCCGGATGAGCTCGCCAGGGAGCGCAAGCGCCTGGAGCGCGACGCACCGCTGCTGGCGATCGCCGAGAGCGCGCGGCAGAGGCGGACCGCGGTGGCCCTGTCGAGGCTGGCCGCGCGAGCGTGAAGGCGACCCGTGCCGGCGGTGCACGCATCTGGGACACTGAGGGGCCTCCGATGTGCGGACGATTCACGGCGACGTTTCCCAGCTACGAGGACCTGGTGCGCGCGCTCGGCGTGCCGGCGGTCGACGAGCAGGCGCTGCTCTACCGACCACGGTGGAACGTCGCGCCGATGGAGCGGCACTGGGTGGTGCGCCTGCCCCCGGCCGGCGGCGCGCCCGAGCTGTTGCCGGCAGCATGGGGCCTGCTCCCCGGCGCCGGCAGCGGCAAGCCGAGCTACCCCCTGATCAACGCACGCGCCGAGACGATCCAGAGGCAGCCCGCCTTTCGCGAGGGCTTCGCGAGGCGGCGCTGCATCGTCCCCGTGGACGGGTTCTACGAGTGGGTCGGCCCGCAGAAGGCGCGGCACCCGATCTGGTTCCACCCCACGAACGGTGGGCTGATGCGGCTGGCCGGACTGTGGGGCCCGGCGCGCGGAGCGCGCGCCGAGGCGGCGGCGCCGTGGGAGTTCACGATCGTCACCACCGCCGCAAACGACGTCGTCGCACCAGCGCACGACAGGATGCCGGTGGTGATCGCGGAGGGCGATGTCGACGCCTGGCTGCACGCGAGCCCCGAGGCCGCCGCGGAGCTGCTGCGGTCGGCACCCGCTGACGCGCTCGTCGGCACCGCCGTCTCGAGCCGCGCGAACAAGGTGGGGAACGACGACCCGGACTGTCTCCTTCCGTACGACGCGGAGGAGGAGGCCGCGCGTTCGACCGCCGCGCGGTCCGCCGCTGCGCAGAGGAAAAGGTCACTGCCCGCGCAGCCCGCGCGTGCCGAGGCGGGAGGGGAGACGCTGTCGCTCTTCGGTGACGCGGTGCCTCCGGCGCCCGCTCGTCGCCGCCGCCGCGCCTGAGGTACCCGGCGACGCTCACGCGCAGAGCGCGGTAGGGGATGGGGCCCTTGTGGGTGAGAGTCGGCGCGGCGCCGTACGGCGTGCCGCAAACGGGCCCCGGCGTGACGAAGTCGACTCCAGGCTCTAGCCTGATTTCCCTGGCGCCGTTCGCGGCGCACTTCGCGCGTGCCCCCTCCGGCGCGCGCCCCGCCCCTCGAGGTTTGCCATGCGCTTCTTCTCATCCCTCGGCCTCCTGGGCGTGATCGCGCTCGGCGCCGGCGCCACCGGCGGCTGTTCGCTTATCGCCGCACCCGATGAGGGCCTCCTCGGCAGCGGTGGCTCCGACGTGACGAGCACCTCGTCGCCGTCTTCATCGACCTCGACGTCGACCATCGCATCGTCGACGACGACGAACCCCGCCGGCGGCGGCGAGGGCGGAGAAGGCCCCTCGCAGCAGAGCAGCAGCGCGTCGCAGGGTGGCGGCGGCCAGGGCGGCGGCGGGCAGGGCGGCGACGGAGCGGGCGGCGGCGCCCAGGGCGGCGGTGGCAGCGGCACCGGCGGCTCGGGTGGAGGCAGTGGCGGCGGCGGCGGCGCGCCCCAGTGCGACGACGATCTCGACTGCGTCGCCCAGGAC